>VAXU01000168.1 GCA_005885125.1 Actinomycetota bacterium
ACAGCTTCGGGGGCGCGCCGGACGACGGCGCCGGTCGCCTGGAGGACGAATTCGTTCCGTACGTCGTGCGCGGCGGCGTGCGCCTCGGGCGCCTGCTCGGGGTTGATGACGAGCTGGCACAGGCCCGAGCTGTCGCGTAGGTCGACGAAGACGAGACCGCCGTGATCGCGGCGCCGTGCGGTCCAGCCTGCCACGGTGACCTGGCTCCCGACGTGCTCGGGCCGAAGCTCGCCGCACCCGATGTCGCGCCAGGCAGTCAACCGGCGATCGTCTCCACCAGCGCGTCGAGCGGCGTCGTCCAATCCTCTTTGCCCTGCTCGCGGACGGTTGCCTGTGCGCCGTCGACGATTACGGTCCAGCCGGCTCCGAGCCGTCCGGCCTGCGTGATCTGTCCCTTACGCGATCGTGCCGCGTAGTCGAGATCGGCCTTGAGCCCGCGCCTGCGCAGCTCGGCGAGCAGTGGAAGGACGCGCTCGCGGTCGGCGGCGGCGTCGCAGACGAAGAAGACATCGATGCCCTCCGTCAGCTCGGGCTCGCGGCCTGCGAGCGCGAGGAGCAGGCGTTCGATCCCGGCGCCGAAGCCGACGCCCGGAGTCGGTGGCCCACCGATCTCCTCGACCAGGTAGTCGTAGCGCCCGCCGCCGGAGATCGTCGACTGCGCGCCCCCCTCCGGGCCAACGAACTCCCAGGTCGTCCGCGTGTAGTAGTCCAGCCCGCGGACCAGCGTGGGCTGGATCGTATAGCCGACGCCGTACGCGTCGAGGGCCGCGCGGACCGCACTGAAGTGCTCGCGGCACTCGTCGCAGAGGGACTCGCCGATCTTCGGTGCTGCCTGCAGCGCCTCCCGCACGCGCGGGTTGTCGACGTCGAAGACGCGGAGCGGAGTCGTAGCCCGCTTTTGACGCGCCTCGTCGTCGAGAACGTCGTCGTGTTCGTCGAGCCATTGCACGAGCTTCTCGACGTAGGCGGGCCGGCAGTTGCGGTCGCCGATCGAGTTCAGCTCGAGCTGATACTCCGTCACGCCGAGCCGGCGCAGGAACTCGTCGTACAACTGGACGATCTCCGCGTCGACGAGCGGATCGTCCGAGCCGATTGCCTCGACGGACAGTTGAAAGTGCTCCCGGTAGCGGCCGCGCTGAGGCGTCGCATAGCGGTAACACGATGCGATCGTGTAGAGCTTCACCGGTTGCGGGAGGCGGTGCATCCCGTGCTCCACGTATGCGCGGGCGATCGGCGCGGTCGCTTCCGGGCGAAGCGTGAGCGAACGGCCGCTGCGATCCGCAAAGGTGTACATCTCCTTCTGCACGACGTCCGATCCTTGCCCGGACGTGCGCTGGAAGAGCTCGGTGTCTTCGAACACCGGCGTCTGGATCGGGCGGTAGCCGTAGATCGCGCACAGCGCCTCGGCCGTGCCGGTGACGTGCCGCCAGAGCGGCTGCTCGTCCGGAAGGACGTCGTGGGTCCCGCGAGGTCGCTCGATCACGCGCGCAGTTCGGCGAGAAACGGATTGCGTTCGAGCTCGGCCCCGAGCGTCGTCTCCGGCCCGTGTCCCGGGTAGACCGTCGTCTCGGGCGGGAACCGGTCGGCGAGGATGCGGATCGAGTCGACGAGCGTTTCCCACTTGGCGCCTGGGAGGTCCGTGCGGCCGACCGAGCCGGCGAACAGGACGTCCCCAGAGAACAGGCAGCCGTCGGCGTAGTAGGCGAGGTGTGCCGGCGAGTGGCCGGGAACGCGCAGCGTCTCGAACGTGATGCCTGCGAGCTCGAGCGTCTCGTCCCCGTCGAGGAGCACGTCGGGCGTGTACGGCCGGAGCTGTGCAAAGGCCGGCGCCCAGCGGGCGGCGTCTTCGAGCAGCATCCGCTCGTCTGCCGCCATGTGGACCGGGGCTCCCGTCGCGTCGGCGAGGTCGGCGACTCCGACGAGGTGGTCCCAGTGACCATGCGTGATCAGGATCGCGGCACACCGCGCGCCTAGGCGCTCCAACTCGGACTGGAGCGGCGCCGCGTCGCCCGGATCGACGACGACGGCCTCGGTCGCGTCAGGAGTCTCGCGGACGAGATAGCCGTTCGTCCCGATCGGGCCGAGCTCGTAGCGGTTGACGGCGAGGCTCACGGGCAGGTGAGTCTACTTCCACGGCACGTTTATGATCGCGTCCGTGCAGAGTTGGAACTTGCGCGAGATCGAGGCGCCCGGCGGGAGCCGGTCACCCGTCGTGCTTCGCTCCGATGACGCGGCGCGTGCCGTGTTGATCGTGCTCGATCCCGGTCAGGAGCTTGGGGACCATCAGGTCAAGGAGTGCGCGCTCGTGGCCGTGGTGGACGGGTCGATCCGCGTCCACAGCGGCGGCGAGACCGTCGAGGGCGGGACGGGTTCCTTCTTCTCGTTCGCCATCGACGAACGGCGCTCGATCTCGAGCGACGAGGGCGCGCGGATCCTGCTCGTCCTGGCGCCGTGGCCCGGAGAAGGCCACTTCCGGGGCGAGGAGAAGAGCGCCTAGCTTTTGGCGCCGCGCGCGCCGCCGCCGGACGCGCGGTCCATTCGCTTCCGGTACATGCGGTACGCGACCGAGTCGGTGAAGTAGCTGAACGGGAGGAAGAACGCGAGCATGATGACCGCGGGGACGACTCGTTGCGCCATGGGGAGGTTGCGGTTCAGCAGCAACATCGCGATCACGACGACGGGCCCGATCATCAGTCCGCGCTTCCCGACGCGCCGCCAGGAGGGCGGCTCGATCGTCCGACCGGGACGCCGGGTCTGCGCGCCTTTCCTCGTTTGCGATTTCCGTTCGCGCGGCTGTGCTCGACCGTTCGTGGAAGCGGCCACGTCCTCAGGGGCTACGTCGACCTCGTTCCCCTCGTCGTCGACGTAGACGTACTCCCATTCGTGGCGCCGCGTCTTCTCTTGGCGGCGCCGCTGCTTTCTTGTCGGCATCGCTCTTAGGGTAACTCCACCGGCACGCCTGCGACGACCACCTGGGACACGACGTCGCCGCCCAGGTGGTAGGCGAGGTACCGCCAGTCCGGCGCGTTGAGCAGGACGACGTCGGCCGCGTAGCCCTGGGCCAGGCGGCCAAGCCGGTCCGCGCGGCCGAGGACGTGGGCTGCGTTGACCGTGCACGCCGTCAGCGCTTCGGCCGGCGACAGCTGCAGCTGCGTGGCCGCCAGCGAGCAGACGAGGGGCAGGCTCTCGCAAAAGGCGCTGCCGGGGTTGAAGTCGGTCGCCAGTGCGACGGCGGCGCCCGCAGCGACGAGCGCGCGCGCGGGCGGCATCGGCCGGCCGAGGAACAGCGCGCTGGCCGGCAGGAGCACGCCGACGACGGCGCTATCCGCGAGCTGGGAGACGCCGCGGTCGCCCGTTGCCTCGAGGTGGTCGACCGATCGCGCTCCGAGCTCGATCGCCAGCTCGACGGCGCCCTGTTCCGTGAACTGGTCTCCGTGAAGGCGGAGCGCCAGCCCTGCCCCGCGGCATGCCTCGAGGTAGCGCCGAGCCTGCGCGACGTCGAAGGCGCCTCGTTCCACGAAGACATCGGCTGCCTCGGCAAGCTCCGCAGCGCGCGGCAAGACCTCGCGGAGCGCGAAGTCGAGATACGCGTCCGCATCGTCGAACTCGGGCGGGAGCGCGTGCGCGCCGAGCCACGTCGCCACGCCGCCGCCTTCGCGGATCGCTTGCAGCGACGCGAGCTCAGTCTCGAGATCGAGGCCGTAACCGGATTTCGCCTCGAACGTCGTCGTGCCCGCGCGCAGCATCCATCGCCCGTGCCGCCGCACCGCACGGACGAGCTCCTCCCCGCCGGCCGCACGCGTGGCGCGCACCGTGGACATGATCCCGCCGCCGCTCGCATGCAGCTCCTCGTAGGTGGCGCCGGACGCGCGAAGCGCGAACTCCTCGACGCGGTCGCCCGCGAAGCACGCATGCGTGTGGCAGTCGACAAGGCCCGGGACCGCGCACAGCCCGCGCCCGTCGAGCTCATCCACGTCGCCGGCAAGCGGCTCGAGGTCGTGCATGCGCCCGACGCCGGCAACGACGCCGTCGTCGCACAGCAGGAACGCATCCTCGAGCACGTCGACACGGCCGAGCTCCACGCCGCGGAGCGGCGCACCGCGACCTGCGGGCGTGGCGAGCTGAGCGAGGTCGCGGATGAGCAGGCGGCGCGGCCCGCCGTCTGCGCTCATTCCTCCGTCGCGAATCGCTGCATCGGCAGGTCGAGCTCGTGCTGTGCGGCCGCGTCGAGCGCCTCGTCGTACCCGGCGTCGGCATGGCGAAGGACACCGGTGCCCGGGTCGGTGGTGAGCACGCGCTCGAGACGCTCGCCCATCTCGTCGGTCCCGTCTGCGACGACGACCATGCCCGCGTGAATCGCGTTGCCGATCCCGACGCCGCCGCCGTGGTGCACGCTGACCCACGTCGCGCCCGCGGCGACGTTGATCAAGGCGTTCAGGATCGGCCAGTCTGCGATCGCGTCGGACCCGTCTTGCATCGCTTCCGTCTCGCGAAACGGCGAGGCAACGGAGCCGCTATCCAGGTGATCCCGCCCGATCACCACCGGAGCCTTGACGTCGCCCGAACGGACGAGCTCGTTGATCGCCAGCCCCGCCTTCGCACGGTCGCCATAGCCGAGCCAGCAGATCCGGGCCGGCAGGCCCTGATAGGCGACACGCTCGGGCGCAAGCTCGAGCCAGCGCTGAAGGAGCGGGTCGTCGGGGAAGAGCTCCTTCAGCGTCCGGTCGATCGCCGAGATATCCGCTGGGTCGCCCGACAATGCGGCCCACCGAAACGGCCCGACACCGCGGCAGAAGAGCGGCCGAATATAGGCCGGGACAAAGCCCGGGTATGAGAAGGCCTCCGTCAGCCCACCTTCACGTGCCTCACCTCTGAGGTTGTTGCCATAATCGAAAACATAGCTTCCGAGTCGGACGAACTCGAGCATCCCCTCCACATGGCGGACGATCGACTCGCGTGCGCGCTGCACGTACCCGTCCGGATCGGACACCCGCAACGCCGCTGCGTCCCCGGCCGACAGTCCTGAGGGGACGTAGCCGTTGAGCGGGTCGTGCGCCGCGGTCTGATCCGTGACGAGGTCGAACATCTCGCCGCGCCGCGCGAGCTCCGGCACCACGTCTGCCGCATTCCCCAGCAGGCCGACCGACAACGGACGACGCTCCGACGCCGCGCGCTGTACGCGCTCGAGCGCATCGTCGAGCGAGTCGGCCGCCTCGTCGAGGTAGCGCGTTGCCAGACGCCGCTCGATCCGCACTGGATCGACCTCGACGCAGAGAATCGCCGCACCCGCCATGGTGCCGGCGAGCGGCTGCGCGCCGCCCATCCCGCCCAGACCAGCCGTCAGGATCGTGCGGCCGCTCAAATCGGACGTGCCGAAGTGTTTCTCGCCGGCTGCGGCGAACGTCTGGTACGTCCCCTGCAGGATGCCCTGCGAACCGATGTAGATCCACGAGCCGGCAGTCATCTGGCCGTACATGGTGAGACCCGCCGCCTCGAGCCGGCGGAACTCGTCCCACGTCGCCCAGCGGGGAACGAGCAGCGAGTTCGCGATCAGCACGCGCGGCGCACCCGGGTGCGTGCGAAACACACCGACGGGCTTGCCGCTCTGGACGAGGAGCGTCTCGTCCTCGCGGAGCTCGATCAGAGACGCGACGATCGCGCGCAGCGCTTCGGGGTTGCGCGCCGCCTTCCCGGAGCCGCCGTAGACGACGAGCTCCTGCGGGCGCTCCGCGACCTCCGGATCGAGGTTGTTGAGCAACATTCGGAGGGGCGCCTCCGTCGACCATGAGCGCGCAGTCAGCTCGGTCCCGCGCGGTGCGCGGATCGACCCGAGGTCGCCGCACAGCGCGTCGACGGTCGCGGCGAGCGAACGGGTGGCGCTCACGCCAGCTCCCCCACCTCGGCTTCGACCGCACCGATGAGGGAGCCGTCGCGGATTGCAGTCGCGACGGCCTCGATGTCCGGTGAAAGCGGGCGGTCGTCGCCGAGCCGGTCGGAGATGGTTCGAACGCGAGCACGCGTCGCGCCGACGCCCACTCCGGGCTGAAGCGGCGCCAGAAACTCGACCGCCTGTGCGCCCGCGAGCAGCTCGATCGCGAGCGCGCTCTCGGCGTTTGCAAGCACTTGCCACGCCTTAAGTCCGGAAGCGTTCCCCATCGAGACGTGATCCTCCTGGCCGGCGCTCGTCGGAATCGAATCGACGCTCGCGGGATGACACAGGCTCTTGTTCTCGCTCACCAGCGACGCAGCGACGTACTGCGGGATCATGAAGCCGGAATTCAAGCCACCGTCCGTGGTCAGGAACGCAGGTAGGCCGTCGGACAGGTTCGGATTCACGAGCCGCTCCAGCCGCCGCTCCGAGATGTTCGCGAGCTCCGACACCGCCATCGCCAGCGCGTCGAGTGCGAATGCGAGCGGCTGCCCGTGAAAGTTCCCGTTCGACACGAGCGCCTCTTCCTCGACGAGGACGAGCGGGTTGTCCGTGGCGGCGTTCAGCTCCACCGACACCGTGTAGTCGACGTAGTCGAGGAGGTCGCGTGCGGCTCCGTGCACCTGCGGCGCGCATCGCAGCGAGTACGCGTCCTGCACCTTGTCGCACCATTTGTGCGCCTCGTTGATCGCAGAGCCCTCGAGCAGACGGAGGACGTTGGCGGCCGAAACGCGCATGCGAGGTCGGCGACTTGCGACAGCCGTCGCGCGCGCACGAGGCCGAGGGCCCCGAGCGCCGACATGAACTGCGTGCCGTTGATCAGCGAGAGCCCTTCCTTCGCAGCGAGCCGAATAGGCTCGAGCCCTGCGGCAGCGAGTGCGGCGCCGCCGTCGAGGAGCTCGCCGTCGAACCACGCGCGGCCCTCGCCGATCAGCGGCAGCGCGAGGTGCGCGAGCGGAGCGAGATCGCCACTCGCTCCCACCGAGCCGCGACTGGGAACGTGCGGCAGCAGGCCGCCGTTCAGGCACGCAAGCAGCGCCTCGACGAGCTCGACGCGCGCACCCGAGGTTCCCTTCGCGAGCGCATTCGCACGCAGCACCAGCGCCGCGCGGACAATCTCGTCGGGATAGAGCTCGCCGACGCCGCACGCATGGCTGCGGAGCAGCCGGACCTGCAGCTCTTCCGTCAGCTCCTCGGGGATCGACCGCGACACGAAGCGGCCGAAGCCGGTGTTGACCCCGTAGGTGTGCTCGCTGGCTCCGTGGGCCGACCGTTCCACGAGCTCGCGCGCCGCTCGCATGCGTTCCCGCGACGAGTCGCTCAACTCGGCCGGCGCCCCCTCGACGGCGACCGTCCAGACGTCCGCGACGCGAAGGTCGTCTCCGGTCAGGCGGATCGCGGTCGCCTGGGCCATGTGCGGCCAGTCTAGCTCCGGCCGTAACGGGAAAATCCCGAGATCGCAGATCCCGTCGGAATCACTGCCGCTGACGTTCAATCGGAAGCTGTCCCGCCGCGCGATCGCGCGCTCGCGCTGCTGCGCCGTACGGACTTTCGCCGCGCGTCGTCAACCCGGCGGCGCAGGAAACGGTCCCCGACCGCACACTCGGCCGCGTGATGGGCCTGATCTCGCTCATCCACCGCGGCGCCCATGCCGCCGGCCTGCTCCTCGTCGCACCGCTCTTCGTCTTCCTCTCGCCTCGCACCGTGTTCGCCGGAGCGGCGGTCGCGATCCCGCTCGTCGGCGTCGCCGGTGCGATCACCGCTCGAGCAGTCGCAGCTCGAGCAGGCGCGACGGCGCAAAGCCCTCGATCCTGAGCATCGCTCCCGCAGCCGCGGCGGCGGCCGCAGCGGGCATCAAGCCGACGAGCTCGGAACCGGACACCTCGGCGCCGCGCGCCGCTGCTTCGGCTTCGACGCGCGCCAGGATCTCGTGCAGCGCGGAGGCCTCGTAGTCCTCGACGTTCATACTCACCTGCGCGTGGCCCGCACGCGGGAGCGCAAGCCCGAGGGCGCGCACCCCGGGAAAGCCGCCGCCCTGCTCGCGCACCACAGACGCGATCGAGCGCGCGACGCCGGCGTCGTCGGTTGCCAGGTTGACGTTGAACGCAATCAGCGGCCGGCGGGCGCCGACGATGACGCCGCCTGCGCGCGCATCCAGCTTCGAGGGACCGAAGTCGGGAGAGAGCTCGCCGGCGTCGATCCGGCGCTGCAGCTCTTCGGTTCCGCCCGTACGGAAGAACGCCGGTCCTCGCCCCGGCGCGAGGTCCCCGTACAGGAACACCGGCAGCGCCAGCTCGCTCCCCACGCGCTCGGCAATGCGTCCCGCAGCGGCACGCGCGCGCTCGCGCTGATCGGGACGGAGCGGAACGACGGGCACGACATCCGCCGCGCCGATCCGCGGATGCGCTCCGTCGTGGCGTCGAAGGTCGATTCGCTCGCGCGCGCACGCGACTGCAGCGACGAGCGCATCGACCAGCGCATCGTCCTCCCCGACAACGGTGAACACCGAGCGGTTGTGGTCCGCGTCGGCGTGCACGTCGAGGACCTCCGCATGCGTCTCGAGCGCCTGGCGCAGCGCCTCGATCGTTCGGGCGTCGCGCCCTTCCGAGAAGTTCGGGACGGACTCGAGTGGCAGCTGCACGGACGTACTCTAGGAGCCGTGAGGGTCTACCACGACCGGCGCGCGTCGTACCGCTCCCTTGCGTCGCTGCAGCGCGACCTTCAAGCCTGCCGCGCCTGCATCGAGGCGGGGTTCCCGCTCGAATCGTGGCCCGTGCGCAACGAGCACCTCCGCCAGCGGGCGTACATGTACGGCCAGGCACCGGGAATCGTCGAAGGGCAGGAACGGCGGCCGTGGCGCGGTCGCGCGGGCCAGACGCTTCGCCGCTGGCTCGACCTCGACGAGGACGAGTTCTACGCGACGTTCTACTGCGCGTCGGTCACGCGCTGCTATCCCGGCCGCGCCCCGTCCGGTCGCGGCGACCGAACGCCGACGCCGCGAGAGCAGGAGCTTTGCGCCTTCTGGTCGGAGTGGGAATTGCGCATCCTGCGCCCGAAGCTGATCGTCCCGGTCGGAGGCCTCGCGATCCGCCGCTTGCTCGGGATCACCGGCCTGGCATCGTGCATCGGCAGCCGCTACGACCTCGACGGTGCCACTGCGATCCCGCTTCCGCACCCCTCCGGCGCGAGCGGCTGGCTCAACTCACCGGCCAATCGTGAGCTGACCGCGAAGGCGGCCGAGCTCGTCCGCGCAGAGCTCAGCGGCCTGCTCCGCGGCTAGATTTCGAAGGTGAGCGCGGTTCCGTATCGCCGGACCTTCGTTCGGCTGCTCGGATTCCTCAGACCGTACAAGGTCTCGCTTGCCGTCTCGATTTTCCTCGCCGTGGCATCGCAGGCGGCGCAGATCGCGGTCATCTGGGTGACGAAGAACATCATCGACGGAGCGCTTCGTCCCCACGACTCGCACAAGCTCTGGCTCTACGTCTGGGCGATCGTCGGCCTGGGGATCGTGCGGGCGGCGCTGATGTCCGGGCGCAGACTCATCTCCGGGAAGCAGGCCCTCGCCGTCGAGATGGACCTGCGTCAGGGTCTGTACGCGCACCTCGTGCGACTGTCGTTCGGCTTCTACGACCGCCACCAGACAGGACAGCTCATGTCGCGGGCGACCGTCGACCTGCAGGGCGTTCGCTTTTTCCTCGGCTACGGCTTGATCTTCCTGTTCCAGAACGTGCTCACGGTGTTGTCGGTGACCGCTGTGTTGTTCGTCTTCCAGTGGAAGCTCGCGTTGATCGCGCTCGCGATCACCCCTGTGCTCGTTATGCTCGCGTACCGGTACAGCCACGTCTCCCATCCCACGTTGCGCGACGTGCAGCAGAAACTCGCAGATGTCGCGACGGTCGCGGAGGAGAACATCGTCGGCGTCCACGTCGTCAAGTCGTTCGCCCAGGAGCCGCAGGAGCAGGCGAAGTTCGAGCGCCGCTCCGAGGCGGTGTTCGGACAGACGATCAGGGCGAACCGGCAGCGCGCGCTCTACGTCCCGCTCATCTCCTGGATTCCGTTGGTCGCCCAGGGCGCGGTGTTGCTCGTCGGTGCGCGCATGGTCACGAACGGCCAGCTGACGGTCGGCGGTTTCGTCGCGTTCAACCTCTACCTCGGCATGCTCGTCATGCCGCTCCGCTCGCTCGGCATGTGGATCGGGCAGGCCCAACGCGCAACCGCCTCCGGCGAGCGGATCTTCCAGGTCATGGACGAGCCGGAGGAGATCGCGGACAGTCCGACGGCGGTCGAGCTTCCGCCCGGCGGGGGTCACCTCAGATTCGAGAGCGTGACGTTCGAGTACATGTCGGATCAGCCGGTGCTCGCCGGAATCGGCCTCGACGTTCCCCCGGGGCGCACGATCGCGCTCATCGGGCACACCGGTTCCGGCAAAACGACGCTCACGTCTCTCGTCCCACGCTTCTACGACGCAACCGTGGGGCGCGTGGTGCTCGACGGCGTCGACGTACGCGACGTGAAGCTCACGTCGCTCCGGCGCGCGATCGGTGTCATCTCGCAGGATCCGTTCCTCTTCTCCGCCAGCGTGCGCGAGAACATCATGTTCGGTGCCCCCGAGCTGAGCGACGAGGAGGTCGAGCACGTCGCGCGACTGGCACAGGCGCACGAGTTCGTCGAGCGGTTGCCAGAGGGCTACGACACGGTGATCGGCGAGCGCGGCATCACGCTCTCGGGCGGTCAGCGGCAGCGGCTCGCGATCGCACGCGCCCTCGCTGTCGATCCACGCATTCTGATCCTCGACGACGCGACCGCCTCCGTCGACGCGACGACCGAGGCCCGGATTCGGCTCGGACTGCGCGAGGCGATGAAGGGGCGGACGACGCTGATCATCGCGCACCGGCTGTCGACGATCGCGCTTGCGGACGAGATCGTCGTCCTCGATGACGGCCGGATCGCAGCGCGTGGAACACATGACGATCTGCTGGAGACGAGCGTGGTCTACCGCGACATCTACGAGCACGGGCTGCTCGAGCGCCAGTTCGCGGACGCCGTCGAAGCGCGCGGCGGCCGCCAACCGCTGGAGGCGGCATCGTGACAACGCGTTCCCTTTCGACTCGTGTTGGCGCAGAACCGGCACAGACGCGTACGACCTCGTCCGGTATCGTCGATGTCGTGGGTGGTGGGTGTCGTCCCCACCCATCGAGGGTGGGGGTCGCGCGCGCGCGTGTACCTGAGAAGGGGTGCGCGCAATGAGGGTGTGGCAAGCGGGCGGCCACCTGATGAGCGAGCGCGGGGCCAAGGTCGAGGATTGGTCGTGGGCGCGCACCCGCCGGCGTATTGCGGCGCTGGCCCGGCTCGCCGCGCCCTACAAGGTGCGCACCACGCTGTCGATCTTCTCGCTGCTAGCGGCGACAGCGACGGCGCTCGCGCCGCCCTTCCTGTCGAAGTACGCAGTCGACGACGGGATCCGCCGGCACGATCTCACGAAGCTCTGGTGGATCGTCGGAGCGTTCCTGGTCGCAGGGCTCGCGAACTGGGGCATGAGCTACGTGCAGACCTACCTCACCGGCTGGGTCGGAGAGCGGATCCTCGCCGACCTGCGAAACAAGCTGTTCGGCCACCTGCAGCGGCTCTCGCTCGGCTTCTACGAGCGCAATCGCGCGGGCATGATCATCAGCCGCCTGACGAACGACGTCGAGGCGCTGGATCAGCTCGTCACCGACGGCGTCACGAGCCTCGTTCAAAACACGCTCACGCTCGTCGGCACGGCGATCCTGCTCTTCGTCCTCGACTGGCGGCTCGCGCTCGCGACCCTGACCGTGATCCCGGCGATGAGCGTCGGGACCGTGATCTTCCGCAAGCGCTCCGCGCGCGCCTACCGCGCGGTGCGGGAGCGGCTCGGCCTCGTGACCGCAACCCTCGCCGAGGACATCGCGGGGATGCGCGTCGTGCAGGCGTTCACGCGCGAGCAGCGCAACATCCGCAACTTCCGTGAGGTGAGCGAGCGCTACCGCGAGTCGAACCAGGAGACGGTGGTGCTGAACGGCCTCTACTTCCCGTTCGTGGATCTGCTGTCGTCGATCGCGCTCGCGGTCGTGCTCGGCTACGGCGGCCATCTGTACTTCCAGGGCGACGTCACGATCGGAACGCTGTTCGCCTTCATGCTGTACGTGCAGAACTTCTTCGATCCGATCCAGCAGCTGTCGCAGCTCTACAACACGTTCCTCTCCGCAACGGCCGCGCTCGACAAGATCATGGACGTTCTCGACGAGGAGCCGGA
>VAXU01000028.1 GCA_005885125.1 Actinomycetota bacterium
AAGCAGCGGAGCATGTTGTTTAATTCGACGCGACGCGAAGAACCTTACCAGGGCTTGACATGCACGGGAATGTCGTAGAAATACGGCAGCCCTTCGGGGCTCGTGCACAGGTGGTGCATGGCTGTCGTCAGCTCGTGTCGTGAGATGTTGGGTTAAGTCCCGCAACGAGCGCAACCCCTATCCCATGTTGCCAGCGTGAAAGACGGGGACTCATGGGAAACTGCCGGTGACAAATCGGAGGAAGGTGGGGATGAGGTCAAGTCATCATGCCCCTTATGTCCTGGGCTACAAACGTGCTACATTGGCCGGTACAAAGGGCTGCAAACCTGCGAGGGTGAGCGAATCCCAAAAAGCCGGTCCCGGTTCGGATTGGAGGCTGAAACTCGCCTCCATGAAGGCGGAGTTGCTAGTAATCGCGGATCAGCAACGCCGCGGTGAATATGTTCCCGGGCCTTGTACACACCGCCCGTCACACCACGAAAGTTGGCAATACCCGAAGCCGGTGGCCTAACCCGCAAGGGAGGGAGCCGTCGAAGGTAGGGTCGATGATTGGGGTGAAGTCGTAACAAGGTAGCCGTAGCGGAAGCTGTGGCTGGATCACCTCCTTTCTAGGGAATGCCGGAGCTCTTACTCCGGTAGGCGCCGAGCCCGTTGATGGCGAATCAGCCGTCCGGTGACTCGACTCGCCTAGAAACCATGTCGACCTCGACGTCTGCATGCTGCTGAGTTTTGAGAGACCGCCCGCGACGTTGGGCGTTTTCTCGTGGGCGCCCGCCCACGCGCACCTTGAAAACTCCATAGCGGCACATAACGTGTTCTTTTCGATCAAGAGAACAAGAGCACACGGTGGATGCCTTGGCGCCAAGAGCCGATGAAGGACGTGGGCGGCTGCGATAAGCGCGGGGGAGGTGCTGACCAACCTTTGATCCCGCTAATGCGCGCGTGTTCCCAGCTGAATACATAGGCTGGGTAATGGCAAGCCCGGGAACTGAAACATCTTAGTACCGGGAGGAAAGGAAAGAAACCTCGACTCCCTGAGTAGTGGCGAGCGAAAAGGGAAGAGCCCAAACCATTGCGATGTCAAGACGGCAGTCGTTGTCGCAGTGGTGTTGTAGGGCCTGATTTGATCCGTCTGCCGGCGGGTCGGGAAGTTACAAAACCGTCTGTTAGCCGAAGTGGATGGAAAGCCACACCACAGAGGGTAATGGTCCTGTAGGCGAAAGCATTCGGTCTTCCTTATCAGGTTCCTGAGTACGGCCGGGCACGGGAAACCCGGTCGGAACCCGCGGGGACCACCCCGTAAGGCTAAGTACTCCTTGGCGACCGATAGTGAACTAGTACCGTGAGGGAAAGGTGAAAAGTACCCCGGAAGGGGAGTGAAATAGTACCTGAAACCGTGTGCTTACAAGCGGTCGGAGCATTCTTCGGAATGTGACGGCGTGCTTTTTGCATAACGAGCCAGCGAGTTACTCTTCAACGGCAAGGTTAAGGAAACGGAGCCGTAGCGAAAGCGAGTCTGAATAGGGCGTCTAGTCGTTGGAGGTAGACCCGAAACTGAGTGATCTACCCATGGGCAGGTTGAAGCGGGGGTAAGACCCCGTGAAGGACCGAACCGACCTAGGTTGAAAACTGGGCGGATGACCTGTGGGTCGGAGTGAAAGGCTAATCAAACTCAGAGATATCTGGTTCTCCCCGAAATATATTTAGGTATAGCGTCACGCGTTCAATAACGGTTGTAGAGCACTGTTTGGGCTAGGGGGCCTACCAGCTTACTGAACTCAGGCAAACTCCGAATGCCGTTATTCCAGAGCGTGGCAGTCAGAGTGCGGGGGATAAGCTTCGTGCTCGAAAGGGAAACAGCCCAGACCGTCGGCTAAGGTCCCTAATTTCGTGCTAAGTGGGAAACGATGTCCGATTGCAAAGACAACCAGGATGTTGGCTTAGAAGCAGCCACCATTCAAAGAGTGCGTAACAGCTCACTGGTCAAGTGGTCGGGCGCGGACAATGTAACGGGGCTCAAGCACGAAACCGAAGCCACGGACTCCTTCGGGAGTGGTAGGGGAGCGTTCCCATGCCGGCGAAGCGGCGGCGGAAGCCAGCCGTGGAGGCATGGGAAGTGAGAATGCTGGCACGAGTAACGAAAGACGTGTGAGAAACACGTCCGCCGAATGCCCAAGGGTTCCTGAGTAAAGCTAATCTGCTCAGGGTTAGTCGGGACCTAAGCCGAGGCCGTCAGGCGTAGGCGATGGACAACAGGTTGATATTCCTGTACCACGTAGCCACCGTTACCACCAATGGCGGGACGGGGTAGGCTAAGGAAACCCTGGCGATGGTCGACCAGGGGTAACCGCGTAGGGCGACCGGTAGGGAAATCCGCCGGTCATAAGCCTGAGACGGGATGCCGAGTGCCTTAACGGCGCGAAGTTCCTGAAGCCATGCCTCCAAGAAAATCGTCTAGGGAGGTGGCGCGTGCCCGTACCTAAACCGACACAGGTGGGCAGGTAGAGAATACCAAGGCGATCGGAAGAACCCTCGTTAAGGAACTCGGCAAAATGGTCCCGTAACTTCGGGAGAAGGGACGCCCCGGTAGAGTGAAGCCTTTACGGGCGGAGCTCGAGGGGGCCGCAGTGAAACGGCCCAAGCGACTGTTTACCAAAAACACAGGTCTCTGCGAAGTCGAAAGACGACGTATAGGGGCTGACGCCTGCCCGGTGCCGGAAGGTCACGAGGAGAGGTTAGCTTTCGGGCGAAGCCTTGAATCCAAGCCCCGGTAAACGGCGGCGGTAACTATAACCGTCCTAAGGTGACATGGCTGAAAAGGACAGTAGTAAGTCCTTCGAGGCATTTCGTTGCCCCCCGCGCCAGTAATGGCGCGGTGTGCATCTGGCTATATGCTGGAAAACCCGGTGTATCCCGCACTACTCGTGATGTCCTGAGCGGCATCTACAGTGACAAAGTGACGGGTGCGGAAAACCAGCAGGAAAGGCTGAGCGAGTTCCGTGGCTGGGTGATCGGTTTTGTAGACGGAGAAGGATGCTTCTCAATCGCTTTTTCGCGGCAACCTGACCGCGAGCGGCGAAGAGGCTACACGACCGGCTATCAGGTGCTACCGAGGTTCGCTGTGACGCAGGGGACGCAGAGCGTCGACTGCTTGGAGGACTTGAAGGACTTCTTCCAGGTTGGCCGGCTTGAGCGGAACCAGCGTCATGACAACCACAAGGAACACCTATCCCAGTTCGTCGTTGCAAGTCGTCGAGAGCTGACGGAGACGATCATTCCGTTCTTTCGGCGGCATCCGCTCCGGACAGTCAAGCGATACGACTTTCAGAAGTTTGCGTACTGCGTCGAACTGATGGAAGACGATCGACATCTGACGCGGGCGGGGTTGCTAGAGATCGTGGAGATCTCGGAAACGATGAACAGGCGCAAGCCCAGACACGAGCTCATCAGAATCCTCAGAGGCCATACGCCAGACATCCGGGACACCGGATGAAGAGATGGTCCCTTCTGCATGGCGACATGCAGTGAACGTCATCCAAAGGAAGTGACGTTCAGTTCGGACATGTCCGGATAAGACAAAAGCGAAATTCCTTGTCGGGTAAGTTCCGACCTGCACGAATGGCGTAACGACTTGGGCGCTGTCTCAACGAGGGATCCGGTGAAACTGTAGTCTCGGTGAAGATGCCGAGTACCCGTGGTTGGACGGAAAGACCCCGTGAACCTTTACTACAGCTTTACGTTGGAGTCTGGGGTACGTTGTCCAGGATAGGTGGGAGGCTGTGAAGCGGGAGCGCCAGCTCTCGTGGAGCCACCCTTGGGATACCACCCTTCGTGTTCTGGGCTTCTAACCCGAGGCCGTTATCCGGCTCGGGAACAGCGTGAGGTGGGTAGTTTGACTGGGGCGGTCGCCTCCTAAACTGTAACGGAGGCGCGCAAAGGTTCCCTCAGCACGGTTGGAAATCGTGCGTAGAGCGCAATGGCATAAGGGAGCTTGACTGCGAGACAGACATGTCGAGCAGGTGCGAAAGCAGGCCATAGTGATCCGGCGGTGAAGCGTGGAATTGCCGTCGCTCAACGGATAAAAGGTACTCCGGGGATAACAGGCTTATCCTTCCCAAGAGTCCACATCGACGGAAGGGTTTGGCACCTCGATGTCGGCTCGTCGCATCCTGGGGCTGGAGCAGGTCCCAAGGGTCGGGCTGTTCGCCCGTTAAAGCGGCACGCGAGCTGGGTTCAGAACGTCGTGAGACAGTAAAACCTTGCTGTCTATAAATCTGGCTGTTTGCTGGAAACTCCGAGAATCCCGCGCTACTCGTCGACTTCGTCGGCAGTGACAATGCGTCGGGTGCGGACAATCAGCAGGGAAGTCCTCTGGCGCCTAGCGTCATGACCCCTCAGAGACTGCACGCCAGACAGGACCCGAAGGGTCCGGAAGATACAGTCCGAGCTGCATGGCGACATGCAGAGCCAGGCAGAAATGTCCTGGCCCCTGTGCCTCTGGCGCAGGAGTAACAAAACTGTCGGTCCCTATCCACCATGGGCGCTGGAAGCTTGAGAGGAGTCGCTCCTAGTACGAGAGGACCGGAGCGAACAGACCTCTGGTGTATCAGTCGTCGTGCCAACGGCGCTGCTGATTAGCCACGTCTGGTTGGGATAACCGCTGAAAGCATCTAAGCGGGAAGCCCACCTCGAGATGAGGCTTCCCATCCCCTCGAGGGAGTAAGAGCCGTGGGAGACCACCACGTTGATAGGCGGGACGTGCAAGCACAGCAATGTGTTCAGCGGACCCGTACTAATTGCTCGAGGTCTTGATTTTGAACACGTTTCGCCGCTATGGAGTTTTGAGGGTGCGCGTACTGCGGCGCCCCTGACAAGTTCGGCGGTCACAGCGGCGGGGAAACACCTCTTCCCATTCCGAACAGAGAAGTTAAGCCCGCTGGCGCCGATGGTACTCGGAGGGCAACCTCCCGGGAGAGTAGGTAGCCGCCGATTTTCTTTCGTTCGAAAGGCCGCTGCAGCGGCCTTTCGGCGTTCTAGGCTTCGGAGATGGAGCTCCGCGACGGCGACCTGCAGCTGCGTCCCTGGACGCTCGACGATGTGCCCGCGATCGTCGAAGCGTGCAACGACGCCGACATCCAACACTGGATTCCCGTCATCCCACGGCCCTATACGAAGGACGATGCCCGAGCCTTCGTCCTCGGAGAGGTTGCCGGGATCGGACGGCAGCAGTTCGCGATCACCGAAAGCGGGCGTGTCGTCGGATCGATCGGCATGGGCGTGAACGATTCGCACACGGGTCACGTCGGCTATTGGTGCGTCCGCGATGCGCGAGGGCGAGGTGTGACGACTCGAGCCCTTCGGCTTCTCTGCGACCACGCATTCGAAGATCTCGGACTCGAGCGGCTCGAGTTGATCACCGACCCTGACAACCGTGGTTCGCAGCGCGTCGCGGAGAAGGTTGGGTTCCAGCGCGAAGGGGTGCTGCGCTCCCACCTGCTCCATCCAGACGGACGCCGCCGCGACTCCGTCATGTTCTCGCTCCTGCCGGGTGAGTTGATCTAGGCCGGCAGCGTCAGACTCTCGAGGTCACGCGGGTAGTACGTCAGGAACTCGATGCCCTCGTCCGTCACGACGACGGTGTCGGAATGACGGAATCCGCCGACGCCTGCCGCATAGAGGCCGGGCTCGACAGTGAAAACCATTCCGGGCTGGAGCTCGGTGTCGTCCCCGATGTCGAGGAACGGCCCCTCGTGGTAGCGAAGGCCGATCGCGTGCCCGACATGGTGCTTCCAGTAATCCCAGAGCCCGTGCTCGTCGTAATACGCGCGCACGGCGCGGTCGACGTCCGAGCAGCGCGCTCCCGGATTCATCGCCTCGAATGCCGTGTCCTGGAGCGCGACCATGTGGTCGAACAGCTCGCGTTGCTGCGCCGAAGGCTCTCCGATCACCATCGTGCGCTCGAGCTCCGAGTGGTACCCCCACACGGGTGCGCCCGCGCCGGTGACGAGCACGTCGCCCTCGTGGAAGACGATGTTGTTCGCCAGCGCATGAGGGATGGCCGCGTTGCGTCCGATTTGCCCGCGATAGCCGGCCTCGGCGCCGTCGGAGAACATGCTCTGCGCTCGGTAGAGCGGCCCGATCGCATCGAGCATCGCCAGCGTCGCCTCCGTGCTCGCGCGCCGGCTCACCTCCGTCTCCGTCAGTCCGACACGCGTGTACCGCTGAAGGAGAACGTGCGCGAGGTTGCCCCACTTCGCGCTCTCGCGAATCAGGCGAACTTCCGCGTCGCTCTTGATCGCCATCTGGTCTTCGACGAAGGCGGCGACGCGCTCGGGCGCCGTTCCGGTGAGCTCCGTCAACGTCGGACCGCGGTAGCCCAGGATCCAGGGATAGCCGTCGTCGTCCGCGCCGATCGACCCGCGCACGCCCATCTCATCGAGCAGACGCGACAGCGCCTTCATCGGGTGATGCTCGGACGGGTACTCGGGGTAGTCCGCGACGTGCTGGACCGTGGCATTGGCCTGCGCGTGCTCCCGCTCCAGGCGTGGGACGAACATTCCGCGTTCGCCGGCTGCGTTGACGACCAGGGCCGCCGGCCGTTCGGTCGGGATGAACGCGAAGCCCGTGTAGTAGAGGACGTACGCGTTCTCGAACAGCACGACGCCGTTCAGCCCGCGCGAGCGCAGGTGCTCGACCAGAGCGTCGGAGCGCGCGTCGTACTCCACGTCCTGAATCTTCACCGGCGACTGACTCCGTGGTACACGGCCTCGACGTTGTTTCCGTCGGGGTCGAAGAGGTACGCCCCGTAATAGTTCTCGTGGTACTCCGGCCGAAGTCCGGGCGCGCCGTTGTCGCGGCCACCCGCCGCGAGGCCGGCGGCGTGGAAGCGGTCGACGCTCTCGCGGTCGCGGCTGGCGAACGCAAGATGGAGGTTCGTGGTCGGCCGGTCGCTCTCCGCAAGCCAGAGGTCGGCTTCCTTTCGCGTCTCGCCGAACGCAACGGCGTGGTGCTCCGGCACCTCGAACTGCAGCGCGAACCCGAGCGGCTCGAGAGCTGCCTCGTAGAAGGAGCGACTCGTCGCCAGATCCTCGACGCTGAGGGTGATGTGGTCGACGAGCGGTGTCCTGAGCTCGCTCATGCGGCGCGGAGCTTTTCCGGCCACGACGGGTCGAGCTGACGGAGCCGCCGTACGCGCTCGCCGACCGGCGGGTGCGTTACGAACAGCGCTGCGAGTCCGTCTTCCATGAACGGATTGATCGTGTAGAGCGGCTCGGTGGCGGGGCTGCCTGCGAACTCGACGAGCTCCGAGGCCGCGTCGAGACGCACGAGGGCATCGGCGAGCGGATGCGGAGAGTCGCACAGCACTGCGGCGTCCCGGTCGGCCACGAACTCACGGTTGCGGGAGAGCATCAGGTGCACGAACGCCGCGGCGATCGGCCCGAGCAGGTAGAGGAGCACGCGCTGCAGCCAGCCGCCGATGCGACTGAACTCGAGCAGCGTCGCCGCGAGGACGACGACCGACGTCTGCACGATGACATCCCGGTTCCGCACGTGCGCCAGCTCGTGCGCGACGACCGCCTCGAGCTCCGCCGGCGTCGCAGCCGCGAGCAGCCCTGAGCTGACCGCCAGCGCCGAGCCGCGGGGGCCGCGGCCGACGGCCGCCGCGCGCGGCAGTCCGTCCGGGATCAGGTAGAGGCGTGGCTTGAGCACGCGCGCGAGCGCGGCGAGCCGCTCCACGGTCGAGTGCAGCCCGGGCGCCTCCGCGAGCGGCAGTTCCCGAGCACCGAGGAGACCGAGCGCAACCCGGTCCGACGTCCAGTACAGCGCCGCCCCCAGCAGCGCCCCGGCGAAGACGAAAATCGACAGCAGCCGGTAGCCGCCGAGCAGCCACCCGAGCCCGGCGAGGATAGAGCAGGCGACGACGAGGAGCGCCCACGCCTTGAGCACGTTGCGAACGGCGAAGAGCGCGCCGCTCAACGTCGACTAGCCGGAGCCGTCCTCCTGCTCGTCGTCGCGCAGCCCGCGCGGAGGCCAGTCGTCCTCCGGTGCGTCGCAGCGGCTCGAGCAGTGGAGCGAGGCGATGTTCTGCAACGGGACGAGGATGTGGCCGTTCAACTCGATGTGCGCGACGTCTTCGACGTAGCAGTACGCGGTCAGCACGCCCTCCTGGTACTCGCCGCCAAAGAGCGCGACCTCGACCTGCTCTCCCTTGTATTTGGTCGTGTAGTCCTCCACCGGCGGCCTCAGTCTAGCCGGGCGAAAGTACTGTCCCGGATCGCCATTTTCAGCACTTGTCCGTTTCGGACGACGGGCGCGCCGAGGTCGCCCCCGGCGGCGTGTCGGAGGGCTCGGAGCGCCCCGCCGTGCGTGACGACGAGGACATGGCCCCGCGGATGCGCCTCCGCGATGCGGCGGACTGCGGCGACGACCCGCTCCGAGAGGGCTTCGCGGCTCTCCCCGATCGACGCGCCTTTCTCCCGAAAGCGCCGAAGCTCGTCCGGAAATCGGTCCTCGATCTCCCGAATGGTCAATCCCGACCACTCGCCGACGTCCCGCTCCCGGAGGTCCGGATCGACGACGACGTCCAGTCCCCTGCGCGCGGCCACGATCTGAGCCGTTTCGTGTGCGCGGCGAAGATCGCTGGCGTAGACCGCCGCGATCCGCTCGCCGGCGATGGCATCGGCGAGGGCGCGTGCCTGCTCCCGGCCGCGGTCGTTGAGCGGCGGATCGGCGTGGCCCTGGAAACGCCCGTCCCGGTTCCAGTCCGTCTCGCCGTGGCGCGCGAGGATGAGCGTTGTCACGCCGGTAGGCTAGCCGCGTGGACTTGGGGCTCCGCGACCGTGTCTGCCTCGTGACGGGCTCCACGTCCGGAATCGGGCTGGAGACGGCACGTTTGCTGTCGGCGGAGGGGGCACGCGTCGCGATCTGCGGCCGGGACGCGGAGCGGGTCGAGCGCGCGCGGGGCGACGTGCACGCCGCGATCGGTCTGGTCGCCGACCTGGCCGAGCCGGGATCGCCGGACGAGCTCGTCGCCGGAGTGCAGTCGGCGCTCGGGCCCGTGCAGTGCCTTGTCAACAACGTCGGCGATGCGTACGAGGCCTCCTTCGAGGAGCTCTCAGATCGGCAATGGGAGGACATGTGGCAGCTGAACGTGATGAGCTACGTGCGCTGCATCCGAGCCGCCCTTCCTGCGATGCGCGAGGCGGGCGGAGGCACGATCGTCAACGTGTCGTCGACGGCGGGGAAGAGGCCCTCGACCGGGATGCCGAACTACAGCGTCACGAAGGCCGCGGTCTTGTCGATCTCACGCCTGGTCGCGGATCTGTACGCCAAGGACGGGATACGGTGCAATGCCGTCGCGCCGGGGCCGACGGCGACCGCGGCGTGGCTGGCGGAAGGCGGTCTCGCCGACCAGCAGGCGAGGCGCACTAGTAGGACGCGTGAAGAAGTAGTACGGGCGGTCGGGGCGGGCCGTCCGCTCGGACGGCTCGCCGAGCCCGACGAGATCGCGTCGGTGATCGCATTTCTCTGCTCCGATCGCGCGAGCTACGTGACCGGTGCGGCGTGGAGCGCGGACGGCGGCACCGTACCGATCATCGTCTAGAACGGGGCCGGCTCACTCGGCCAGGTGCCGTTCGGACAGTTGGGGTCCCATCCCCAACCCCCGCCCTCCCAGGGGTGCGAGCTGGGACTCTCACGGTAACGAGGATTCACGCGCGGGTGGGTGCCGCGTTCGGGGCGAAATGGTGTCGGTTTTTCCACAGGTCGCTCGACGTACCTGCGTGGCAAGATCGTCGCGGACACGCTCTCCGGGGCAGCGACTACGCTAGACCCGGTGCCCGAGGTCGCCGGCAGAGTGGCGGACGCGTTCGAACAACGTGTCCGAGAGCATGAGGAACGATGGCTGTCGCCACTCGCCGTCCGCTCGTACGAAACGCGTGGCCGGCTGCAGGAAGAAGCAGAGTGCCGGCTTCGCACGCCGTTCCAGCGCGACCGCGACCGCATCCTCCACTCGAAGCCGTTCCGCCGCCTGAAAGGCAAGACGCAAGTGTTCATCGATCCCGCCGGCGATCACTACCGGACCCGGATGACCCACACACTGGAGACGACCGCGATCGCGCGCGGCGTTGCGCGGGCGCTGCGCCTGAACGAGGACCTGGTGGAGGCGATCGGCCTCGGTCACGACATGGGCCATCCACCGTTCGGCCACGCCGGCGAGGAGGCGCTCGACCAGGCACTCCACGAGCGCTTCGGCCGCCGCTTTCGCCACAACGAGCAATCTCTGCGGATCGCCGAGGAGCTGAACCTCACGGAGGAGGTGCGCAACGGGATCCTCACCCACACCGGCGATCGCGACCCTGCGACGCTCGAAGGGAAGATCGTGCGGATCGTCGACCGCGTCGCCTACATCAACCATGACATCGACGACGCGGTGCGCTTCGGGATCCTCCGTCCGGCAGATCTGCCGCAAGAGGAAGTCGCTCTACTCGGAGAGACGGGCGCCCGGCGGATCGACACGCTCGTCCACGACCTGGTCGAGAGCTCCGAGCGGGCCGGCGACATCGCCCAGAGCGAGGAGATCGGCGAGGCGATGTTGGCGCTGCGGCGTTTCATGTTCGACCGCGTGTATCTCGGCCCGCACGCGCGCGGCGAGCACGAGCGGGCGCGGACGACCGTCCGCCGCATCTTCGAACACCTCGCCGAGCAAGACGAAGAGACGGATGCGATCGTCACGTTCGTCTCGGGAATGACCGACAGGTTCGCGCTCGAGTACGCGGAGCGCATCCCGTAGTGGCCAGGATCAAGGACGCCTCGGTCGAGGAGGTCAAGGCCGCCGCCGACATCGTCGCCGTCGTCTCCGCGCGGACGCAGCTCCGCAAGACAGGCGCACGGTACATGGGTCGCTGCCCGTTCCACGAGGAGCGAACGCCGAGCTTCTCCGTCAATGCCCCTGACAAGCTGTACTACTGCTTCGGCTGTGGCGCGAAGGGCGACCTGATCACGTTCGTCCGCGAGACCGAGCAGCTGGATTTCGCAGGCGCGGTGGAATGGCTCGCGGATCGGTTCAACGTTCAGATCGAATACGAAGAATCATCGCCGCAACAGGACGCGCGCCGCCGACACCGTGAGCGACTGCATGCGTTGCTCGACGCTGCGGCGAGCTTCTACGACCGTTATCTGTGGGAGTCGCAAGCGGGGTCGCTCGCGCGCGACTATCTCGCGGGACGCGGTCTCGGAGAGGACGTCTGCCGCGAATACCGGTTGGGGCTCGCACTCGGCGGGACGACGCTCGTCCGCAAGGCGATGGAGAAGGGATTCACGCGCGAGGAGCTGCTCGCTGCGGGGCTCGTCAACCGCCGGGGGAACGACTACTTCTCAGGACGCCTGCTCTTTCCACTTGCTGACGCACGTGGGCGCGTGCTCGGGTTCCAGGCCCGCAAGCTGCGAGATGACGATCCGCTGCGGGCGAAGTACGTCAACTCGCCGGAGGGCGAGCTCTTTCGGAAAGGCGATCTTCTGTACGGGCTCGACCGCGCGCGGGCGGCGATCGCGAAGCAAGAGCGCGCGGTCATCGTCGAGGGGAACCCGGACGTGCTCGCGTTGCGCCAGGCCGGAGTCGAGCCGGTGGTCGCCTCCATGGGGACCGCGCTGACGGAACGGCAGCTACGCGAGCTGGGGCGACTGACGCAGAGAATCGTCCTCTGCTTCGATGGCGATGCTGCCGGCGAGGCGGCGACGCTGCGCGGGATGGAGCTCGCGGCAGCCCAGGGATTCGAAGTACGCGTCGTCGCACTGCCCGCCGGGACGGATCCCGCCGATCTCGCGGACGGTTTCGAGGAGCGGATCCGCGACGCGACGAGTTATCTGCTCCACCGCGTGCGGCTCGAGGTCGAGCGTGCGCCGGACCGGCAGGAGCAGTTCGTGCGCGCGCGCGAGGTCCTCGGACGGTTCGAGGATTCGCCCGAGCGCCAGGAAGCGCTGCGCTTCGTCGCCGACAAGCTCGATCTCCCGAAGGAGACGCAGGCGGGGCTCGCGCCGCGTGGGACCGCGGCTGCGACTGGGCGGGTCTCGCCGCGCCTGCTCGACGCGGGAGACCGACTCGAGCGGAATGCGCTCGCGGGCGTTGCGGTGCATCGATCCCTCGTCCCGGTCCTCGCCGAGCTCGGGCCCGAGCATTTCGACTCGGATCTTCATCGACGTGTCCGAGGACTGCTGCTCGGCGAGACGGCTGATGATCCGGAGCTGGTCGGGGCGCTGGCAGAGCTCGACGCCCGCGCCGCGGCCGACGGCATCGACGAGCGCACGGCGGAAGAGCTGCTGCTCCGGCTCCGCGAGCGCAGGATCCGGCGCGAGCTCGCGGACGCCGATCCGTCGCGGACGCTCGAGCTCCAGGGTGCGCTCGCAAAAATCCATACCGCCGTCGAGGAGCTCGCCGCGGTGCAGCCGCTTTCTCGCTAAGCCCAACGGCACAGCGCTGCGTTTCGTCGAACACTCCTAGGCGGGTTACACTCGTCGCCATGCCCGACGATGCCGACGTCTGGCAGGCCTTGCTGCGGGCCAAGGGGTTAACCGTCGCCCAGCTCGCCGAAGATCTGCGGACCACGCGACAGCACGCGCACCGGCTCCTCACCGGCAAGCGAAGTGCCGAGGCGCGCCGGGAGGAGCTAGACCGCGCGCTCGCCCTCGGACCGCGCCGCACGAAGGGCCGGCCGCTCTACGCGGTGGCGACGCTCGGTCCCGACCGGGAGCTGGAGCTTGTTCCCGCCGGCGACACGCAGCCGCTCTACGCCGACCGAGACGTGGCGACGAGTATCGCCCAGTCGCTTCAGCAGCTCGATGAAGGCATCTGCGTGGTTCCTCTGTGGCCGGAGTACGCGTGGCGCCGAACGGTGGCGTTCCACGCGGCCTGGGGGAGTACCGCCGAGCCACGCAACGTCTTCCTCGTCGACGATCCGGATTCCGGAGTCCCTCCGCGCGACCTCCTCGACGAGCTGTCCCGCGGGTATGCGGTGACGGTGGGGTTGAGAGCCGTGGCAGAAGATCCTCTGCGGCTGCAAGAGGTGGAATCGCTGATCGGCGAGGAGGAGGTCGTCGGCGAGCAGGCGGCTTGGCAGGAGGAGGAGGTTGTTGGCGAGGAGGGGGCCCTGCAGGAGGAGGAGGCCGAGGCCGTCAGCGAGGAGGAGGCCCTCCACGACGAGGAGGCGGAGCCCGTCGGCGAGGAGGCGATCGCGCAGGAGGAGGAGGAGGGCCCCGGCGAGGAGGCGATCGAGGCCCTCGACCAGGAGCCGACCCTCGGCCAGAGCGGCGACCAGGAGGCGACCTTCGGCCAAGGCGACGACGAAGAGAGCCCCGTCAGCCCGCGTCAGCGCATCAGCGGTTACCTCCGTTACCAGGAGCGGCAGGAGGACACGTCCGACACGGTCGATTCCGCAGCCGATTAGGCCGACGAAGAGTGGCTACACTGACGCGCGCTGCCTTCCCCAGTAGCTCAATTGGCAGAGCATCCGGCTGTTAACCGGAGGGTTGTTGGTTCGAGTCCAACCTGGGGAGTCAACCGCGAGAAAACGCGCTGTCGCGCATGTTTTCTCGCGGTGTGGCGCGGCTTCGAGCCGCGGCGAGGGAAACCCTCGCCTTTCGTCCTCAGAGCGTTTGCGGCGTCCGATTCATTCTTGACATGCCGCCGCGGTATCTGCCCAAATAGCGCTCATGCTTCTTCCTGAGGTTGAGTACGCTCGGCCATCGAGTGTCCAGGAAGCCCTGGGCCTGCTTTCTGAATACGAGGGGGCCCGTCCGCTCGCCGGGGGGCAGACGCTCGTCAACGTGATGAAGGCGCGCGCGGCCGCGCCCGATGTGCTCGTCGACCTCCAGGATCTCGACGAGCTCAAGGGGATCGACCTCGGCGCGGACGGAACCGTCACGCTCGGCGCGATGGTCACCTACAGCGACGTCATCGGCTCGGCGGAGGCGCGCGCGCGGCCCATTCTCGGCGAGGTCTGCGCGCAGATCGCGGACGTCCAGGTGCGAAACCGCGGAACCGTGGGCGGGAACATCTGCTCGAACGATCCGACGAACCACCTGCCGCCTCTGCTGGTGGCCCTCGGCGCGACGATGACGATCAGAGCCGCAGGCGGGGAGCGAACGGTGCCCGCCGAGCAGTTCTTCGTGGGCGTCTACCAGACCGCAGCGGGACCGGGCGAGCTCCTGACGACGATCTCGATTCCAGCCGGCAAGGCCGACGGCTTCGCCGCCGTCACGATCGGCAAGGACGGGACGTGCATCGTCAACGTCGCTGCGTCGCTCGACGGGGGTTCACCCTGTGTCGTGGTCGGCTGCGTCGATGCCGTGCCGATCGTCTTGCGTCCCGGCACGGATGACGAGGACGCCGTTCGGTCGGCCGTGCGCGGGGCGAACCTGCAACCGCCGTCCGACGTGCACGCGTCGGCCGATTACCGGCGCCACCTCGCCGAAGTCCTCGCGGCACGTGCGATCCGACAAGCGCAGGGAAGGAGGAACTGAGTGGAGGCTTCTGCGGCGACTGCGGTTCGCAGCAAGACGATCACGGTCGAGGTGAACGGCGTCGAGTACGAACGCGAGGTCGAGGCACGGCGACTGCTGATCCATTTCCTCCGCGACGACCTCGACCTGACCGGCAGCCACATCGGCTGCGACACGGGCAACTGCGGCGCGTGCTCGGTCCTGTACGACGGCCTGGTCGTCAAGAGCTGCATGATGCTGGCCGTCCAAGCGGACGGCGCGAAGGTCGAGACCGTCGAGGGACTGGCGGACGGCAACGAACTGACGGACCTTCAACGGTCCTTCACCGCGCATCATGCGCTGCAGTGCGGCTACTGCACGCCGGGAATGCTGATGAGCGCAACGGCGCTCCTGCGCGAAAAGCCGCATCCCACCGAGGACGAGATCCGCAAGGCGATCCAGGGGAACCTCTGCCGCTGCACGGGCTACGTGAACATCGTTGAGGCGATCAGGGCGGTGAGCCAATGACCGAGACCACGGTCGCCCCCCCGAAGCCGGTCGTCGCCGAGCCCGACAAGCCGCAAAAGGGCTGGGCGGGCCAGAACGTCCCGCGCAAGGAGGACAAGCGGCTGCTCCAGGGCGCGGGGGTCTTCTTCGACGACGTCAAGCGCCACGGGATGGGCTACGTCCACTTCGTCCGCTCGCCCTACGCGCACGCGCGGATCAGGTCGGTCGACGTGTCCAAGGCGCTCGAACTGGACGGCGTCTACGGAACGCTGACCGGGGACGAGGTCGCCATTCTCACCGACCCGTTCTTCGAGCTGTCCGTTCCGCCCGGCGCCGACATGAAGGACTACGCGCTGGCCGTCGGCAAGGCGCGATTCGTCGGCGAGCCCGTCGCAGCGGTCGTCGCTGCGACCCGCGATCTTGCGCGCGATGCAGCGGAGCTGGTCGAGGTCGACTACGACCCGCTGCCGCCCCTGGTCGACGCACGGGTGGCGGAGGACGGCGGCGCGCCGATCCTCCACGAGGAGGCCGGCTCGAACGTCGTCTGGGAGGGGACGTTCGACTGGGGCGACTTCGAGGGCGCGGTCGCCGAGGCCGACCACGTGGTCAAGATCAAGGAGCTGCACTTCGACCGCTTCTCGTCGACGCCGCTCGAGTGCTCCGGCTGCCTCGTCGAGTACAACCGCGGCACCGGGCAGTGGACGATGTACTGCAACCATCAGATGCCCGGCGTCGGCGCGATCTGGATGGCGCCGGCGATGCGAGTCGGGATCGACAAGCTTCGCTTCGTGACGCAGGACATCGGCGGCGGCTTCGGTAACAAGATCTGCCTCCATCCGTACTTCGTCGCGTGCTGCCTGCTCGCGCGGAAGCTCAACCGCGCCGTGCAGTGGACGGAATGGCGCACCGACCAGCACACCGCGAACGCGCACGGGAACGAGCGCTGGTTCCAGGAGATCGAGGTCCCGGTCAATGCGGACGGCACGATGCTCGGCTTCAAGGTGAAGGCCGTCGACGACTGCGGCGCCTTCCCGCGCTACGAGCCGCTCGGATGCATCATCTGGGCGCAGGTCACTCCGGGTTGCTACCGCTGGCGCAACATCCGCGTCGACTTCACACAGGTGGTGACGAACAAGTCGCCCGTCTCGCCGAACCGGGGCTATTCACGCATGCAGCACCTGTGGCTGACGGAACGGATCATCGACATCGTCGCGGCGGAGCTCGGTCTCGACCCGGTTCAGGTGCGGAAGCAGAACTACGTCAAGCACGAGGAGTTCCCGTACGAGACCCCGAACGGCTGCATCTACGACTCCGGCGACTACGCGCGCTGCCTCGACATCGCGCTCGACCTGATCGGCTACCCGTCGCTCGAGGAGAAGCGCGTGGACGCGGAGTCACGCGGCAAGTTGCTCGGCGTGGGAATCGGTTCCACGCTCGACTCCGGCACGAACAACTTCGGCCAGTCGATGATCCTCAACCCGGAGCTGCAGTTCTCCGGCAACAACGAGGTCGCGACCGTCAAGCTCGACATCTTCGGCGAGATCGTCGTCACGCTCGGGACCGTCCCGCAGGGACAGGGGCACGAGACGACCGCCGCCCAGGTCGTGGCGGACATCCTCGGCTGCTCGCCCGACGACGTGCACGTCCGCGCGGGACACGACACGTACTGGAACTCGCATGCCGGGTTCTCCGGCACGTACGCCTCGCAGTTCGCGGTCACGGGCCTCGGCGCCGTCAAGGGCGCGACCGACATGCTCGCCGGCGAGATGAAGAAGCTCGCCTCGGTCGTGCTCGGCTGCACGCCGGACGACATCGAGCTCGCCGGCGGCATGGCGCGGATGAAGGCGAATCCCGAGGTCGCGCTGCCGTTCATGGCGCTCGGCGCGATCCTGAACGCGAACAACGCGGGCCTGCCGCAGGACCTGGACGTGACCCTCAACTGCCGCTACGTCTACCGGCCGCCGTTCGAGAAGCCCGACCTCGAGCGCAAGTACGGCAACCTGACGCTGACGTACGCGAGCCAGGTCCACGCCTGCGTCGTGGAAGTGGATCCCGATACGGGCGTGTACGAGCTCGTGGACTACGCTGCCGTCGACGACTGCGGCAACCGCATCCATCCTCAGATCGTCGAGGGCCAGGTGCACGGTGCGACCGCGCAGGCGATCGGGGCGGCGACGCACGAGACGTTTCCGTACGACGAGGACGGCAACCTGCTCACCCCGAACTTCTACGACTACCACGTCCCGCACGCCCTCGACATGCCGCCGCTGAAGACGGGCTTCATCGAGTCCGAGTCGCCGTTCACGCCGCTCGGCGCGAAGGGGATGGGGGAGGGTGGCGGTGCCGGCATCCACGCGGTCTGCGCCGCGCTCCAGGACGCGTTACGGACGCGCGGGAGCCCGATCGTCACCGACAGCTGCAATCCGTATCACCGCGTGTGGTCGCTGTTGCAGGATCCGGCGGCGTCGCGCGCGGGCATCGAGATCTCGTCCCGGTGAGAGTCGAGGGGGAGCGAGAGTTCGCGGCCCCGCGCCAGACCGTTTGGGAAGTGCTGAACGATCCGTCCCGGCTCGCGAAGACGATGCCGGGTGTCCAGTCGTTCGACGTCCAGGACGAACGGCACTGGCGCGCGAATCTCAAGATCCCGCTCGGTCCGGGCGGCTTGAAGATGAGCGTCGACTTCGAGAAGGGCGAGGAACGGGAGCTCGAGTACGCCGAGCTGCACGCCAAGGGAAACGGTGTCGGCGCGATCATGAACATGGACACGGCGTTCCACCTCAGCGACGCGGGGAGCGGCACGCGCATGAAGTGGGAGGCGGACGTCCACATCCTCGGCCCGATCGCCTCCATGGGCCAGCGCGTCATCCAGCCGATCGTGAATCAGCAGGTCTCGAGCGTGCTGGCGGCGCTCGACGCGCAGGTTCAGGAGGCGAGCGCCGCCGAGGCGTAGGGGGTGGGGTGGAGGTTCTTCACACATCCCAAGTAAAATTCGCGACATAGCCACGACCGACAACTTGCCGGGCGTCGGGGAGCGTTTTCTCTCCGCGATCATCTCGACGGTCGCCTCTTCGCTCAACCTCGAGGAGGTGCTCGACTCCGTCGTGCGGCTGCTCTCTGACGCGAGCGCGGTCCACGCATGCTTCGTCTACCTCCTCGACCGCGACGGGGAGCGTCTCGATCTCTACGCAGCGTCGGAGCCGTACGCTCACCTCGTCGGCCAGATCGTCCTGACCCGCGGCCAGGGGCTCGCGTGGTGGGCGCTCGAGCAGGGTGAGCCGGCCTTCATCCGCGAAAATGCGCTGGAAGACCCGCGCTTCCACTACGTACCCGAGCTCGAGGAGGAGCGGTTCCAGTCGTTCGTATCGGTGCCCTTGCTCGGCCGGCGCGGTGATCCAATCGGGGTCATCAGCCTGCACACCGAGGCTCCGCGGGAGTTCACGGAGGCCGAGGCGGACTTCCTCTCCTCGAGCGCGTCGCTCGTCGCAGGCGCGATCGAGAACGCGCGCCTGTACGAGCAGATGGGACAGCGCGTCCGCGAGCTCGAGCACCTGACCGAGCTCGGCGAGGAGATCGCCGCGGCCGAGACGCTCGAGGAGCTCGGGCCCCTCGCCGTCCGTCGCGCGCTCGACCTCCTCGGCGCGTCGGGCGTGCACCTCTATCTCACGGAACTGGACGGCGAGCGCTTGTTCCTCGGGTGGTCAGCGCCGCGCGAAGCAGAGGCGCCGAACGAGATCGGCCTGAGCGAGCTCGGCGGCGAGCTCGGCCGTCGTGGGCGTCGCGCACGCGTGTCCGTGTCGCTCGTGGCCGGCGGCGAGCTGCTTGGCGCGATCGTGGCGGAAGGGACGTCCGAGCTCGATCTCGCTCGAGCGGTCGCGAACCAGGTCGCCGTGGCCGTGAAGAAGATCGAGGCGATCGAGCGGCTGGCGGAGAAGAACGTGATCAAGGACTTCTTCCAGCAACTGGCGGGTGGCACCGTGCTCGGGGACGTCAACGCCCGCGCGGAACGACTTGCGGTCGACCTCGATGCGCCTCACGTCGTGTTGGCTGCCGTGCCGGCAAACGACGCCCTCGAGCGGGCGTTGGCGCGGCTCGCGCCGCACTCGGTCTTCGACCGCCAGGACAACTCGTCGCGCGCGCTGCTGCGAATCCCTGTCGCCGGGCTCAAGAGCCTCGTTGAGGCCGTGCAGCGCATTCAGACCGACGTTGCGCCGGAGGTCGCGATCGGAATCTCGAATCCCTGCGAAGGTGCCGCCAGCTTCGCGGCCGGGTTCGGGGAGGCCGCTCATGCGCTACTCGGCACCAGTGTCCTGCGCACGCGCCCGCGCGTGCTGACCTACGACGACCTCGGCGTCTACAAATACCTCCTCCGGATGTCCCTCGACGCGGGCAGCCGCGACAGGCATCGCGAAGCGATCGCGTTGCTGGCCGACTACGACGAGGCCCACCAGACGTCGCTGGTGCGAACGCTGGAAGAGTTCCTGGCCAGGCGGGGCACGATCAGCGCGACTGCCGGGGCCCTGTACATCCATCCAAACACGCTTCGCCAGCGTTTGCGCCGGGTCATGGAACTGACGGGCCTCGACCTGCGGCGCGAGGACTGGCTGATGGTGGAGATCGCCGTCAAGCTCGCAGCGCTGGAGCGGGCGCTGCATGGCGGGGCGAACATGTCCGGCGCGGGACGAATGTAGAGATCCTCCCTTCCTTTCCGCCTGAGAACGGCTTATAACCGGCTGGGGCGAACCGAAGGGAGGCCAATGGCTACCACGATCGCTGAGCCGACTGTCGAGAACATCCGTTCGAGATCGCAGGAACTCGGGGTCGAGTTCTACTTCGCCCAGTTCGTTGACATGTACGCCCGGCCGAGCGCCAAGCTCGTCCCGGCGGCATACCTCGACGACCTGGTGTCCGACGGTGCCGGGTTTGCGGGCTTCGCCGCGGGCGAGATCGGCCAGCTGCCGAGCGACCCCGACATCGCGGCGATTCCCGACCTGAGCACCTTCACGCCGGTCCCCTGGGAGCCGACGCTGGCGCGCTTCGCCTGCGACGTCACGGTCGACGGCGAGGAGTGGCCGTACGACCCGAGGACGATCCTGCGGCACCAGATCGACAAGACTCGGACCAAGGGCTACGAGTTCATGATGGGCCTCGAGCTCGAGTACTTCCTGCTCAGGGGCGACGGGAACGGCAGCGGGAATGGCAGCGGGAACGGCACCATCCAGATCGCCGACCCGCTCGACAATCTCGAGAAGCCCTGCTACGACCTCAAAGGGCTCACCCGGAACTACGAGTTTCTCCGCACGGTCTCGAACTACGTCAACGGCCTGGGGTGGGGCAATTACGCCAACGACCACGAGGACGCGAACGGGCAGTTCGAGCAGAACTTCACCTACACCAACGCGCTTTCGAGCTGCGACCGGGCGATTTTCTTCCGGTACATGGTCCACACGCTCGCGCAGCGCCAGGGCATGCTGGCGACATTCATGCCGAAGCCGTTCACGGAGCTCACGGGGAACGGCTGCCACTTCCACATGTCCCTCTGGGACGGCGACACGAATCTCTTCCTGGACGAGGACGATCCGCGCGGGCTCGGGCTCTCGGAGCTCGCCTACAACTTCATCGGCGGCCTGAAGAAGCACGCGAAGGCGTACATCGCCGTCACCGCCCCGACGGTCAACTCGTACAAGAGGCTCAAGCACGGAACGACCACCAGCGGCGCGACGTGGTCGCCCGTCTACATCAGCTACGGCTACAACAACCGGACCCAGATGCTGCGCATCCCCGGTCCGGGCCGCGTGGAGGACCGCACGATCGACGGCTCCTGCAATCCGTATCTCGCTGCGACCGTCATCCTCGCCGCCGGCATCGACGGGATCGAGAACAAGCTCGACCCGGGCGAGCCGAAGGCCGGAAACCTCTACACGACCTCAGCCGAGGAGCTCGAGAAGGAGGGCATCGAGGTCCTTCCCGCCAACCTCCTCGACGCAACGCGCGAGCTCGAGCGGGACGACGTGATCCGAGAAGCGCTCGGCGAGGCGCGGAACGAGGACTACGTCGACTACTTCATCCGCGTGAAGCGGGACGAGTGGACGCGCTACCACGAGCAGGTCACGCCCTGGGAGATCAAGGAGTACCTGACGCGCTTCTGAGACATATGGAGGAATCCTCCATGCGCAGCCGTTGAAGAGTGGCGGTCGCTTTGCGCTGTCCGGCCTACAGTTCGGATTACCTGGAAGATCGAGTGTAGGAAGGCGACATAGATGTGCGGGATCGTCGGACTCTTCTGCAAGTCGGCCGAGCTCGAGCCGCGGCTCGGCGAGTACCTCGGCGCGATGCTCGCGCAGATGAGCGACCGGGGCCCGGACAGCGCCGGCGTGGCGGTCTACCGCGACCCTGCCTCGGACGGTTGGACCAAGCTCACGCTGTATTCGCACGACCCCGCGATGGCGTGGGACGTTCTCGGCGGCGAGCTTGCCGCGGCTTTCGGCGGCGCCGACGTCGCGGGCGTCCGGGCAAGCCCGATCTGCGCGTGATGAGCGCAGGGCGGGTGATCGAGATCTACAAGGAGGTGGGCCGTCCCCCGCAGTTCGTCGAGCAGTTCCGGCTCGAAGACTTCGAGGGCAGCCACGGTCTCGGCCATACGCGGATGGCGACCGAGAGCAAGGTGACGACCGAAGGGTCGCATCCCTTCTCGACCGGCCTCGACCTCTGCCTCGTTCACAACGGCTCTCTCTCCAACCACAACCGGCTGCGCGAACGGCTGCGCCGTGAGGGGATCGACTTCCAGACGGAGAACGACACGGAGGTCGCCGCCGGCTACCTCGCGTGGCGCATGCGCGAGGGCGCCTCGCTCGAAGAGGCGCTCGAGGGCTGCCTCGAGGATCTGGACGGCTTCTACACGTTCCTCGTCGGGACGGCCGACGGATTCGCCGTGCTGCGAGACCCGATCGCGTGCAAGCCGGCGGTCCTCGCCGAGACGGACGACTGGGTGGCGATGTCGTCGGAGTGGCGCGCGATCGCGGTCCTGCCGGGTGCGGCCGACGCTCGGATGTGGGAGCCCGAACCGACCGTCGTCTACGCGTGGGAGAAGGCGCTCGTCTGATGGCGGTCGAGACCTCCGAGATGACGGGCGTCGAGATCGTCGATCTCGCATCCACGCCGCTGCGCGAGCTCAACCGGCGCCTCCACGGCCTCGCGGACGGCGCGCCCGGCCCGCGTCGCTGGCGCGTCCTCAATCCCAACGGCGCACATGCGGTCGGGTGCGGGCTCGACGCCGATATCGACGTCGAGATCGAGGGACATGTCGGCTACTACTGCGCCGGCATGAACAAGCTCGCGACCGTGCGCGTGCACGGGAACGCGGGGCCCGGGCTCGCGGAGAACCTGATGTCCGGAACGGTGATCGTGGAGGGAAGCGCGAGCCAGTCAGCCGGTGCGACCGGCCGCGGCGGCCTGCTCGTCGTGTACGGCGACGCCTCCGCGCGCTGTGGGATCTCCATGAAGGGGATCGACATCGTCGTGCGGGGCTCGGTCGGCCACCTGAGCGCGTTCATGGCGCAGACGGGTTGCCTGGTCGTCGGCGGAGATGTCGGCGAAGCGCTCGGAGACTCGATCTACGAGGCGTGTCTGTACGTCCGCGGCGAGGTCGCGGGCCTCGGCGCCGACTGTGTGGAGAAGGGGCTCGAGGACGAGCACGTTGCGGAGCTCGCGAGGCTGCTCGAGCGTGCCGGATTCGACGACCTCGACCCGCGCGACTTCAGGCGCTACGGCTCGGCGCGGCAGCTGTACAACTTCAAGATCGACAACGCGGGCGCATACTGATGCTCGAGACGGAGCGGATGCGTTCGCACGACGGCGCCTGGCAGCCCGGACTGCGCGAGTCGTACCTGTTCGACCGGAACGTGATCGCGGAGATCCAGCGCGCATCGCGCGAAGGGATCTACGACATCCGAGGGTTCGGTGCGAAGCGCAGAGTCCCGCACTTCGACGATCTGCTGTTCCTCGGCGCCAGCGTCTCGCGCTATCCGCTCGAGGGTTACCGCGAGCGCTGCGGCACGGACGTCGTCCTCGGTACGCGGTTCGCGAAGAAGCCGCTCGAGCTGAAGATCCCGGTCACGATCGCGGGCATGAGCTTCGGCGCGCTCTCGGCGCCCGCGAAGGAGGCGCTTGGACGCGGCGCGAGCGAGGTGGGCACATCGACGACGACCGGGGACGGCGGGATGACCGAGGAGGAGCGTCGTCACTCCACGACGCTCGTCTACCAGGTGCTGCCGTCGCGCTACGGCATGAACCCGGACGACCTGCGGCGGGGCGACGCGATCGAGGTCGTCGTCGGCCAGGGCGCGAAACCGGGCGGCGGCGGCATGCTCCTCGGCCACAAGATCTCGGACCGCGTCGCCGCGATGCGCAACCTGCCGAAGGGGATCGACCAGCGGAGTGCGTGCCGTCATCCCGACTGGACGGGCCCCGACGACCTCGAGATCAAGATCCACGAATTGCGCGAGATCACGGACTGGGAGAAGCCGATCTTCGTCAAGGTCGGCGCGACCCGCACCTACTACGACGTCCAGCTTGCCGTGAAAGCCGGCGCGGACGCGATCGTGGTCGACGGCATGCAGGGCGGAACGGCGGCAACGCAGGACGTCTTCATCGAGCACGTCGGCATCCCCACGCTGCCTGCGACCCGGCTCGCCGTGGACGCACTGGAAGAGCTCGGGATGCACCGTCAGGTCCAGCTCATCATCTCCGGCGGGATCCGCACGGGCGCGGACGTGGCCAAGGCGCTCGCTCTCGGTGCGGACGCAGTCTCGATTGGCACGGCAGCGCTGATCGCGATGGGCGACAACAGCCCGGAGTACGACGAGCAGTACCGCAAGATCGGCAGCTCCGCCGGCTTCTACGACGACTGGCAAGCCGGACGTGACCCCGCCGGCATCTCGACGCAGGACGACGAGCTGGCGGCGCGCTTCGATCCCGTTCTCGGGGGTCGCAAGATCGCGAACTACCTCCGCGTGCTCACGCTCGAAGCCCAGACGCTCGCCCGCGCCTGCGGCAAGTCCCACCTGCACAACCTCGAGCCGGAGGATCTCGTCGCCTTGACGGTCGAGTCGGCGGCAATGGCCCGCGTCCCGCTCGCAGGCACCAACTGGATCCCGGGAGCCTGACACTCACAGGGATCGATGTCGTTCTTGCTTCCGTGTCCGAACTGCGGCCCGCGCGACGTGAACGAGTTCGCATACGCGGGTGAGGTGACGAGCCGCCCTCGCGGCGCGCCGTCACAGCGCGAGCTCGCGTCCTACGTCTACTTCCGCCGAAACGTCGCAGGCGTGCAGCGCGAATGGTGGTACCACCGGTTCGGCTGCGAGCTGTGGTTCCTCGCGGATCGTGACACGCTCACGAACGAGGTGATCCGGACGGAGCTGCCCCAGCCCGGCGATGCGACACCCGCGGTGGAACAGCCGGCAGTTCCCGACACGCCGGCCGTCTGATGAGACTGCCGCCGCAGCCGAACGAGCGGATCGACCGCTCCGCAGAGCTCACCTTCTCGTTCGAAGGGAAGGCTGTCTCCGCATTCGCCGGCGACACGATCGGCTCGGCGCTCTACGCCGGGGGCCGCCGTATCTTCTCGCGCAGCTTCAAGTACCACCGGCCGCGCGGACTTCTCTGCTGCTCGGGGGGCTGTGCGAACTGCTTGATGGAGGTCGACGGCGTCCCGAACGTTCGGGTGTGTGTCGAGCCGGCCCGGGCCGGGGCGCAGGTCCGCGCGCAGAACGTCCGGGGCTCACTCGAGCGCGACCTCCTCTCGGTCGTCGACAAGATCGGCGGCCCATTCACGCCGGTGGGCTTCTACTACCGCACGATGATCCGCCCACGGCGGTTGTGGCCGTACTACGAGCGCTTTCTTCGCAGCGTCGCGGGACTCGGCCGCCTCGACAAGCACGCAAGGCGAACGAACCGCTACGACGTCGAGCACCGTCACGTTGACGTGCTCGTCGTCGGCGGCGGGTACGCAGGCGTCGAGGCGGCTCGCCGCCACGCGCGAGCGGGGCGCCGGGTCGTGGTCGTCGACGAGCGTGGCGGCGACAACCCGGGCTCCGACTTCGAGCTCGTCGCGCCCGCTCGAGCGATCGGCATCTACGAGGGCGGCCTGGTCCCCGTCGACGCCGGCGGCATTCTCTACCGCTTCCGCGCCGACCACATCGTCCTGGCGACCGGAACGATCGAGCAGCCGTTGCTGTTCCCCGGCAACGACCTCGTCGGCGTCGTGCTCCCCGAGGCGGTCCGGCGGCTGGTCGAAGACTGGGCACTCAAGCCCGGGGAGCGCGCAGTCGTTATCGCAGCGGACGACCGAGGCCTCGACACAACGGACGTGCTCGAGCGCGCAGGCGCCGTCGTCGTCGCAGCGATCGATCTTCGCGACGCGCAACCGACGCGGATCGAGGCGAAGGGCAGGCGCGGACGCCTTCGATCCGTCGTTGTCGGCGACCGGGAGTTCGCGTGCGACCTGCTCGTCGCCTCCGGTACGCCGCAGCCGGCGTATTCGCTCCTCGCGCAAGCAGGCGCACGCGTGGAGTACGACCGCAGGCGCGGGATCTTCCTGCCCACCGAGCTGCCGGCGAACGTCGAAGCGGTCGGCTCCGTCGCAGGCGAGCTAGGCTCGGCCGCAATCCCCGCCGCGAGCTTCGACGGTCACAAGGGGCGGTGCTTCGTGTGCCTGTGCGAGGACGTGACCGAGAAGGACGTGAAGCGGGCAATCGCCGAGGGCTTCGACTCGATCGAGCTCGCAAAGCGCTACACGACCGTGACGATGGGGCCGTGCCAGGGCCGCCTTTGCCACCTGGCGTCGATCCGGCTGTTCGCCCGCGAGCAGGAGACGGGCCCCGATTCGATCGGCACGACGACGGCGCGGCCGCCGTGGGCTCCGGTGTCGCTGGGCCTGCTGGCCGGCCGCGGCCACGAGCCGGCGAAACGAACGTCGATCCACCACCGGCACGAAGAGGCCGGTGCAACGATGATGTGGACGGGCGCGTGGCGCCGTCCGCACTCGTACGGCGATCCCGCGGCTGAGGCTCGACACGTCCACGAGGCGGTTGGTCTCATCGATGTGTCGACGCTTGGGAAGCTCCTCGTGCAGGGACCCGAGGCTGCGCCCTTCCTCGAGATGCTCTACCCGAACCGCTTCGGCGACATGAAGACCGGCCGCATCCGCTACGGCGTGCTCGAGACCGACGCGGGCCGGATCATGGACGACGGAACGATCGGCCGTCTCTCCGACGACCAGTACTACGTCACGACGACCTCGACCGGAGCCGACACCGTGATCGAGTGGTTCGAGTGGTGGAACGCGGTGTGGGGGATGGACGTGGAGATCGTCAATCTCACCGGCGCCTTGGCCGCAGTGAACATCGCGGGGCCGCGGGCGCGCGAGCTGCTCGCGCGCGTGACGGACATCGACGTCTCGAACGAGAGCATCGCCTACCTCGATGCGAAGGAGGCGCTGGTCGCGGGTGTTCCGTCCCTCCTCCTTCGGATCGGCTTCGTCGGCGAGCTCGGCTACGAGCTCCACTTCCCGTCGCCGTACGGCGAGTACCTGTGGGACACGCTGCTCGAGCGCGGCGCCGATCTCGACATCCGTCCGTTCGGGCTCGAACCGCAGCGGATTCTCCGGCTCGAGAAGATGCACATCCTCGTCGGCCAGGACACGGATTCCGAGTCGAATGTGCTCGAGGCCGGAATGCCCTGGATCGCGAAGCTCGACAAGGAGAACGACTTCGTCGGCAAGTGGGCGCTTGAGCACGTACGGGAGCGCGGATTCCGCGAGCAGCTCGTCGGCTTCGAGATGGACAACGGCGTCGTTCCCGCCGAGGGCGGCCAGATTGTCGCCGACGGGAGCGCGGTCGGCCGCGTCACGAGCGCGCGCCTGAGCCCGCAGCTCGGTCGCGTCATCGGCATGGCCTGGGTCCGCTCCGACCTTGCGAGCGAGGACGGCGAGCTGCGCCTGAAGGTGAACGGGAACCTCGAGACGGCACGCGTGCGGCTGAAGCCGTTCTTCGACCCGGACGGGGAGCGGCTCCGATCGTGACCGGGCTCGCGTTCCTCAGCCCGGACCGCGCGGAGCGGGGGCGGCAATTCGAGCCGACACTCGCTTCTCCGCTCACGCGCGCCCTCGGCGGCGACGCACGTGTCCGCGACCTCTCCGGACTGGGCAAGATCGAGGTGCGCGGAGACGTTGACGCAATCGACGCCGACGTGCAGGTCGTGCGCATCTCGCCTGGCCGCGCCCTCGTTCTCTGCGCGTATGAGCGCTGCGCCGAGCTCCGCGCAGTGCTTCCCGGCACCGTGATCGACATGACCGCCGCGCTCGCCGGCCTCGAGCTCACGGGCGAGCGGGCGATGCGACGTTTGACTGATCTCGACCTGCGCGAGCTACCCGCCGTCGGCAAAGTGGCGGAGGTGCCGGCAGTCGTGCTCCGCGACGGCGAGCGCTTCCAGATCTTCTTCCCACAGGAGTTCGGCCACTACGTCGCGGAAGTTGTTCTTGACACGCTGGCGGGAATCCGGTGAAGGGCCTCTTCCGCGTCGAGCGGATGTGGCGGCCGCGTGGGGAGCTGAAGCGACGCTACGACGTCGTGATCGTCGGCGGCGGCTCGCACGGGCTCGCAACCGCCTACTACCTCGCGAAGAACCACGGCATCACCGACGTCGCCGTCCTCGAGCAGAGTTACCTCGGCTCGGGGGCGGCCGGCCGCAACACGACCATCATCCGCGCCAACTACCGCACGCCCGAGGGTGCGCAGTTCTACCGGCGCAGCCTCGAGCTCTACGAGGGTCTCGGCGCCGAGCTCGACTTCAACCTCCTGTTCTCGCAGCAAGGCCACCTCACGCTCGCGCATTCCGACCGGGCGATGATCACGATGGCCGAGCGGGCCGAGGTGAACCAGCTCCTGGGAATCGACAGCCGTCTCGTCGACCGCGACGGGGTCGCGCGCCTCTGCCCGGAACTGAACCTCGCGGACGAGGTGACCTGGCCGATCATGGGCGCCCTGTACCACCCGCCCGGCGGGATCATCCGCCACGACGCGGTCGTGTGGGGACTCGCGCGGGGAGCCGATCGGCGCGGCGTCGAGCTGCACCCGTACACGGAGGTCACGGGCATCGAACGGTCGAACGGCCGCGTCACCGGCGTACGCACGACGCGAGGGGAGGTCGAGGCTGGGACGGTGATCAGCGCGACGGCCGGCTGGTCGACCTTGATCGGCGACATGGCCGGCGTCGCACTCCCGATCACGACGCACATCCTCCAGGCGTTTGTGACCGAGCCGCTGAAACCGTTCCTCGACGTCGTCATCGTCTCCTCGCAGATGCACGTGTACATCTCGCAGACCGACCGCGGCGAGTTCCTCATCGGCGCGGAGATCGAGCCGTACACGACGTACCGCGGGACCAGCACGTTCCCGTTTCTCGAGTACTCGGCGCGGCATACGCTCGAGCTGTTCCCGCAGCTCGAGAGCGCGAAGGTTCTGCGCCAGTGGACGGGGCTCTGCGACATCAGCCCCGACTACAGCCCCATCCTCGGGGTGACCGAGGCGGACGGATTCCTCGTCTCGTGCGGCTGGGGGACGTACGGCTTCAAGGCGGCGCCGATCGTCGGGACGACGCTCGCGGAGCTCGTCGCCACGGGCAAGACGCCGGACCTGATCTCGCCGTTCGCGCTCGAGCGCTTCTACCGCGATTCGCTCGTTTCCGAGCTCGCCGCCGCAGCGGTCTCCCACTGAGGCAGCCTGAAAACGAGGGCGCGCCATGGTGCCGCCGGAACGGCGATCGTTCGGTGCCGCGCGCCGCGAGCTAGTGGACGATCAGAACGTCGCGGTGCGCCTCATGCGCGACGCGCTCGCTGACGCTCTGGCCGAGGATCCGCTGGAGGATCCCGGGCTCGCGCGTCCCGACGACGATCATGTCCGCGTCCCGTTCGTCCGCGAGCTCCACGATCGTGTCGGCCGGTTCGCCCGCGGCCGGCACGTAGTCGGCCTCGACGCCGCGGCCCTCGAGAAGCGCTCGAGCGTCCTTCAGTTGCTCCCGGTGCTCCGTGGGGGAATCGGCCGGATCGAGGGGCCCCGCCGTCCGTCCGACCCCGACGAGGAGCGGAGCAACGCTCGTCACGACGAGCTTCGCGCCGAACGCCTCGGCGAGATCTGCGGCGCGCTCGAGGGCGCGGCGGGCCGGCTCGGTGTCGTCGAACCCGACAACGATTTTCTTCAGAGGTCTCGTCATGGCGGGCTCTATGCCCGCTTTCGCCAATTTATATTCCCAGCGGAACGTAGACGCCCAGTTTCTTCTGGGCGGCCGCGACTGCGCGGAACGCCTCGCGCAGGTGCAGCCGCGTGAGCGGTGGAAGATCCTTCGGGTCGACCAGGTTGTCGGGGGCCTTGCCCGCCTCGATGCACGAAGCGTGGTGGTTGAGGCGAACGCGCGCGATGACCTCGAATGCCTCGCGCAACGACACTGCCGTCTCCGAGTCGAGCGCACCGATCTCCTCCGCGGCGACGAGTCGGTCGAGCGTACTGGAGATCGTGATCGCGTTGGCGAGCGCGTAGAAACGGGCGAGGTTCGCGATCGGGATGACGCCGTCCTTCTTGAGATCGAGGCTCTTCTCCGGGAGGGAACCGCGGAAGCCGAGCGGCAGCTTGAAGTCCGTCGCGGTGCGCGCGAGACGACGCAGCAGGTCCGGGTGGTTCTTCGCGTCGCGGAGAATCGAGACGAGGGACGGCGTCAGCTCCAGACCTCCGGCGACCGCGCGGAAGTCGAACACGACGTTCGCGCGGATGAGATGTGAGCGGTCGGGTGACTCGAGGCAGTCGCGGAAGACCTGCATCCAGTCCGATGCCGACATCCGCCAGAGCCGGCTGCCGGAGACGACGTCATTCGGGTCGGGCGGGAACCCACAGCGCGTGAGGCCGCGGTTGACGTCCGCTGCGATTCGCTCGAAGTAGCGGTCGATCTCCGCATCGCCGTTCGCGTCGGCGTAGGCGAGCGCGTTCTCCTGGTCCGACCCGAGCGTGAACTCGCGTCGCGCGGCGCTGCCGAGGGCAAGCCACGCCCACGGAACGGGAGCCGGCCCGTGGGTCTCGATCGCGAGGTCGAGCAGCCGGAGCGTGAACGTGTCGAACTGCAACGAGAGCACGCGACCGATGTCCACCGGGGACAGCCCTGCCTCGAGAAGCGCGAGGAACAGCCGTCGCAGGTTCGATGCGGTGGCGACGAGCTCGTCCTCGTCGGCGGCGCGCAGGATCGCGTGGCGGAGCGCGAACGGGCTTCGCGTCTCGACGCCCATCAGGTCGGCCGCCGAGAGAACGCCCTGGACCCCGTGCAGCTGGTCGACCACGACGAGGTGGTCGGCGCCCGCGTCGAGCATGTCGATGACGGCATCGACGGCGAGCCGGTCCGGCCTGACCGTCACCGCTCGGGTGATGACGCGCGACACGGGGCTCTCGGCGGAAACTTCGCCCGCGACGACTCGCGTGCGAAGAGTGGCATCCGTGAGGACGTCGAGGTGCTCGCCGTCGAGAACGAGGATCGCCGAGATCGCGTTCTCGGTCATGATCCGCGCGGCCGCACGAATCGTGATGTCGGCACGGCAGAACACGGGCGGACGGCTGATCAGCTCCTCCACGCGCAGGGTGGCGAGCTGGGGAAGGGCGTGCACCGTGTGGCCGGTCTGGGTCAGCCGTTCGCGGAGGGTCATGGCGATGTAGCGGGCTCCCGCCGGACTGCTGAGCACCGCGAGTGCCTGTTCGCGCGGGACGGCGTAGCAGACGCAGCCGCCGTGGGAGCGCACCGTGAACGCAGGCGCCATGCCGGTCAGCAGGGAGGGGTGGCCGAAGCTCTCACCCGGCTCGAGCACGTCCACGACCTCCTCCTGGTGGACAAGCTCGGCGGCGCCCTCGCGGACGACGTAGAAGTGCTCGGCAGGCTCGCCGTCCTCGACGAGGATGTTCTCCCCGTCGCCGTGCGGGCGCACCTCGACGGCCTCTGCCACGGCCTCGAGCTCGTTGGGGGGCAGCGCGTCGAAGGGCGGGAAGCGCCCGAGGAAGGCGGCCACCTCGTGTGTGTTCATCGCATCCACTCTTGGCTGATTTTTCCTGTTTTCCCCTTGTACTGATCGGCTCGTTCTGTCACGTTGGCGGGCACCAACCGGCGTAAGGAGGGTTTATGGCGTCTGGCCTCGATCGGCTCGACTACGTGGGGGGCGGGCCGGGCCAATCGTTGGACTAACTCGCCGGTCGCAGCTTCTCGGGAGCGGCGCTCGTCGCCTGAGGCTGGATCGGCAACGTGAGGAATCTCAGAGGAGGTGAAGTATTAGTGAGTTCTCAATCTGACGAGCTCGATTACGCTGGCGGCGGACTTCCCAAGGAGACCAACTGGTGGGGAGCGTTCGTCATCGGGCTCGCCGGGACGATTCTCGT
>VAXU01000169.1 GCA_005885125.1 Actinomycetota bacterium
AACGCGAACGCAATCGCCGTCGCGGCCGCGACGACCGCAGCGAAGAGCGCCCTCACGGCTTCGACGGCTTCACGAGGCCGAAGCCGGCTTGTTGCAGCAGCAATCGTCCGTGCTTCGAGAGCACCTTCCTCACGAAGGCGCGAGCGGCCCGCTGGTTGGCGCTTGCCTTGACAATGGCGACCTCGTAGCGGATCGGCGGTTGCGCCCACGCCGGCAGCGGGACGACGCGCACCTTCGAGGCGACGGCCTTCGAGTCGGTGACGTACACAAAACCCGCATCTGCCTCGCCGAGCGCCACCTTCGCGACGATGCCCTTCACGTCAGTCTCCTGGCTGACGACGTTCTTCATCACATCCGCGGTGATCCCGAGCGCGTCGAGGATCTGCCGCGTGTACGACCCGATCGGCACCGTCTTGTCGCCGATGACGACACGCAGGCCGCTCCGGCGCAGGTCGTAGACCGACGAGACGTGTGCGGGATTCGAACGCGGCACGATCACGACCAGCTTGTTCGTCGCGAACACGGCAGGCTTCTGCACCAGCCCGTTGTGGTACAGCAGCTCCGCGTACTTCGGGCTCGCCGCCGCATAGACGTCCGCGGGGGCTCCCTGCTGGAGCTGAAGTGCGAGCTGGTCCGAGCCGGCGAAGCTGTAGCGCGGAGTCTTGTCGATGCGCGGGAAAACTCTCGTGAGAGACGCGGCGGCGAACACGGTGATTGGGCCGCCCGCCGACGTCGCAGGGGGGAACACAAGCGCGACGGCGAGCACCAGCAGGGCTGCGCGCTTCACCGCTCGACCATGATCGACGTCGACTTGACGACCGCGGTCGCGGGCATCCCGCGTTCCAGACCGAGCTCCTCGACGGCATCTGCCGTGACGATCGCAGTGATCTCCACCGGCTCGGTGACCACGATCCGGACCTGCGCGAGCAGCCCGTCGACGCGCACGGACTGGACGACCCCGGGGAAGCGGTTCCGCGCGCTCAGCCCTTGCGGCTCTCGGCTGCGCAGGCGCTCGACCTCCTTCGCGGGGACCACCCGTCGGTTCGCGGCGTCGCGCCGGACGCGAATACGCCCCTGTCGATCCCAGCGGCGCAGCGTGTCGAGGCTGATCCCGAGCGCGCGGGCGGCCTCGCTCGCCGTGTAGGTCGGCTGCGGCACGAGGCGCGGAACTCTATGTCATAGGCAATGCCTATGCAAGTTTTGGTCAGCCGCTGAACTGGCCGACGTCGTAGCCCTTCTGTTTCAGGTCCTGAACGGCGGGCTGCGCTGCGCGACCCTCGTTCTGCAGTTGGGCGACGAACCGGCGGACGGAGGCGAGGTTTCCCTTGGCCGCGGCGTCTTCGATCTGGCCGACGATGGCGGCGAAGCGGTGCAGGGTGTCGGCGATCCTCTGCGTGTCGGCGTCGGCGTCCTCCGGCGGGTTCAGCGCGTCCACGGCGTCCGTCGTCAGCCGCTGCGCCTCGGCCTGCATCTTCCGCTGATACTCGGCCTTCGAGAGGCGCCCGCCTCCGCCGCCGCCTCCGCACCCTGCCAGCAGCAACACAACGGCCGCGAATGCCCAAACCTTCCTGCCTGCCATCTCCCTCTTCACGTTAACCTAGCGCCCACCGGGGTGCCCGAGCCGGGCTGAGATCACACCCGTCGAACCTGATCCGGTTCGTACCGGCGAAGGGAGGATGCTACGAAAGAAGCGCCGTCATGGGGTGTTACGCCCGTACCGGACCGGCTCCACGTGCTCTCCTTGTTCGACTCCCTCCTGCTCTGGGGGAACCTGTCGGTATCGCTCCTCGTGATCGTGATCGGCGCGCTGCTCGTTCCCGCACTCTCGCTGCGGGACGCGCTGCTCGCGATCGTCGTCGGCGCGGTCGCGGGCAACATCCTGCTCGGCCTCGCCGCGTTGATCGGCGCCGACGGTCGCGTGCCCGGCATGGTGCTGTTACGCGGGCCGCTCGGCCGCCGTGGCTCGTATGCGCCGACCGTGCTCAACGTCGCGCAGAACCTCGGCTGGTCGACCTTCGAGCTCATCATCATCGCCACCGCGGCGGCGGCGCTCTCACAGCATCTGTTCGGCTGGCAGGGAAAGTGGCTCTGGACACTCGCCTTCGGCTTCGTCAGCTGGGGACTCGGGATGCTCGGGCCGATCGGCTTCGTCCGCCGATACCTCCGCAAGTTCGCCTCGTGGGCGCTGATCTTCTCGATGATCTACCTCACTTACTGGGCGATCTCGAAGTCGCACCTCCACGCGTTCTGGGCCAGTCAGGGGAAGGGCGGCTTCCCGTCGTTCGGGCAGGCGGTCGACCTCGTCATCGGCAGCATCGTGTCGTGGACGCCCCTCGCCGCCGACTACACGCGCTTCTCCCGCACGCGCCGCGCATCGTTCGTCGGTGCGGCCGTCGGCTACTTCGTTCCGGTGATCTGGTGCATCGGCCTCGGGGTTCTGATCGTGTTCGCGCGCGGCGTCTCCGACGCACAGGCGATGCCGGCTGCGGTTGCGGCGGCCGGCGGCATCGCGTTCGTCGCGCTCGCCGCGATCACCATCGACGAGAGTGAGAAGGCATTCGCCGACATCTATTCGACCGCGGTCTCGATCCAGAACCTTTTCCCGCGCGTCTCGCAGCGGCTGCTGATCACCCTCGTGTCGACTGCAGCGACAGCGCTCGCGCTCGCGCTCAACCTCGGCAACTACCAGGAGTTCCTCTACCTGCTCGGCTCGTTCTTCGTGCCGCTCTTCGGCGTGCTGCTCGCGGACTGGCTGCTCGCGGGGGCGCATTTCACACAGGAGCACATCTTCGATGCGCCGGCGTTCCGCGTCGAGCAGTTGGCGGCGTGGGCGGTCGGGTTCGCCCTCTACCAGTGGCTGTCCCCGGTCGGGCCGGGCTGGTGGACGCGCCTCGTCGAGCATACGCATCCGGCCGCTGTTTCGTTCACGGCGTCGCTGCCGAGCTTCGCCGCTGCGTTCTTGCTCGCGGCGGCGGCAGGTCTGGCGCGGCCGAGTACATTGCGCGCTTGTGCTGCCGCTCGCGCTCGTCGGGAACCTCTCGCTCGACCTGATTGACGGCGGGCCGCCGCGGACCGGCGGCGCCCCCTTCCACTGCGCGCGCGCCCTGCGACTGCTCGGAACGCGGGCGACGATCGTCGCGCGCTGCGCGCCCAGGGACGCCGCCACGTTCCGACGGGGGTTCGCGCGTCTCGGCCTGCCGGCGACGATCGTTCCCGGGACCGCCACGACGACGTTCTCGTTCAGCTACGAGGGCGACCGGCGGCTGATGCAAGTCGAGCGCGTCGGCGACGTGTGGTCGAGAGCGGACGTGGAGGCGGTCCCGCCCGGCGGGTGGGTGCACGCTGGGCCACTGTTGCGCGGCGACTTTCCGGCCGGGACGCTCGCGGCCCTCGCGCGTGGGCGGCGGCTCTCGCTCGACGGGCAAGGGTTGACCCGTGTTCGCGCCACGGGTTCCCTCCGGCTCGAACGGGATCCGGATCCCGAGCTGCTGCGACATGTCACCGTGCTGAAGCTCGCCGACGAGGAGGCGGAGGCGCTCGTCGGCGGCCTCGACCCGGAAGCCCTTGCGGCGCTCGGGCCGCCGGAGGTGCTCGTCACGTTCGGTTCCCGCGGCTCGCTCGTCATCGCCGGTGGGCAGGCGGAGCGCGTGCGCGCGCACTATGTCTCCGAGGATCCGACGGGCTCGGGCGATGCATTCTCGATCGCCTACCTCGCGGCTCGCGCGTCGGGCCACGTTCCCGTCGCCGCCGCACGCCGCGCGACGGCGCTCGTCGGCCAGATGCTGACCGGGCGTTCGCGATGAGAGCTGCGGTGCGTACGTCTCACGGCTCGTGGCTGGTCGACCTCGAGACGGAAGAGCTGCTCGAAGCAGACGAGGAGCCCGTGGTCGCAGAGCCGGTGAACGTGTCCCTCCCGCGCGTGGTTGCCACCGCGGCGTCGGGATCGACCGTAGTCGCAGTCGTCGACCGCCGCCCGCCGCTGGCCGTCTCACACGACGCCGGCCGGACGTGGCGCGAGGCCGGCGGAGGGCTGCCGAAGGGCACCGCCGTCGCGATCGACGCGGAGAATCCGGACCGGATCCTCTACGCGGCGCGCAACCGCCTTTACCTCTCGGAAGACGGCGGCCGCTTCTGGCGAGCGCTCGCGCCCGAGCTGCCGGCGATCGAAACCGTCATGTTCATTTGAGCCGTGTCCCTGGGCCTGTCCCCCTACGGGACTGTCCCTCATAGGGACTGTCCCTCAACCGTCCAAAGGAGGCGTGTCTCTAAGGGAGGCGGAACTCGCCGCGTGCGACCACGACTGCCGAGCCGCCGACCTCCACGCGGTCGATTCGGTCGCCTTCACCGAACGCGCGCGCGTACAGCGTCGACGGCCGCCCGATCTCCGCGCCCTGCGAGATCTCGATCTCCTCGCCGAACCCGATGCGCCCGTGCCGCGCGAGATGGACGGCGAGCGGCCCGGCGGCGGAGCCCGTCGCAGGATCCTCCGGGACGCCGTGCACGGGAGCGAACATCCGAGTCTTCCAGCGCGTGCCGGAGCCGGCGAAGCAGTTGACGCCCGCGTCGGTGAGACGCGCGAGCGCGCCGAAGTCGGGATCGAGCGCCGCAACCTCGTCCTCGCTTCCGAGCGCGACGTACACGTGTGTCGGCCCGAGGTGATAGAGCTCGACGGGCAAGGAGGACTCGACACCGAGGAGCGAGAGCAGGTCTTCCGCCGCCGCGAACGGCTCCCACCTCGGGATCGGCTGGGACATCCACCCGAACGAGATACGCGCGCCCTCGCGCTCGAGCACGACCGGCACGACACCGGATCCGGTCTCGAGCCGGATCTCGCCGAGCTGCAAGGGGGCGGCGAGCACGAATGCCGATCCGAGGACGGGATGTCCCGCGAAGGGGAGCTCCATCGTCGGCGTGAAGATGCGGATGCGTGCGTGCGCGCCCTCACCGGGGGGTAGCACGAAGACGGTCTCCGAGAAGTTCAGCTCGCGCGCGAGCGCCTGCATCGTCGCATCGTCGACGTCGCGTCCGTCGGTGAAGACGGCGAGTTGGTTCCCCGCGAGCGGCCGGTCGGTGAAGACGTCCGCGACGACGTAGCGCAGCGTGGGCACCTGCCGGGACTCTAACCTCCCGTTCGTGCCGACCCGTGTACCCTGCGCGGCCGTGCAGCGCCCAGTCGTCACGGCACTCCTCGGCCTGATCGCCCTGCTGGCGGCCGGCTGCGGATCTTCCTCGAAATCGACCCAAGCGCCGCCGTCCACGACGGCCGCGGGAACGACCACGTCCGCGAAACCGAAACCGACGACAACCGCTGCGACGACGACTACGACCACCGCGAAGTCGGCGACAACCGCACCGACGACCGCGACTCGGCCCGCGACCACCGCCGCGCCAACAGCGACCACCTCGACCACGCAGCTGGTCCAGCAATCGCTTTGCCCATCGGAGCAGGGAGCCGGAATCGTTGCGAACTTCGGCCATCGACGTACGACCGGGGGGGCCGACAAGCTCCGCGCACACGCGGAGACGTTCGGTTTCCGCGGGCTCGTCATCCAGCTTCGCAGCTGCCACAACTACGCGGTGGTGCTCCGAGGACTGAAGAACCTGCGCCAGGCGAAAGACCTGCAGCGCGAAGCGCGCCGCGTGAGCCTGCACGTGACGATCGATTGCCGATCGCATCCCTTCCAGGGCGGGCTGGCAGCCGTCTTCGGACACCGGCCGACGCGGCGTGCAGCGCTTCGCTTGCTGCGGGAGGCGCGACGGGTCGGTTTCCAGAACCTGCAGGTGCAGCAGGACCGGTGCAACGACTGGGAGGTCGATCTCTACGGGATCAAGACGCCCGTCCAGCGACAGGAGCTCACGAAGGAGGCCGCGAGCGTCGGCTTTCACCTCACCTTCGAGCCCGGCTGATGCGACTCGTCCTCGTCCGCCATGCCGAAGCGGCTCCGGGCTCACCGGACGAGCTCCGCACGCTGACGGCGGAAGGGGTCGAGCAGGCGCGGCGACTCGGCGAGCGTCTGCGGGCACAGGGGATCGAGCCCGACGCCGTGCTGACGAGCCCATTGCTTCGCGCGCGGGAGACGGGCGCCGCGCTCGGCTTCGGTGCTCCGGAAGCCCACGACGCGCTCGCCCCCGGGGCGACGGAGGAGGACGTACGAGTGGCGGCAGTGGGCCGCGGCGATACCGTCGTCGTCGTCGGCCACCAGCCGGACTGCGGTCGGATCGCCGCGGCGCTCGGCGACGGCGCAGAGCCGGCCTTCCCGCCTGCCGGCGCGGTCGTGCTTGACTTGCAAGAGTGAGCGCTGCGGCGATCTCGGTCCGCGATCTCCGCAAGTCCTACGGCGCGAACGAGGCCGTTCGGGGAATCAGCTTCGAGATCGCCGAGGGAGAGGTGTTCGGGCTGCTCGGCCCGAACGGGGCCGGGAAGACGACGACCGTCGAGATCCTCGAGGGCTACCGAGCGCGAGACGGTGGCGACGTGACGGTGCTCGGCCACGATCCGGCGCGAAGCGAACCGGACTTCCGGGAGCGAATCGGCGTGGTGCTCCAGCAGTCGCAGCTGTTCCAGAACGTCACCGTGCGGGAGATCCACGAGATGTTCGCGGGCTACTACGAGCGCCCGCGCGACGTCGACCAGGTGATCCAGCTCGTCGGGCTCGCAGAGAAACGTGACGCGCGGGTGAAGACGCTGTCAGGAGGACAGAAGCGCCGCCTCGATCTCGGCGTCGCACTCGTCGGCGATCCGGACCTCGTGTTCCTCGACGAGCCGACGACCGGCTTCGACCCAGCCGCGCGACGCGCCGCGTGGGAGATGATCCGTTCGCTTCGCTCGCTCGGAAAGACGATCCTGCTGACGACGCACTACCTCGACGAAGCGGAGCAGCTCGCCGATCGCGTGGCCGTGTTGCGCGAAGGGCGCATCGTCCGGGAGGGCACACCGACTGAGCTGACGAGCGGCACGGAGGAAACGGAGATCCGCTATCGCCGCGACGGGCACGAGGTGGTCGTGCGCACAACCGAGCCCACGCGAATCCTCAACGAACTGACAGGAGCGGCACTCGCAGAGGGCCACGAGCTCGAAGGACTGTCGGTTCGACACCCGACGCTCGAGGACATCTACCTGCTGCTCACCGCCGAGGAGGCGCAGAACTGAGGCTCTTCCTCCATCAGCTGCGGTACGAGCAGCTCCTGTTCTGGCGGAGCCGAGAGGCCGCTTTCTTCGTGTTCACGTTCCCGCTCCTCCTGTTCGTGCTGCTGTCGTCCGTCTACACGGGCAGGTATCTCGGCAGGCCCGCAGCGTGGGCGGTGCTCGCGGGGATCCTCGGTTACGGCGCTGCGAACACCGGGTTCGCAGGGCTCGCCCTCCTCCTCGTCGCTCGTCGCGAGATGGGCTTTCTGAAACGCGTGCGCTCGACGCCGATTCCGCGCGTCACCTATCTGAGCGCAGTGCTGACGTCGATTCTGCTCGTCTTCTTGTTGCAGGCGGTTGCGGTCTTCGCGCTCGGGAAGCTCCTGAAGAGCACGCCGCTCCCGCACAATGCGTTCTCACTGCTGCTCGCGATCTTGCTCGGCGCGGGCGCGTTCGCGGCGATGGGGCTCGGGATCACGTCGCTGATCCGGTCGGCCGAAGGATCGTCAGCGGCGGTGAACTTCATCCTGCTGCCGATGGCATTCCTCTCGGGCGGTTTCGGCCCGACCGGTCACTATCCGCGCGTGCTGCGTGCCATCGGCGACGTGCTGCCGCTCAAGTACTTCGTCCAGCTCGTGTACGCGATCTACCTCCACGGACACCAGATCTGGTCTCGACCCGGCTCGGTGGCCGTCGTGGCCGCCTGGGGTGTTGCCGGCGGGCTCCTGGCGATCCGCCGTTTCCGCTGGGAACCGGTCGAGGGTTAGACCGGCGCCATCCGGGAATGCGTGAACTTCGGCATCTTCGCCGGACGTGATGCAACCGCTGCCGAGCTGGAAGAGCTCGGCAAGCTGGTCGTTCCCGAGGCGGGAGAGGTCTCGATCGTCAGCGAGCAGCGGCACGAGATGAGCGACTCGGGGGAGGTCGTCCTCCACCAGGTTCGGATGGCGATCCAGGAGGACCGGGTGCCCGAGGATCGCACCGACCGGAGCGATTTCACCGAACGCCTCGTGACGCTTGCCGAGATCTGGGCGCGCCAGTGCATCCACGAACGGCACGCGGACGTCACCGAGCTGTAGAGCCTCTAGCTGCTCGCAACGCCATTCCCGCCACGCGCGTCGGCCGCGTCGCCTTCTTGATCACGTCATCGAGCGCGGTGACGAAATCGTCGACGTCCTCTTCGGTCAGCACGAGCGGCGGAATCGCCTTCAGCACCGGCAGGTCGTAACCCGCGACCTGCGTCAGGATCCGATGCTTCGTGAACAGCGGCACGACGACGAGCTGCGCGAACAGTCCTGTCTGGACGCGTTCCATCACGCGCCACGCGAGACTGCCGTGCTCGGGCTCGGCGAACTGCATCGCCCAGAGCAGCCCCAGTCCGCGGACGTCGCGCACGACCTCGAACCGGTCGAGCAGCGGCCGCGTTCGCTCCAACAGATGATCCCCGAGCCGGGCCGCACGTTCGACGAGCTGCGCGTCGTCGATCTCCCGCAGCGTCGCAAGACCCGCGGCCATTGCGAGGTCGTTCGGCGCGAATGTCGATCCGTGGCTCACGGAGTGCTCGAGTGAGTCGAAGACGCCGTCGTAGACGCGCTGCGACATCAACAGTGCACCGACGGGGACGTAACCGCCCGACAGCGATTTTGCAACGGCGACGAGGTCCGGCTCGAGCCCCCAGTGCTCGAACGCGAACATCTTCCCGGTGCGCCCGAATCCCGTCTGCACCTCGTCGACCGCGAACAGCGTCCCGTAGCGGCGGCAGATCTCCTGGGCTTGTGTGAGGTAGCCCGACGGTGGCAGATAGACGCCGTGCCCCTGTACCGGCTCGACGATGAAGAGCGCCACGTCCTCGCGGCGAAGCGCGGCTTCGAGCGCGTCGAGGTCACCGAAGGAGACCTGGTCGAAACCGGGGAGCAGCGGCCCGAAGCGCTCCGTGAAGTGACGATCGCCGGCGGCGGACAACGACCCCAGCGTCAGACCGTGAAAGGCGTGCTCCGTCGACAGCACGCGCGATCGGCCGGTGGCCGCGCGGCCGAGCTTGAACGCTGCTTCGTTCGCTTCCGTCCCGGAGCTCGTGAAGAGGACACGCGCGAGTCGCGGCGGCGTGCGGCGAAGCAATTCCTCGGCCAGGAGCCCCGGAAGCAGCGACACGCCGAGCGCCACGGATCCGGGTGTTTCCAGCTCGAGCGCCTCGACGAGCGCGGCGCGAATGCGCGGATTGTTGCGTCCGGCATTGAACATCCCGAAGCCGCCGAGCAGATCGAGATACCGCGTGCCGTCGCCGTCGTACAGGTACTGGCCTTCGGCGCGGGCCCACACGCGGTCGAAGCCGATCGTTCGCAGCACGCGCATGAACTGCGGATTGATCGTCCGCGCGTAGAGCTCGTAGTCCTCGCCCGCGCGCGATTCGAGGAGCTCGCGGATCACGGCGTGAGCCTAGCGTTCCGCCAACGAAGGAGCCCCGCGGTCGCGGGGCTCCTTCGGTGCGTCTCAGACGTGCGAACTACTTGCCGTGGCCGTGGCCGTGGCCGCCGCCGTGGCCGCCGCCGTGATGGCTGGAGTGGCCGCTGCTGTGGCCGGAGTTGCCGTTCCCGGGGTGCTGCGGCTTCTGCTTCGAGGGCTTCTGCTTAGCAGTTGTGGTCGTGCTCTGCGTGGTCGGCGTCTGGGCGGTGGTCGTCTGGCCGGACGTCGTGGTTCCGATCAGCGCGCACGCACCCTGCGTGTCGCCGTGAGCCAGATGCGCAGGCAGAGCGGGCATTGCGACCGTGATCGTCACCGAATGGTCCGGCTTCCCCGTCTTGTGACAGAGCGTCACCTTGGCCTGACCGTTGCCTTCGCCGGTCGTGGTCGTTCCCGTGCCGGGCGTGGTGCCGGCGGCGGTGGTCGTCGTCGTACCGGTACCGGTCGGGGTCGTGGTCGACGTCTCGCCCGGGCTCAACTTCTCCGACCCTTGGTCGTTCTCGTCGCCCTGGGCGTTGTCGTCACCCTGGTCGCTGGTCGTGGTTGTCTGCGTGCCCGTCGTCGACGACTGAGTTGTCGACCCGGCTGCAGAGCTGTCGCCCGGCGACGAGCTCGCCGTGATCGCGGCAAGACCCACGCCGGCAGCCCCGGCCGCGATCAGCCCGCCCGCCAGGGCGAGAAGGGCCGTGCGGCGACTGAAACGTGCCATCAATCGTTTTCTCATGGAGTCCCTTCGGTGCGGGGGATCGGCTTCAGTTGAGAAGTCGTCAGCGCGGCGCGAAACTTGCGCCCTGCCCGTCCTCGGACGGGGTACCCCAGGCTACGGCAGCCGGGGCGACCAGGCGCCTGACAGCAGGCCGGCAGCCACCAGCAGCCCGGCTGCGGCGGCGAGAAAGGCATAGGTCACCTCGGTCTTCGCCGGCTTCCGGCCGAGCTTCGAGCCCAGCTTCGCGTAGGCCGCATTGACGGACTTGCTCGATTTGGCCTCGAAGAACTGGCCGCCCGTCGTCTCGGCGATCGCCCGGAGCGTGTCCGGATCGGGCGGCACGCGCCTCGGCCCGCCGAAGCCGCCGCCGAAGCCGAAGCCGCCGCCGCCGCCGAGGTCGAGCGTGCCATTCGGCGTGCCCAGGGCGACGGTGAACACCGGTATACCCGCGGCCCTGGCGCGTTGTGCGCCTTCAAGCGGCAGGAGGTCGCCGCGCGTCTGCGCGCCGTCCGAGAGGAAGAGGATCGACACGAGTCCGTGTGTCTGTGTCGGCGGCGCAGCGACCGAAGCGAGGTTGCTCTTGCCCGAAACGGCCTGCAGGCCGAGATCCGTTGCGGCAGCGACCGCGTCACCGATGGCCGTCCCCCCGAACCCGCCGTAATTGGCGATGTCGATGAGCCCTTCACGCACGAGCTCGTGATCCCTCGTCGGCGGGGTGACGACGCTCGGGATACCCGCGAACGCCATCAGGCCGACTCGAAGACGCTTCGGAGCCTTGTCGAGGAACGTGCGCACGGCTGCCTCCGCCGCGAGGAGCCGCGAGGGCTTCACATCTTTGGAGTCCATCGAACGCGAGACGTCGATGACGAGAATGACGGTCGCACGTTCCTGCGGAACCATCGTCGTCGCATGCGGGCGCGCGACTCCGACGCAGAGTGCGGCCACCGCAAGGAGGAAGAGCGCGAACGGTGCATATCTCCGCCAGACGCCTCCGCGCGCGACCACCTCGGCGAGCACGTCGAGGTTCGTGAATCGCACCGCGTAGCGCATGCGCCGGCGCTCCGCGAGCAGGAACGCGCCGATCGCGGCCGGCACGACAAGCAGCGTCAGGAGCAGAAGCGGATGACCGAAGCTCATGATCCTCCCGCACAGACGGCGCCGACCTGCACGATCGCACGGATGCCGCGCACGACGTCTCCGCTCCGGGCGGTGACCGTCACGCGCCCAGAGCTCATGGTCTGCGCGGTAGTGACGCCGGCGACCAAACCGGTCTGCGGCGCACGCGCGGTGTAGAAGCCGACGGCGTGCCACCCGCGCACGAGCCGCTCGCTCCCCGCGCAGCCGCGCGCGACCGTCTGCGTCGCGCCGGCGCGCAACCTCAGCACCCGCACGCGCCTCGTGGTCGGCTGACCGGGCGGGAAGGCCGCCGCGGACAGCACGCGCGCGTCCGGGTTCCGAAACGGCACGGGCCCACCGCCTCCACCCGACGCCGGGATGCAGCCGATGAGCGGCCGGAAGGTCGGAGTTCGCTTCGAGCCGCCGGTGTAGGAGGCGATGAACACCGCAGCGCGCGAGGTGCTGACGCCTGGATTGACCGGACTGCCGAGCTTGGCGAGAAACGCGATGTCGATCGCACGGTCGCTGAGCTCGGCATCGAGACCGCCGACGATGAAGCCGCGCGGACACGAGAGCTGGAACTCGACCCGCGGCCTCTGCACTCCCTGCGGGGCCGGAACCACGACCCAGGGGCCCGCGACTCGAACGCAGACCTGGAGCCCCCTGCACTCGTTCGTCGCGCGCGCAGGAGCAGCGCCGGCCGCCAACACGGAGGCGGCCACCCCGAGTACGACGACGACGCGTTTCACGGCACCCGCCGGAACCAGAGGGCCGACAGCGCCCCGCCGAAGAGCAGCAGTGCCGCCGATCCGCCCGCGAAGAGATCCGTGACTTCTCGCGATTGCCGGCGATGACCGAGGCGCGACGCGAGCCGCTCGTAGACCTTGCGGAGTCCCGAATCGTTCGTCGCGGTGAACACCTCGCCGCCGCTCGTCCGCGCAACCTGCTGCAGGATGTCGGCGCGCGGCGGAACGCGGATCTGCTCCTTGAATCCGCCCGTCAGCGTCACCTCGACGACACCGTTCGGAGTTCCGAGCACGATCGCGTACACGGGCACGTGGCGCGAGCGCGCGAGCTCCGCTGCTGCCTGCGGAGTCGTTCTCCCGCTCATCTGGGCGCCGTCGGAGATCACCAGCAGCGTCGCCGGCGGAATGCTCCCGTCGCCCGCGCGCTGACGGCGGCCCACCTGCACGGCGAGCTTGACCGCGTCGCCGAGGGCCGTCCCTTCGCCTGAGCGAATCGAGGCGAGCGCCTGCGCGGCGAGCCCGCGATCCTGCGTGGGCGGAAGGATCACGTACGGCCTCGCGGAGAAGGACACGAGCCCGATGCGGAACTTCTTCGGCACCTTCGCGACAAACGCCCGCGCGGCTGCCTGCGCGACGGCGAGGCGCGACGGCTTCACGTCCGTGGCCCGCATCGAGAGCGACGCGTCGATCGCGATCATCACCGTCGCTTCCTCACGCGGCACGCTCACGGTCGCGTGCGGGCGGGCGACACCGACGATCATCCCGACCAGCGCGACGAACAGGACGGCAAGTGGAAGATGGCGACGCCAGCCGGGGCGCGCGTCGACGAGATTCGGCAGCAGGCCTGGATTGGCGAAGCGGGCCGCATCCGACATGCGGCGCCGCTCGTGTCGAGCGTACGCCGCGACCAGGAGCGGCACAAGCACGAGCGCAACGAGCGCCACGGGCCACTCGAAGCTCACCGCCGCCTCCGGCGCAGGAAGACGGCGAGCGAGCGGAGCCAGTCTCCGGACGTCGTCAGGACGACGTGACGCGCGCCGACCGAGGTGAACATGCGCGCGACCTCTTCCCGTTCGGCGGCCGCGGCGGCCGCGAACTTCGCGCGCAGCCGTTCGCTCCGCGTGTCGACACGGAGCTGCCGACGCGTCTCGGGATCGACGAGCCAAAGCGCACCGGCATTCGGAAGCTCCTGCTCACGCGGATCGCGGATCTCGACCGCGAGCACGTCGTGCCGGCCCGCAAGCTCGAGCAGTGGGCGGCGCCAGTCGCGAGGGCCTCGAAAATCCGAGACCACGACGACGATCGACCGTTGGCGCGCGAGCCCGCCCGCGCGGAGCAGTGCCTCTCCGAGCGACGTCGGTCCCACCGCACCGTCCGTCCGTTCGTCGCGGAGCGCTGCGAGCATCCCGAGGAGCCCAATCCGGCCCGCCCTTGGCGCCGTCATCCTCGGCTCCGCATCGCCGAACGTGACGACGCCGAGCCGGTTTCCCCGGCGCGTCGCGACGTGACCGATCGCGATCGCGACGCCTTCTGCGACGTCGGCCTTCCGCCGATCTGCGGTGCCGAACTCCATCGACGGCGACGTGTCCAGCACGAGCCACGTCACGAGCACGC
>VAXU01000078.1 GCA_005885125.1 Actinomycetota bacterium
GTCCTGTACCAGAACGACGACTATGGCCGGGACCTGCTCGGCGGCTTGCGGAAGGGTCTCGGCACGAAGGCGACCGCGATCGTCGCGAAGGTCGGCTACGACCCCACGAGCACGGATGTCCAGCCGCAGATCGCACAGCTGAAAGCGTCGAAGGCGAACGTGCTCTGCATCTTCGCGTTCGGGAAGTTCTCGTTGCAGGCGTACAACGGACTCAACCGCGTGAGTTGGCATCCGCAGGTCTACGTCAACGACGTTTCGTCCGCGTCGTCGCTGATGATCGCCGTGCCGCAGAAGGCCGCGAACGGGTCGATCTCGATCGCGTTCGGGAAGGACCCCGCCACGCCGCTCTACGCACACGACAAAGGCGTCAAGCTCTTCCAGACGATCTGGCGCAAGTACGGCACCGACATCAAGTCGGTCGATTTCCAGAACGGGTTCTTCGTCGCCGGCATGGGCGCCGCGTACACGATGGTCGACACGCTCAAGCTGGCCGGCAAGAACCTGACGCGCCAGGGCGTAATGCGCGCGGCGACGCACCTCAACGAGAAAGGCAACCCGTTCCTCCTGCCCGGCATCGTCGTGCACACAACGCCGTCGTTCCGCTTCCCGCTGACCCAGGTGCGACTCCAACGCTGGAACAACAGGGCCTGGCACCCGTTCGGCAAGCTGATCTCAGTGAGGCCTGGTTAGGGGTCAGTCCGGTTCGAACCTAGACGCGGATGAAGACGGACGAGCAGGCGGAGCCCGCTCGTCCTTTCTGCGGCGCCGCCGAGTCGGCGCCTTAGCGGTCCGCCCAGGCTAGGCGTCGCGACGTAAGCTCGCGGGGTGGAGGCCGCCGCCCTGCTCGACGCATCTCTCGATGAGCTGTGCGCGGAAGCGCGGCGGTTGCGCGAGGAAGGGCACGGCAGCCTTGTCACGTACTCGCCGAAGGTCTTCATCCCGCTGACGAAGCTCTGTCGCGACGTGTGTCACTACTGCACGTTCGCGCGGCCGCCGCGGCGCGGGGAGCGCGCGTACATGACGATCGACGAGGTGCTCGCCGTTGCGCGGGCGGGAGCAGAGCGCGGCTGTCGCGAGGCGCTGTTCACGCTCGGCGACAAGCCGGAGCTCCGGTACCGCGTCGCGCGCGAGGAGCTGGCGGCGCACGGGTGCGGGACGACGTTGGAGTACCTCGGGCGCGCAGCCGAGGCCGTGCTCGACGAGACCGGATTGCTCCCGCACTTGAATCCCGGCGTGATGACCGTCGAGGACATCCGTCGGCTTCGGCCGGTGAGCGCGTCCATGGGACTCATGCTCGAGACGACGTCGGACCGGCTGTCGGCACGCGGCGGGCCGCATTTCGGATCGCCCGACAAGCTGCCGGCCGCTCGACTCGAGACGGTGCTCGGCGCGGGCGAGGCGCGCGTCCCGTTCACCACCGGGATCCTGATCGGGATCGGCGAGACCCGTGCGGAGCGAATCGACGCGCTGGTCGCGATCCGCGACCTCGCCGAGCGCTACGGCCACGTGCAGGAGGTGATCGTCCAGAACTTCCGCGCGAAACCGGGCACTCGCATGGCCGACGCTGCCGAGCCGCCGCTCGAGGAGCTGCTGTGGACGATCGCCGTCGCTCGGATCCTGCTCGGTGCGGGCATCGACGACTGGGGCGGCGTCTCGCCGGTGACGATCGATCACGTCAATCCCGAGGCGCCGTGGCCTGATCTGGAGCGTCTGCGCGCGGCGACCGAAGGCCGCAGCCTCCAGCTGGCGCCACGGCTACCGGTCTATCCGGAGTGGATCGACGGTGCGTGGATCGACCCGCGTGTGATGCCGGCCGTGCTGCGCGCGTCCGATGCGGCCGGGCTCGCGCGGGAGGACGGCTGGTCGCCAGGGGAGACGGGCGCCGTCCCGTTTACTCCGCGCGACGCTCTTCCCGTCCCCACCCGTGACGAGCTCGGTGAGGACGAGCTCGTGCGTCTCTTGTGCGCGCGCGGCGAGGAGCGCCAGCGCGTCTTCGCCGCGGCGGATCATCTCCGGCGAGAGGTGTGCGGCGACGAGGTGTCTTACGTCGTGACGCGCAACATCCAGTACACGAACGTCTGTTACTTCCGCTGCGGCTTCTGCGCCTTTTCGAAGGGCAAGCTCGCGGCGAACCTGCGCGGCGCGCCGTATCTCGTGCCGCACGACGAGATCGTCCGCCGCGTACGCGAGGCGTGGCAGCGAGGCGCAACGGAGGTCTGCCTGCAGGGTGGGATCCATCCTGCCTTTACGGGCGAGTACTACGAGTCGGTCGTCGAGGCGATCACCGAGGCGGTACCGGAGATCCACGTGCACGCGTTCTCCGCGCTCGAGGTCTGGCAGGGGGCCGCGACGGTCGGGCTCCCGCTCGACGCCTACCTCGCGCGACTGCGGGACGCCGGCCTCGGTTCCCTGCCCGGGACGGCAGCGGAGATTCTCGACGACGACGTGCGTCGGGTGATCTGTCCCGACAAGGTGACGACGGCCCAGTGGCTGGACGTGCACGACAACGCGCACCGCGTCGGGTTGCGGTCGAACGTGACGATGATGTTCGGCCACGTGGAGTCGCCGCGAAACTGGGCTCGTCACTTCCTCCGCGCGCGCGAACAGCAAGGGCGGAGCGGCGGTTTCACGGAGTTCGTGCCGCTTCCGTTCGTGCACATGGAGGCGCCGATGTGGCTGAAGGGGCAGGCGAGATCCGGCCCGACCTGGGGCGAGACGCTGCTCGTGCACGCGGTCGCGCGGCTTGCCCTGCATCCGTGCATCACCAACATCCAGGCCTCGTGGGTGAAGCTCGGCCCGGAGGGGATCGCCGCCGCGCTTCGCGCTGGAGTCAACGATCTCGGCGGGACGCTCATGAACGAGTCGATCTCGCGCGCGGCCGGCGCCCGGCACGGGCAGGAGATGCCGCCGGAACGGATGGAGGAACTGATCCGTGCGAACGGGCGCGTCCCACGCCAGCGAACGACTCTGTACGGCGACGCGCCCGAGGAAAGACGCCGCGCGTCGTTCGGTGCTCCGGCGCTCGCCGAGCCGGTGAATCCGCCGGTCCGCGACGCGGGCCTGAGGGCGCCGCCCCGGCTCGTCCGGCCCGGTTTCACGGCGGCGCGGGCGAGCTAGGAGGGTTCGGCGAAACGCAGCGCTGTGCCGTCGGGCCGCGCTGCTCGCCCCGATGCGGCGTCCTCAGTCGCGTCGATAGGTATGGCTATCGACGCTCCCTGCGTCCTTGCCTCGGAACGACCATCGCACCCCGACGACGAGCGACGTTCCACCAAACCCTCCTACGAGGTCTCGTACCTGAGCAGGTCGTCGACCGTCTCGCGGCGGCGGATCAGACGCGCGTTGCCGTCCGCAACGATCACCGCCGCGGGACGCGGGACGCCGTTGTAGTTCGACGCCATCGAGAGTGTGTACGCGCCCGTCGCCGGCACCGCGAGCAGGTCGCCGCCGCGCGGTCGGGGCAGCTCGACCGCGTCGATCAGTACGTCGCCGGATTCGCAGTGCTTGCCGGCGATGCGATACGTGCCGTCCACTCGTTCCTCGGCCTTGTTCGCGATCAGCGCCTCGTAACGCGCGCCGTAGAGCTGCGGGCGCGGGTTGTCGGACATTCCGCCGTCGATCGCGACGTAGTCGATGCTGCCGCTCCGCTTCGTCGCGCCGACGCGGTACAGCGTCACGCCGGCCCGGCCGATCAGGGAACGTCCCGGCTCGAGGATGAGGCGGGCGGGCTCGTTCCAGCCCTCCCGAAACCGCGTCACGAGCGCGCCGGCGAACTCCGCCACAGTTGGGAGTTGGTCCGCGCGCGCGTGCCGCACACCGAGGCCGCCGCCGAGGTCGACGATCCGCGGCGACCAGCCGAGCTGATCGCGGCAGCGCGTGCAGAACTCGACGAGACGGTCGACCGCCGCCAGGCTTTCGTCGATGCGCGCGAGCTGCGACCCGATGTGCACGTGGACCCCTGCGGCGTCGAGGCGCCCGCGCGCGGCTGCGACGGTTGCAAGCGCCTGGTCGGGGTCGAGGCCGAACTTCGACTCGGAGTGGGCGGTCTGGATCGATTCGTGCGTCTCGGCCTCGACGCCGGGTGTCAAGCGAACGAGAACGCGCTCGACGCCCGCGTTGCTTGCCCGCTCGACCTCGTCTGGCGCGTCGAGGACAACGGTCGCGCCGGCGCGTGCTGCCGCCCGCAGCTCTTCGTCCGACTTGTTGTTCCCGTGGAAGACGATCCGGTCGGAGGGAACGTCCGCCCGGAGCGCGAAGCGCAGCTCGCCGAGCGTGGACACGTCGGCGCCGAGCCCTTCCCGCGCGAAGAGCTGCAACAGCGCGACGTTCGCAAACGCCTTTGTCCCGTAGACGACGAGCGCTTCGGGATCCACCCGCTGGTACTCGCGGGCCTGCGCGAGGAGCGTGCGTTCGCAATAGACGACGAGCGGGGTCCCGAACTCCTCCGCGAGCGCCGTCGCGCGGACGCCGCCTAGGACGAGCTCTCCTTGATCGATGGCAGCTGTTTCCGGGAAGAGCTCGAGCACGAGAACAGTGTGACGACTCGCGTCGCTGAAAATCGGCACCGACTGGGCACAGACACGCGCGCCGGGGGCCGGTACCGTCGACCTCGAGGGTGGTGGGCGTCATCCCCACCCTCTGAGGGTGGGGGTCGCGCGCGTGCGCGCGCGTGTACCTAATAAAGAGGCAGCGTTACTCGAGAACGCGCTGCCGCAAGAACGCGGGGCGGCTCAGTCGCTCCACCAGCCCTGCTCCATGTCCGCGTCACCAGGCCCGGTCCTCGGCGTTCCGATCACGATCAGCTCGGCGCCATCCGGCCCACCCTCGTAGCCCCGCATCGTCTGCGGCGACACGCGCACCGCGGTGAAGGGCTTCAGGTCGACGAGGTCGTCCTCGATCTTCATGCGAGCGCTTCCCTCGATGAGGATGTAGATCTCCTCTTGCGTCTTGTGGGTGTGGCCGAACGGCGCCCGCCAACCAGGGCCGAGCCGCACGTACGAGAGGCCGCAGTTCGTGCACTCGAGCGGATCCTTGGCCATACGCAGTTGGATGTCGTTCTCGTCCAATCCGAATTTGACGCCCTGGTTCTCGATCTCCTTGAGGTTCCGTGGCCTCTCCGAACGAGAGGTTTTTTTGTCCCCGGAGACGTGATGGAGCGATACGAACCGCAGGCAATCGAGGAGAAGTGGCAGCGCATCTGGGCGGACGAGCGCGCATTCTCTACGCCGGATCCCGACCCGAACGATCCACCGGACGGGAAGTACTACATGCTTGAGATGCTCCCGTATCCCTCGGGCACGCTCCACGTCGGCCACGTCCGCAACTACACGCAGGGCGACGTCGTCACTCACTTCCAGCGTCGAAGCGGCCGCTACGTGCTGCGGCCGATGGGGTACGACTCCTTCGGGCTCAACGCCGAAAACGCCGCGATCCGAGAGCGCCGCCCACCGAAGCTGATCGTCGAGGAGAACATCGAAGCGATCCGCGCCCAGATGCAGCGGATGGGCTGGGCGATCGACTGGGATCGCGAGATCGCCAGCCACACACCGGAGATGTACCGCTGGACGCAGTGGCTGTTCCTGAAATTCTTCGAAGCCGGGCAGGCATTCCGAAAGGAAGCGCACGTCAAGTGGTGCGCGAACGACCAGACCGTGCTCGCCAACGAGCAGGTGATCGACGGGCGCTGCGAGCGCTGCGGCGCGGTCGTCGAGTCGAAGAACCTCGAGCAATGGTTCTTCCGCTACACGGCGTACGCCGACGAGCTGCTCGACAACATGGCGCTGCTGGACTGGCCGGAACGCGTGCTCGCCATGCAGCGGCACTGGATCGGCCGCTCCGAGGGCGCCGAGCTGCTGTTCCGCATCGAGGACCTGGACATCGACATCCCGGTCTTCACCACGCGCCCGGACACGATCTTCGGTGCGACCTTCTTCGTCCTTGCGCCCGAGCACCCGCTCGTTCCAAAACTGGTTGAGGGGACACCGCACGAAACCGAGGTGCTCGACTACGTGCGGCGCACGGCGGCGCACACGTTCGTCGAGCGCGAGGAGAAGGAGAAGGACGGGGTTTTCACGGGCCGCTTCGCGACGAATCCGGCCAACGAAGCGCGGATCCCGATCTGGGTCGCCGATTACGTGCTGATGGAGTACGGCTCCGGCGCGATCATGGCCGTGCCGGCGCACGACGAGCGCGACTACGAGTTCGCCCGGCGTTACGACCTGCCGGTGACGACAGTGGTCGTCCCGGCCGGCGCGGACGAGCCGCCCGAGCAGGGCGCCTTTTCGGAGCACACCGACAACGAGCGGCTGGTCGACTCGGCGCAGTTCTCCGGCATGCCGAGCCCGGAGGCGAAGAAGGCGATCGTCGAGTGGCTCGGCCAGCGCGGGCGCGGCCGGCCCGCGGTCAGCTACCGCCTCCGCGACTGGCTGATCTCACGCCAGCGTTACTGGGGGACGCCGATCCCGGTCGTCCATTGCCCGTCGTGCGGGATCGTGCCGGTGCCCGAGAACGACCTCCCGGTGCTCCTGCCGGAGATCGACGACTACACACCGAAGGGGAAGTCGCCGCTCGAGGCCGCCGAGGACTGGATCCGCGTGCCGTGTCCGCGCTGTGGCGAGGAAGCCCGGCGCGAGGCCGATACGATGGACACGTTCGTCGACTCGTCCTGGTACTTCCTCCGCTACTGCGATCCACGCAACGATTCGGCACCGTTCGATCGCGCGCTGATCGACTACTGGCTGCCGGTCGATCAGTACATCGGGGGAATCGAGCACGCGGTCATGCACCTGCTCTACGCGCGCTATTTCGCCAAGGTGCTGAACGAGCTCGGTCTGGTCGGATTCCGCGAGCCGTTTCCTCGCCTGTTCAACCACGGCTGGGTGCACATGGGCGGTACGAAGATGTCGAAGACGAAGGGGAACGTCGTCAGCCCCGACGACTATGTCCGCGAGCTCGGCGCCGACGCAGTCCGCCTGTACATCCTCTTCATCGGTCCGGCGGATGCCGAGGTGGACTGGCAAGACGACGGGCTGGAAGGCATGACCCGTTTCCTCCGCCGCCTGTGGCGCGTCGCCCTCGAGGTCGGTGAGCTTCCGGACACGCCCGCGGAAGGGCCGCTGGCGCACAAGGCTCACGAGACGATCGCGAAGGTGACGGACGACACGGGCCGCCGATTCGCCTTCAACACCGCCGTCGCTGCTGTGATGGAGCTCGTGAACGACATCTCCCGTGATCCCAGGGCGACCAGCGCGCGATTTGCGGTCGAGACCGCGTTGTCGCTGATCCAGCCTTCCGCGCCGCACATTGCCGAGGAGCTCTGGCAGCGGCTCGGACACGCAGACCGGCTGTGGGAAGCGCCCTGGCCGCAGGTCGATCCCGCGATGCTCGTCCGCGAGACCTTCGAGCTCGTTGTGCAGGTGAACGGTCGTGTGCGCGACCGGCTGCAGGTTCCGACGAGCCTGTCGGAGGAGGAGCTCGTCGAGCTGGCCAAGGAGTCGCCGAAGGTGCAGGCGCATCTGGACGGCGGGAAGATCCGTCAGACGATCGTCGTCCCGCGCAAGCTCGTGAATCTCGTCGTCGGCTGACTCGCTATCTGATACCGATGTCGAGCGAGAAGTTCACGCGCGCGTAGCGTCCGCGCGGAGCGACGGCGTGCGCGGGCTCGAGACCGCGACCGATCGCGCCGCCGTGCTTGGCGGTGACCGTGTATCGCCCGGGCGGGAGCGCGATGCGGTAGCGGCCGTTCGCGTCCGTCCGCGCAGCCCCGAGGCGGCGGCCACGGAGCCAGAATGCGAGCACATCGTTCTTGTCCGGAGCCGTACACGAATCCCCGACGGCGCAGACCGGCTGGGCGGGGGAGATGACGACCTTGCCATAGAGGCCACTCCCGGTCCCGCCGCTGACAGCGATCACGGCAGCAACGACGGCGTGGATCACACCCACAGTGTGCCGAACTTTCGGCACAAAGTCGTTACGGACAGGTAAGGCTTTCTCCGCCACCATCGAAGGTGTTGCGCGACCTTCCGTTCAGTCGACGCCAGATCGCGATCGCCGCCGTCGCGATCCTCGTCGTGCTCGTGCTGGGAAGTCGCCTCCTCTTCGGGGCGGAGGCTCCCGCAGCGCCGCCGATCCCGACCGCCGCCGCGACGACGACGGCAGCAGCGCAGTCGCTGCTCGTCGTAGACGTCGTCGGTGCCGTTCGTCGCCCAGGGCTCTATCGCCTGCCGAGTGGGTCGCGCGTCGCGGACGCACTGTCGCGCGCGGGCGGCGTCACGCCGAAGGCACTGGTCGAGCTCGTCAATCTGGCGGCTCCGATCGCCGACGGCGAGCAGATCGCCGTCCCGAGGCGCGGGTCGGCGACGATTGCGGGCTCGGGCGCAACCGGCGTGGCGAGCGGGCCGGTGCATCTGAACACCGCTACGCTCGAGCAGCTCGATGCGCTCCCGGGTGTCGGGCCCGTGACGGCGCAGAAGATCCTCGATTACCGGCAGCAGCACGGTGCGTTCGGATCCGTGGAGGAGCTCGACGCCGTTCCGGGGATCGGGCCCGCGCGGCTGGAACAGCTGAAGGAGCTCGTCGCGCCGTGACCGCACTCGCACACCGTCCCGCGCACGCGGTCGCCCTCGCTGTCTGCGTGGGTCTTGCGCTCGCGAACGCGGTGCGCGGCGGTCCGCTGTTGCTCGTGCTTGCCGCAGCGGCGCTTGTCGCGGCCGCACTCAGCGAGCGGCGCCTGGGGTGCGTTGCGCTCGCTCTTCTGTTCGTCGGCTGGTGGTGGGGTGGGGCCCGGCTCGAGGCGCTGGACCGCAGTCCGCTCGCGGCGCGCATCGGGACCGCCGAACGTGTCCGCGTCGTCGTGACGTCGACGCCGCGCCGCGGTCGCTTCGACATCCGCGCCGAAGGGAGCGTGCTGCGTTTCGGCGAGCTGAGGCCGGACGAGCCGGTGCTGCTCCGTTTGCCGCCAGGCCGTGCGCCTCCGCAGGGAGCGATCCTGGACGCGCTCGGACAGCTCGCCGCACCGCGTCCCGCCCGGAACGGTTTCGACGAGCGGCGATGGTTGCGCCGTCACGGGATCCACGTTGTCCTCCGCGTCGACGCCTGGACCGCCGTGGGCAGTCGCGGTGGCATCGGCGGCCTGTCCGACCGGTTGCGAGGCTGGCTCGGACATTCAGTCGCACGCGGATTGCACGGCGAGCGTGCCGCTCTGCTCGAAGGGATCGTCCTGGGCGACGACAGTGGTCTGTCCGACGGCCTGCGCCGGCGGTTTCGAGCCTCCGGGCTGTACCACCTGCTTAGGGTGTATCATTCTGGCCAGAACACGGATGAGAGGCTCAAATGGGGGTCAGAGTGCTGGGTGAGACCTACGATCAGCCGGAAGAGCTCCTCGCCGAGATACACGCGACGGAGCGGCAACTCGCGAACACACCTGAGACCCCGGTCCAGCGGCGCAGCGAGCTCGCGGAGCGCCTCGACGTGCTGCGTGCCGTCTATCGCCGACAACGTCGCGAGCGGCTCCTGAAGCGGCTCGCCGCGTTCGGGGTCGCCGCGGCCGCGCTCGCCGTTGCATTCGCCAAGGCGCCGAGACACGCCAAGTACGCGATCGGCGTCGCGGTGCTCATGCTCGTTTCACTTGTCGTCGTCTACTGGTACGTCACGCTCGCGCTCGGGCTCGCAGCCGCCGCCACCTGGAGCTACCGCCGCCGAGCATTCCGGCCGTGAGCCCGCGACGATCAGGTCTGCGGCTCGACGCGTACATTCGTGTATCGCGGGTCGCAGGCCGCTCCGGCGAGAGCTTCATCTCTCCGGCCGTACAACGGGAGCGGATCGAAGCAGCGGCAGTAGCCGGCGGACACACGATCGTCGAATGGCATGAGGACCTCGACGAGCCGGGTAGCCGCTACGACCGTCCCGGATTTCAGCGTGCGCTCGAACGCGTAGACGCGCGCGAGACAGACGGGATCATCGTCGCGAGCCTCGACCGCTTCGCCCGTTCCGTCACGGACGCGGCTCTTGCGCTGCGCCGGCTCGAGGATGCTGGAGCGGCACTGATCTCGGTTCGCGACTCGCTCGACACGTCGACGCCGATCGGCCGATTCGCCCGCACGATGATGCTCGCGCTCGGCGAGCTCGAGCTCGACCGTATCCGTGAGAACTGGAGCGTCGCGCAGGCGCGAGCGGTCGCGCGAGGCGTTCATATCGCGTCTCGCACGCCGACCGGTTACAGCCGCGGAGAGGATGGGCGGCTCGTGCCTGACCCGATCGCCGCGCCGGTCGTGCGCGAGCTTTTCCTCCGCAGAGCCGCCGGCGCCGGCTGGCGCGAGCTGTCGAACTTCATGGACTCGCAGCAGGTCGTGGGTCCGTACGCGAACGCGTCATGGACGCCGAGCACGTTGCGCGCGATCGTCGCGAATCGCGTCTACCTCGGCGAAGCTCGCGGAGGCCAGAACGTAAACGAGCACGCGCACGAGCCGCTCGTTTCGCGAGCCGAGTGGGAAGCAGCGCAAGGCGAGCGCACCGGGCGGAGCGCACGCAACGGAGACGGCCTGCTGCTCGCCGGACTTGTTCGCTGGGCGAGCTGCCGCTACGTCGCGAAGTCGGATCGCATGCGCGACCGCGATGGCTCTCGGCTTGGGCTCTACCGCTGCCGCGGCCGGCATCCCTCGGGACGCTGCCCCGCAGGCGCGACGGTGCTCGCGCGAATCATCGACCCGTGGGTCGAACAGCGCTTCCTCGAGGCGCTCGGACCCGATGGCCCCCTGGCTCATGCGTCGCAAGCGACACACGACACGGAACTCGCTGCACGTCGGCTCGACGACGCGGAGGCCGAGCTCGTCGCCTACCGCGACGCCAACCTCGTCAGCGTAATCGGACAGCAGTCCTTTCAGGCCGGCCTGGAGACGCGAGCGAGAGCCGTCGACGCAGCTCGCGCGGAACTTGCCGTAGAGCAGCGGCGCTCGGAGCTCGCGACCATGCTCCCCTCGACGCCAGGCTCGCTCGTCGAAGCCTGGGCGAATCTAAGCCTCGACGAACGCCGCACGATCCTACGCGCCGCGATCGACGCCGTGATCGTGCGTCCTGCTCGCGGAGCCGGCCGACAGGTCCCGATCGACGAGCGCGCCCTGATCCTCTGGCGCGGGCAAGCTCCCACCGACCTTCCTCGCCGAGGCCGTCGAGGACCGCTCGCCGCGTTCCCCTGGCCGAGCGAGCATCCAGACGACGTCGGGGTGCCTGGTCGAGAGGATGCCGAGCCACGCTCGCTCGACCGCCGCAACAGCCGTCGCCGGAAGGGCGCTCATGCTCGGCCCCCTGCCGGCGGCGTCTCTCCACGGTGATCCCCCAGCGGCGATAGACAACTGAGGTGCTCGCCGAGCTCTAGACAACTGAGGTGCTCGCCGAGCTCCCTTGAGGTCAGAGGGAGGACCGCAGAACGCTTCCGACGAAAAGCGACGGTTCC
>VAXU01000029.1 GCA_005885125.1 Actinomycetota bacterium
GTCGCTGAAGGCGCCCCAGAACTGAGCATCGTCGTTCGGTAGACCGTCCGTGTCGCCCGCGCCTCCCGTCCCAAGGTCGTTGCGGGAGTCGTACCAGACGACCGCGATCCGCCCAGTAGTTGGATCCAGGGAGATCTTCGGGAGGAACTGACTGTTCACGGTGCCGTCGTCGTTGACCCGCACCGGCGCACTCCAGCTAGCACCGCTGTCGTCGGAGAAGCGCACGAAGATGTCCGTGTTGTCGCTCTCGTTCTTCTGCTCGAGTGTGTAGACGAGGTAGACGCGACCATTGTGCGGCCCGCCGGTGCGGTCCCACGCAAGGCCAGGCTCCGCGTCGACTGAGCGATCCGGCTGGGGAGGAATGAAGTCGAACCCGCCGACGTGCGTTTCGGCGACGAAGACTCTGCTGCCGAACCCTGCGGGGCCGAGTCCGTCCGGATCGACGCTCACAAACAGCTTGCCGCCACCCTGCCCGCTCTCGGTGAGCGTACAGACGTTCATGACCTTGCCACCCGGACCAATGGCGACGTCGCCGTAGGTGCAGTTGTTAGTGCCGGGAATGACCTCCGAGGTGGAGACGGCTCCAACCTGCCCCAAGCCGGTGACGGGTGCGCCGAACGCTCCCATCGGACCGCCGACGTTCACGACCGCCCAGACCTCGCCCTCGGCGGCGGTGATGGTGGGCTGATCGACGAAGCGGAACAGTCCCTTCTCGTCGGCGCCCTTGCCATTGCGTTTCGCGATGCCCGGGATCTTCGCGATCACGTTGAAAGAGAGACCGCCGTCGGTCGATAGGGCAATCGGCAACGTGTCCTCCACGTTGAACAGGTAGGCGAGAAAGAGGTTCCCGTAGTTGTCGAACGAGAGACTCGGGTCGCAACAGGCGTCGCCGAGGTTGTCGTTGTTCCCGATCAGCTTCGTCGTCCACGTCTGCCCGCCGTCGAAGCTCACGCCCTCCAACATCCCCGCGGCCGGAAAGTCGACGTTCGAGACCATGACGATGTTCCGGGGATTCGTCGGGTTGACTGCGATGGCTTCTTCGGACTCGTTCGTATGTCGCTGGCTGATGTCGATGTTCGGCGGCGTTGCGGGCGTAACCGGCTTGCCGGCGCCTGCCGGCACGACGACGAGCGTGGCGATCAGCAAAGACGCAAGGACCGCGGCTGTAGAGAGACCCGCGCGCATTCCTCTCCCCTTCCTAACGCGAAACGGACAGCGCGAGGCTACATCGGTCCCTGCGGGCCTGGCAACCGGGTGCGGCTACAGGTGTGACGTGAGACCGGCGCCGGTGGCGTCGCCGTCAACCGCCGCTTCGTCTGCGCCCGCGCCGTCCTTCGCATTCTCGTACCAGGAGTACGCGTACTTGCCCTCGTCCCGTTTCTTCGCGAGCTTCGACAGCTTCAGCGGTGGAACGCGTTTTGCCATCCGCGTGGCCGGGGTGACAATCGGTGGGTGACCAAGCTGCCCGGCGCCGTGGCTCCATTTTGAAACGGGTTCTTAGCCGCGCGAGTCTCGCCGCTCGAATGCATGGATAGCACGAGCGCGTAAGGGGACGCCTTCAGGTCGACTGCGGCGCACTCGCCCTCAGCTCTGGTCGGTTGCGTGCGCCGACTCAGCGGAGTCGACTGTGGCCGCCCAGCTGCCGAGGAGCTTCAGCCCCTCCGCAGAGCGCGAACCGGGCTCGGCGGCGTACGTGAAGATCGTCAGCCCGTGATCCGCGGCGAGGTCCAACCGGTTGTAGCTCAGGCTGAGCTCGCCGACGACGGGATGGTGGAAATGCTTGACACCGGTGTTGTGGAAGCGCACGTCGTGCGCGGCCCAGCGGGTCCGGAACGCCTCGCTGTGTGTTGCGAGCTCGCCGACAAGGTCTGAGAGGTCGCGGTCGTACGGGTCACGACCCGCGGCCCAGCGCAGAATCGCGACGCACTCGCCGGCGACGCGCTCCCAGTCGCCGTAGAACGCCTCGGCTCGCGGATCGAGGAACACGAACCGGGCGTTGTTGACCGGCCGCGCGGGCGCGGCGTAAAGCTCGGAGAAGAGCGCACGCCCGAGCTCGTTGGCGGCCAGGATGTCGAGACGCGCATTGCCCACGAACGCGGCCGCGCCGGTGATCGCTTCGAGGGTCCACTGGATCTCGGGCCGCACGCGCTGCTTGACTTGGCGCCGACGAGGCCGCGCTCCCGTCGGCTGCGCAGCGCGGGCGAGGTCGAAGAGGTGGGCGCGCTCGGCGTCGTCGAGCTCGAGCGCCCGCGCCAGTGCCTCCAGCACGCTCTCGGAGACTCCGCTCATGTCTCCGCGCTCCAAACGGGTGTAATACGGAACGCTCACTCCGGCCAGTACGGCGACCTCCTCACGACGGAGCCCGGGCACCCGGCGACTGCCGAAGGAGACCAACCCCGCCTGCTCGGGCGTGATCCGGGCACGGCGAGACGTCAGGAAGTCTCGGATCTCCTTTTTCGTGTCCACGAGATCAGCGTAGACGCCGCTGCCCGACATTGGGGGACCCTGCCAGTAGCCCTATCAACAGGGACTCTCACGTCGCGCTCTCCCGTGCTTTCTTGGATGCAGCAAGAGGCCGCGAACACACCGCCTCCCAATCCGACAAGGAAGGTTGTCATGAAGCACATCTCGCTAGGCGGACTTGACGTCTCGCGCATCGGACTCGGCACGATGGCGATGTCCGGCTACTACCTCGACCCGACTAGCAGCGACGGCGAGTCGATCCGCACGATCCAGCGAGCACTCGACCTGGGCGTCACCCACATCGACACTGCCGAGATTTACGGTCCGTACGCGAACGAGGAACTCGTCGGCCGCGCCCTCAAGGGGCGACGCGACGGTGTCGTGGTGGCGACGAAATTCGGCTTCGTGTCGCACTCCGGCAGTGGCCCCGGAGTGCTCGACAGCAGCCCGGCGAACATCCGGACCGCGGTCGAGGGCTCCCTGAAGCGGCTCGGGACCGACCGCATTGACCTCTACTACCAGCACCGGGTCGACCCGAACACGCCTATCGAGGACACCGTCGGCGCCCTGGCCGAGCTGGTGGCCGAGGGAAAGGTCCTGCAAATCGGCCTGTCCGAGGCCGGGCCCGCAACGATCCGCCGCGCCCACGCCGTGCACCCGATCGCCGCGCTGCAGACGGAGTACTCCCTGTGGACCCGCGATCCGGAGGCCGCGCTGCTACCGCTGCTGCGCGAGCTGGGCATCGGCTTCGTGCCCTACTCGCCGCTCGGGCACGGCTTCCTCACCGGGACGATCCGCTCCCCCGAGCAGCTCGCCGACGACGACTGGCGCAAGAACAACCCGCGCTTCACCGAGGGCAACTTCGAGCAGAACCTCCGCCTCGTCGACGAGGTCGAGGCCGTGGCCTCCGAGGTCGGCGCCACACCGGCGCAGGTCGCTTTGGCCTGGTTGCTCGCGCAGGGCGACGATATTGCCCCGATCCCCGGCACCAAGCGGGTTTCCCGCGTCGAGGAGAACACGGCAGCCGACGCTGTTGACCTGAGCATGGACCAGATCGCCCGGCTGAACGATCTCGCCCCGGCCGCCGGCGAGCGCCACAACGAGGCGAACATGTCCACCATCGACCGCTGACCTAAACGCTTTTTTCGTCGCGTCTTTCAGAGGTGTGAGGTGAGTCCGGCGCCGCTGGCGTCCCCATCCACGGACGCTTCCTCGCCGCCGCCGTCCTGCGCGTTCTCGTACCACGAGTACGCGTACTTCCCGTCGTCCAGATCCTTGGCGAACTTCGTCAGCTTGAGCGGATGGAACGTGTCGCACATCACCGCTAGTTCGTGGGTCTCGTGCGTGCCGATCGACTTCTCCGCCAGCCCGGGCTGCGGCCCATGCGGCAGACCGGAGGGATGCAGCGTGATCGACCCGACATCAACGCCGCGCCGCGAGCCGAACTTGCCCGAGACGTAATAGATCATCTCCTCCGACTGCAGGTTCGAGTGGTGGTACGGGATCGGGATCGCCAGCGGGTCGAAGTCGAGCTTGCGCGGGCAGAACGAGCAGATAACGAAGTTCTGACCCTGGAACGTCTGGTGTGAGGGCGGCGGCTGGTGGATGCGCCCGGTGATCGGCTCGAAGTCATGGATCGAGAACGTCCACGGATAGAGGTAGCCGTCCCAGCCCACGACGTCGAACGGGTGGTAGTCGAGCACGTACGTCTGGTAGCCGCCGCGGACGCGCACCTTCACCGGGAACTCACCTTTCTCCCGGTGCGTGTTCAGCTGCGTCGGCGGATGGAGGTCGCGGTGGTAGTACGGCGCGCCCTCGAGGATCTGGCCGTACTGGTTGCGATAGCGGCGCGGGATCTCGATCAGACCCGGCGTCTCGAACACCAGGTAGCGCTGCTCGCCTTCGGGGCGAAAGCGGTACGTCGTGCCGCGCGGGACGACGACGTAGTCGCCGTCCTTGTACGGGACGTCGCCGAACGTCGTCTCGAGCGTCCCCGCGCCCTCGTGGACGAAGATCACCTCGTCGCCTTCGCCGTTCCGGAAGAAGTAGTCCATCTGCTTCTTCGGGCGGCAGAGGGAGATCTCGACGTCGTCGTTCCACATCAGGAGGCGCCGGCCGGTGATCTCGTCGCCGTCCGTGTCGATCCCGTAGGTGTGGAAGTGCCGGTGCGCGTGCGCGTCGGGGACCCATTCGTGACGCTCGATCGCCTCGAAGCCGCCCAGCTTCATCACTCGGCACGGCGATTGCAGGTGGTACAGGATCGACTCGTTCCCGACGAAGCCTTCGAGGCCCATGACTTCCTCGGTCAGGAGCTGGCCGTTGTCCCGGAACTGCGTGTGCCGCTTGCGCGGGACGGAGCCGAGTCGCTGGTAGAACGGCACGGCTAAACCTTAGCCTCCGCGAGGGCGGCGAGTTGCTCGCCCACGACCGGTGCGAACTTGAAGCCGTGGCCCGAACAGGCCGAGCCGACGACGATCCGGCCGTGGCGCTCGAGGATGAAGCTCTCGTCGGCGGTGTTGGTGTAGAGACACGTCTCCGCCTCGACCGGGTCGGGATCGACGTCGGTGTGCACGCCGGCTACCCAGTCCGCGATTCGCGCGACCAGCTCAGGATCGGGCTCGCCCGTCTCATCGGGATCGATCTCCTGTCCGGCATGGTGAATGCCCGCCTTGAGGCCGTACCGCGGGTCGTGGAGCGAGTACTGCGCGTGCCCGCGCGTCTCTGGGTCGAGCTGGCCGACGGAGGCCGTCGGCGCGCCCTCGCGACGGAAGTAGGCGAGGGTCTCGCGGGTCGGGCGAACGGGGACATCGGCAACGAGTCTCTGCACCCACGCTCCGGCCGTGACCACGACGACCTCGGCGTCGAGGTCGTCGAGTGAATCGATGCGCGTCCGTTCATGCAGATGAGCTCCATGAGCCAGCGCCGAGTCGAGGAAGGCCCGCGCTGCCAGATCGGCGCGCACGATCCCTGCATCGGGCTGGTAGAGCGCCGTCCAGCCGTCCGGCACGCGGATCGGCCAGCGCCGACGCACGTCCGCCGCCGTCAGCAGCTCGAACTCGGCCTCCGCCGCCTCGAGACCATCGCGGGAACTCCCCCCTGCGTCCTTGACCACCTCAATCAGGCCGTTGAGATCGAGCAGGGCGGTACCGCTCTCTTCCTCCAGGTCGCGCCAGCCGCGCAGAGCCTGCTTCGCCAGCCGCACCCAGTGCGGGTCCGGATAGGCAAGCCGAAAGATCCGCGATCGCCCGTGACTCGAGCCGCGCTTGTGGCCGAGCTCGAACTGCTCGTAGATCGTGACGGCGTGGGCCGCACGGGCGAGCGCGCGGGCTGTGGCGAGCCCCTGGATTCCAGCTCCGACGACCGCTGCACGCACGGCCGTATCGTGCCCGTCAGCGCAGCGGGAACGCGATCTCCATCCGCAGCGTCTCGCCCGGACGGAACAGATAGATCTCGCGGGGAGACCCGCTCAGCTGCCGGCCACGCTCCTTGGCCCAGTGGTAGAGCGCCTTGTACGCACCCAGGACGAATGGGTAGTCCGTCTCCTCGCCCTCAATCTCGAGGAACGCGACCTCGCCGGCCGGGAGATCCTTGTCGCCCCCCGCTGTGGGGACGCAGACCTCGACCGGCCCGTCGTCCTCTTCCGTCACGGCGCCGTGGTACAGCACGAAGGCGGGACCGCTGCCGTCGGACTGTGCCTTGAGGTTTTCCACCGTGCGTGTGATGAATTCGTCGAGGCCTTCGATCGTGGTCCGGGTCGAGCGACTCACGTACGAGATGCCGTCGACCTGCTTCGTGAGGATGTCGTACATCGGGTCCTCCTTCAGGATCCGTCGGATGTAACGGAGCACCCGTCGCCGTTCTGCAAACTCGTCCGTCGCCCGGCGTTCGAACGCGTCCAATCGTCTCGGCGACGGATCGCTGACGAACGCTTTGATCTCGGCGAGCGGCATCCCGCCGCGACGGAGGAGCGCGATCAGCGTCGCGCGCTCGAGCTGCGCGGGACTGTAGTAGCGATAGCCGGAGCCAGGATCGACCCAGGCCGGCTCGAGTAGGCCGTTCTCTGCAGAGAGCCGCAGCGCCTTCTGCGACAGTCGAGCCGCCTCCGCAAAGCGTCCGATCGTGACGAGGTTCTCCATGTCCCGAGGCACGATGCGCCCTACCCCTGGGGCAGAGTCAAGGGCTGCGCGACACGGTTCCGAAGCACGCCGATGCCTTTGACCTCGAGCTCGACGACGTCGCCCGGCTGGAGCCAGCGACCGTCGCCGTGCTCGAGAATGCAGCCGGTTCCAACGGTGCCCGAGCCCAAAACGTCGCCCGGCCTCAGCTTCGTGTCGCGCGCCGCGTGCGCGACGATCGCGTCCCACGAATGGTGCATGTCGGCGAGATCGCCGCGCGAGCGTTCCTCGCCGTTGACCCGCGCGACCATCGTGCCGCTCGTCCCGTCGAACTCGTCCGGGGTGACGACGACGGGACCGAGGCTCGTCGCGAAGTCCTTTCCCTTCGCCGGCCCGAGCCCGACCTTCATCTCTGCGCGCTGGAGGTCGCGGGCCGACCAGTCGTTCATGACCGTGAACCCGCCTATGTGCCCGTCGGCCCCGATGATGGCCGCGGCCTCGAGCTCGTAGTCGAGCTCCTGCGTCCCTTCGGGATGCGGGATGTCGTCCTCTGGCCCGAAGATCGCGGCAGGGTTGGAGAAGTAGAACACAGGCAGCTCGTACCACTCCGGGGGCACCTCCTGGCCTCGGAGCGCGCGCGCGGCCTTCACGTGCTGCTCGAAGACATAGAAGTCGCGCACCGACGGCGGATGCAGAACCGGCGGACGCAGGTCGACGTCGGCCAGCGCGTACTCGGCGTGACGCCGCGCCTGTCCCCCGCCGGTGAAGAACGACTGCAGCGTCTGCGCGGCGAGCTGCACGACCGTGTCACCTTCGATGACACCAGGCCAGCCCCGCTCGAGCGCCAGCTCCCGAGGCGTGAACATGCAGAGCTTCACGACGTGTTCGTTCTTCTCCTTTCGCAGTATCCGCCGGCGGAATCGAAGCACGCGACTTCCGCGCGAGTTTCGTTGCACCGTTGGCGCGGTGCCTGGCACCGCGCCGCTTGATCGGACACGTTGGCTTGCGACAGGAGCATCACGATAGGGTCGGGTCCGCCGCCCTCGAACGACGATTGCCGCGCCCCGAACACGCGCTGGTACGGCGATCGAGGCGTGCGGATTCTGCGCCCGATTCTTTGCAGTCTCGGCGCGGTGCCTGGCACCGCACCCCCTGGCACCGCACCCCCGAACGGGACGAGGCCCTTGGCGACAGCTGCCTCACGGTTCCGTGTGGACGATCACGTCGGCGATGTCGGGACGGGCGGCGCGGATTCGCTCCTCGATGTCGCTTGCGCGCGCGTGCGCGTCCGCCAGCGGGGTATCGGGATCGAGCGCGAGCGTCAGGTAGACGAGCAGCCCGTCGTTCGTGTTGAGGAAGCGAAGCTCGCGTGGCGCGGATCCGGTCGCCTCTCTGACGATTCGCGCGACCGCATCGGTGTCGACGCCATACGCGCGCCGTCCTTCCCCGGCCTCGCTCAGCGGCTCCAGGTGCGTCTGCACGGCGTCGACCTCCGGGACCCGCTCGATGATCGCACGCTCGACCGCGGTCGCGACCTCGTGCGCGTCCTCGAGCGTCAGGTCGCCGGGCAGCTTCAGGTGGAGAGAGACTTCGGTCCGGCCGCCGACGTCGAGGACGGCGACGTTGTGCACCTCGCGTACCTCCGGCACGCCGAGCGCGGCGGCGTGCGCGCGCTCCCGGATCGCGGCCTCGTCCTCCTGCGGCTCGACGTGGACGACGACGTCGCTCCCGGGAAGCGCATCGTGCACCGCGGCTTCCACGCGGTCGGCGGCCTCGTGTCCCTGGCCGACGGCGGCGCCCGGGGGGACGGTGATCACGACGTCCGCGAACTGGCGCGGGCCCGCCTGACGCATGCGCAGCCGCCGGACCTCGACCGCCGGTTCGATCCCGGCGATCGCGGCCAGCGCCGCCTCCTCTGCCTCAGCCGGCGCGCGGTCCATCAGCACGTCGACGTTCCTCTTCATCAGCCGTGCCGCGGCCAGCAGCACGAGCGCCGCGACGAACAGCGCTGCTGCGGAGTCAGCGCGTGGGTAGCCGGCGCGCACGAACACGAGCCCTACCAAGACGGCCGCTGAACCGAGCAGGTCGCTTCCGAAATGCAGAGCGTTCGCCTGGAGCGCTGCGCTCTGGTATCGGCGCGCTGCGCGCCACGAGACGAACGTGCGACTGACGTCGATCACGATCACGACCCCGATCACCGCGAGCGCATACCACGTCGCCTCCACGCGCGTCGGCGTCGCTCCGACGAGATGGTTGATCGCGCGCCAGGCGATGAAGATGCTGGCGCCGACGAGGATCGTGGCCTCGGCGAGCGCCGAGAGATGTTCGGCTTTTCCGTGCCCGTACTGGTGCGTGACGTCGGCCGGCCGCACGGCGACGCCGACGGCGAAGAAGGTGAGCAGCGCCGCGACGAGATCCGTTCCCGAATGCAGGGCCTCGGAGACGAGGCCCAGGCTGTGGACGGCGAGGCCGGCAACGAGCTTGATCGTCAGCAGGACCGCCGCCGCGACGACGGACACGAGCGCGGTTCGCCGCTGCGGGCTCACACGGAAAGGCTAACCGGACGGTAGAACGGCGAGAGCCCGCCGGAGCGGGCTCTCGCTCGTGACCCCAACGTGCCCGGGCGACTAGCTGTTCGCGATGTCGCCGATGAAGGTCTCGTTCACGCCGTCGAGCCCGCGATCGACCCAGTGGTGGAACATCAGCTTCTGCTTCTTTTGCTTCTGGGCCGTGTACTCGAAGTTGAAGCGGCAGCCGGCGTACCCCTGGTTGCACGTGAACGTCGAGCCGGCCGTGAAGAAGCCGGCGATGAAGTCCTTGTTCGTGCACTCCGCAGTGCAAGCGCCGTTCGGGTTGAACGTCCCGCCGGTCACGGTGCCCTGGATGTAGCCGTGCATCTTCCCGGTCACGCCTGCCAGCAGGGTCGTGCCGTGCTTGCCCTTGCGGATGACCACGGGACACGGATCCGCACCCGGGCTCGGGCCTGCGAGCGTGGTGAAGTTGCCCTTGTCCTCGCGGCGCACCGTGTACGAGCCGTTCTCGTTCTTCCGCACCTTGTAGGTCCGGCTGATCTTGTCGGTCGCCCACGACCGGAAGCTGCAGCCGTGGTCGGTGGTCACGACCTGGAGCGTGATCTTCCCGCCCTTGGCCTTGAACTCGTGGCCTTTCCCTTTGCCCTTGCCGTCGCCCGGATCGGCAGCTCCGACGGCCGCGAGGGCCAGTGCCGAAACGAGCAGAGCAGGCAGGATCAACCAGCGTCTCATGTGCTCTCCTCGTGTGTCGCTTATCGGTTTCAACCAAGAAGATGCCGCCGGAGGGCCGGTCTTGTGCTCTGCTGCGCGCCCCCTAGGTGACTCACAGGGCCACCTCCTCGGTTGAGGTCGAGCCGCGCGTGGGCCGGCCGATGATAGGAGGGTGCCGTTTCTCCCGGACAAGCGCTTCGTTATCGACGCCGACGCCGCCCCTGACGAGGTGCGGGCACGACTCCAGGAGTCGGTCGCCCCGCTGCGTCGATTCGCGATTCGACGGCCGAGCCTGCCGTTCGCGGGCAGGGTGGACGGCGAATCGTTCGAGCTTCGCCCCGTTCTCGGCTACGGAAGCTCGTTTTCGCCGCTCGTGCAGGGCACGTATTCGTCGGCAGTTTCCGGCACCCGCATCGACGTGCGGATGCGGCTGCTCCGTCCCGTGGCCGCCTTCATGACGGCGTGGCTCTCGTTTGCCGCCGTCCTCGTCGGAGTCGCGTCGATCGCCGCCGCCAAAGACCCCTTGCGGATCGGATTCGTCCTCCTCGCCCTGGCGTTCTTCGGCGTCGGCTACGGCTGCATGGCGGTGCTGTTCGGCTTCGAGACGCGCCGGACGCGCGCGAAGCTGGAACAACTTCTGGTCTAGTTAGAGATTGCCCCGCAGCGCCTGTTCGCGCTCGATGGCCTCGAACAGCGCCTTGAAATTGCCGTCGCCGAAGCCATGGGCGCCGTGCCGCTCGATCACCTCGAAGAACAGCGTCGGCCGGTCCTGCGCTGTCTTCGTGAAGATCTGGAGCAGATACCCGTCGTCGTCTCGGTCGGCGAGGATGCCGAGCCGTTGGAGATCGGCGTAGTCCTCGTCGATGTCGCCGACGCGGTCGACAACCTCCTCGTAGTACGCGCCCGGCGTCTGCAGGAAGATCACGCCGCTCCGCTGGAGGGCTTCGACCGTCTGGACGATGTTCGCCGAGGTCATCGCGACATGCTGGACGCCCGGGCCGTGGTTGAACTCGAGGTACTCCTCGATCTGGCTCTTGCGCTTCCCCTCCGCCGGCTCGTTGATCGGGAACTTGATCTTCCCTTCGCCGTCCGTCATCACCTTCGACATCAGCGCCGAGTATTCGGTTGAGATGTCCTCGTCGGAGAAGTGGATCATCTCGGTCATCCCGAAGACGCGCTCGTAGTACTCGACCCAGAACTGCATTCGTCCGAGCTCGACGTTGCCGACGACGTGATCGATCGCGACCAGCCCGACGCCACCGTCGGCACCGTTCGTCGACTGTTCTGCGCGATAGCCCGGAAGGTACGCGCCCTCGTACTGGGAGCGGTTGACGAACGTGTGGACCACGTCGCCATACGTCGCGATCGATGCGAGCTCAACGCGGCCGAACTCGTCTTCGGCCCAGTGCGGCTCGGCGATGCCGCGAGCACCCCGCTGCACGGCCTGCCGGTACGCCTCGCGCGCGTCGGGAACGCGCAACGAGATGTCCTTGACGCCGTCGCCGTGGATGCACGAGAACTCGCCGACTGCCGAGTCACGCCGAAGGCCGCTCGAAAGGACGAGGCGGATGTCGCCCTGCTCGACGACATAGGACGCACGGTCGCGGACGCCAGTCTCGGGCCCCGCGTACGCCGTTCGGCGGAACCCGAACGCGTGCTCGTACCAGTACGCGGCCTGCTTGGCGTTGCCGACCCAGAGCTCGACGTGATCCCAGCCGTCGAGCGGCATGAAATCCTCGTGCTGCCCCATCTGGCTCACTTTAGTCGAGGTCGTTCCGGGATTCCCGCGGCTACGAACCTAGACGCGGTGTAGGACGGCCGCACGGGCAAAGCCCGCACGGCCTCCTGCGGCGCCGCCGAGTCGGCGCCTTAGTCGGCTCTGGCCGGCGGGGCAGCTGCGGCCGTGGCGGGCTGCGGCGACGGCTCGTCACCGATCACGACGTCCTCGAAGCCGTGCCGAAGCTGGATGTCGCGGATCCCGACGAGGACGATCGGGAGCACCAGCGTAGACACGACCAGGCCCGCGAAGAACGCCGGCCGCAGGGCATGCGCGAGCCCGACGCGGAGGGCTCCGTGCAACCGGTGAACCGCGACGCCCTGGCTGCTCACGCCGCGCGGCAAGCCCTGGTTGACGATCACGCCCATCACCGTCACCCCGAGCGTGGCGCCGATCGAGCGCGCGAACTGCGTCATCGCCGTCGCCGATCCGATCCGCGCGCGCGGCACCGCGTTCTGGACCGCGAGGACGAACACCTGCATCATGAGCCCGAGCCCGATGCCGACGATGACCATGTCGCGTGCCGCCTGAGCGTTCGTCGTGTTGGCGTTCATCCGCCAGAGGAGCACCATCCCGGCCGTGAGCACGATCGGCCCTGCGATCGCGTTCGGCCGCACGCGCCCGCTGCGCGAGACCCACTGGCCGGAGATGATCGAGGCGGTCACCGCGCCGAGCATCAACGGTGTGAGGACGACGCCCGACGACGTCGCAGAGGTTCCGATCACGCCCTGCACGAACAGCGGGACGAACGAGATCGTCCCGAACATCGCCATGCCGACGAGCGCCATGCACAGCAGGCTCGCGGCGACGGTGCGGTTCCTCATCAGGTCGAACGGCAGGATCGTCTCCGGCACGCGTCGCTCGTACAAAAGGAACGTGACGAAGAGGAACACGGCCGCGGCAAGCGCACCGAGCACGTGCGCTGAGAGCCACGGGTAGTCGCGGCCGCCCCAGACGAGGCCGAGCAACAGGAGCGTCGAACTGCCGGCGAGCAGCACGGCCCCCGCCCAGTCGATCGAATGCTCGGTCAGCGGCGCACGCCGCGGCATGGTGACGGAGATCACGAGCAGCGCCAGCCCGCCCACCGGCAGGTTGACGTAGAAGATCCAACGCCAGGTCGTGTTGTCCACGATGAACCCGCCGAGGGCCGGCCCGATGATCGATGCCGAGGCGAACACGGCGCCGATCAGCCCCTGGTAGCGGCCACGGTCGCGCGGCGGGACGATGGAGCCGATGACGGCGAGCGCGAGGGGGAACAGCCCGCCGGCCCCGAGACCCTGGACGCCGCGGAAGAGCACGAGCTGGGTCATGTTCTGCGCCAGGCCGCACAGGGCCGAACCGGCGAGGAAGACGACGATCGCAAAGATGAACAAGGGCTTGCGCCCGTAGACGTCCCCGAGCTTCCCGTAGAGCGGCACGGTGACGGTGCTCGCCAGCATGTAGGCGGTGAAGACCCACGAGTACTGGGACAGGCCGCCGAGGTCGGAGACGACCCTGGGGAGCGCGGTCGCGACGATGGTCTGGTCGAGTGCGGCCAGGAGCAGCGCGACCATCAGCCCCGCGTAGATGGCGAGGATGCGGCCGATCGTGAAGCGGTAGCCGGGCGGCTTCCGGGCGAGCCGCTCCCGCAGCGAACCCATCTCCGGAGAGTAGTCGGGAGGCCGCTTCCGGAGCGCTGTTCGGTCGCTCCTTGGCCGTCACAAAGAGGTCCGCGATTCGTAGCAAAGACGGCCCGGAAGACGGGTTGCAATCCAGGGTTACGGAGTTACGGTTGAGGGGAGCATCTGGGATTGGGGCGGGGGCGGTACAGGGACGACTGCTGGTGTCCCTTCAGATCCCCCGTCCGAGGGAGGGGAGACGTCCAGAAAAGCCGACTTCTACAAGGTGCCGCTCCGCACCTATCTGTGGCTCGTGGTCCCGGCTGCGGTCGGCGCCGTGCTCGGCCTTGCCCTGGCGCACCGAGAGGCCGGCCCGATCTCGACGCAGGCCGCCGCGAACACCCCTGCCGTCCGCTGCTGCTCGGTCGTCAGCTCGCCCGAGCGCGTGTACCGCCCAGCACACGCACGCGTGGGGCTGACGCCGCTGCGCCAGGCCCTCGCGAGCGCCAGTTCGGGCGTCGCCGCGGGCTCGGCATCCATCCGCATCCCGCAGAAGAACCGCGACACCGTGATCCCCTTCAGCACGGAACCGCGCACGTTCGAGGAGAACTCGCACCCGTCTGACCAGACGGCGCCGACGATCGCTCCCGACCCCGCGACCGTACCGGCGCCGCCGATCCAGATCACGGACGTGCACACCATGGCGCTTTCTCCCTTCAGCGCAACGATCGCGTGGCACACGAGCGAGGCAGTTAGTTCGCAGGTCGCGTACGGCCTGGATTCGCGGACGCTCTGGTCGGCCGCCGACTCGCCCGCGCTCGACCACACCGCAGTCGTCAACGGCCTCGCGTTCGACACCACCTACAGGCTCTGGGTCGATGCGCACGCAGCCGACGGCCGCACGGCATCGTCGCCGTTCCTGCTGACCACGCCCGCGCTTCCCGCCCACGTCACGGGCGGCACCGGCGACAGCGCATTCCTCGTCGACGGACAGCCGTACTTCCCGTTCATGGTCTGGGCGGCGTGCCCCGACGCATACGCGAGCCGCCTTGCAGCAGGCATCGACCTCTTCATGGGCAAGGATTGCGGGAGTCCCGCCAAGCAGCTCAGCGGGCTCGCCGGCCGCGGCCTGCTTGTCAGTGACGCACAGGATCCCGCAGCCGACGGAGCGGTCGGCACGTTCCTTCCGGACGAGTGGGACACCTTCCTCCCGGGGAACCTCACCTCGGCGGCCGCGCAGCGTCTGATCCCGAACAACGGCGGCGGCCCACGATTCCTGACGCTGACGAACCACTTCTACAGCCGCGCCGCCCCTCTGCCGCAAGGCCGTGGCATGTACCCAGCACTGATCGGCACTGCCGATGTCGTCGGTTTCGACCTTTACCCGCTACAGAACTGGTGCCGGTTCGACGACTTCGGGCACGTGTTCGACTCCCAGCGCGAGCTCGTCCAGCTGGCGGTCGGGAAGCCGACGTTCCAGTGGATCGAGGCGCGCGGGATGGACTGCCACGACCCGACGCTCAACCCGACTCCGGCGACCGTCCACGCCGAGACGTGGCTGTCCGTCGCAGGCGGCGCGCATGCGATGGCCTACTTCCCGTACGACTTCTCCGCGGACATCGGCTCTCAGATCGCAAGCGACAAGCGCGAGATCCAGACGCTCGTGCCGGCGTTGCTCGAGCCGGCGATCCAGGCCGACGCGGGCAACGGTCAGGTCAGAGTCGGCGCACGCCAGCACAACGGCGCGATCTACGTGATCGCCGTCAACGCCAGCCGCGTCAGTGCAACCTCGACCATCTCGGTCCCGGGGCTGGGCGACCGCCCGCTGGTCTCACTCGACGGCAGCCGCTCCGTGACGGCCGTCTCGGGCACGTTCACGGACACGTTCGCACCCCTCGAGGTGCACGTGTACATCGCGGCTCCGCCGACGTCGTAGGGCTCGCTTCCCTCCGTTAGGCTTGCGCCGATGCGCCAGCCCACGAAGGAGGACGTCGACGCGCTCGTCGGCCCGGCGACTCCCCACTTCGCCTATCAACTCCGGGCGCGGTTGGAGGAGCTCGTGCTCGACCTGCCCGAGGGGCATCCCGTGAAGCGGTACGCGAAGGAGAAGATGGAGCTGCTCGACCGGCTCGGCCATGCGTCGTCGAAGGCCGAGGAGGGCGGCCGCGAACCGCGCTCGCGCATCGGCTGGAACGAGATCCCGAGCGCGGCGCCCGCATACGACCCGCTGCCGCAGCGGGAATGAGCTCCTTCGACGGCCGGTCCGTCCTCGTGACGGGCGGGACGCGTGGCATCGGCAAGGCGATCGCATTGCGGTTTGCACGGCTTGGAGCAGCGCGCGTCGCGCTCGGGTATCTGCGCAACGACCGGGCCGCAGAGGACACCGCCGAGGAACTGCGCAACGCAGGCGCCGAGCCCGTGCTCGTGCGCGGCAACGTCTCGTCCGAGAAGATCGTCGGTCAGTTCGCATCGCAGGGCCCGTGGGACGCGATCGTGCACAACGCGGCCACCGGAGTCGTTCGCACGGTGCTCGAGACGGAGGACAAGCACTGGGACTGGACGCTGAACGCGAACGCGCGCGCGCTTTTGTCTCTCGCGCGCGCGTGCGCGACCGACATGAAGCCCGGCTCCTCGATCGTCGGGGTCTCGTCCCTCGGCTCCACCCGCGTCCTCGAGAACTATGTCCTCATCGGAGCTTCGAAGGCTGCGCTCGAAGCCGTCGTCCGCTATCTGGCGGTGGAGCTCGCGCCCCGCGGGATCCGCGCCAACGCCGTCTCCGCCGGGCTCGTCGAGACAGGCGCGCTCGACCATTTCCCGAACAAGGACGGAATGCTGTTGTCCTTCCGCGAGCGCACGCCGGCCGCGCGCCTCGTCGAGCCCGACGACGTTGCAGCGGCGGTGACGTTCCTCTGCTCGCCGGACGCCGAGATGGTGCGCGGCCACATCCTCGTCGTCGACGGCGGTTATTCGCTGCTCGCCTGATGGAGCCGACCGACCACAACCTCCGCGCGTGGGACGAGGTGCATCGCCGGCGCGCCGAGTCGCTCGAGCCCGGGCTTCCTCCACCCGTACGTCACGCACTCGCCGACCTGAAGGGCAAGCGCGTGCTCACGCTGCAGTCCGGCACCGGCGAATCCGCCGCCCAGCTCGCGGACCTCGGTGCGACCGTCACCGGTGTCGACAACTCGACCGAGGCGCTCGCAGCATCGCGTGAGCGCTGGCCGCGGATCCTCTGGATCGAGGGGGATGTGCAATCGCTGCCGCGAGAGTTGCGTCGCGGCCGTTTCGACCTCGTCTACGCGGGGTGGAACGTCGATGAGGTGCACGATCTCGATGGGTGGGCGGCTGGAATCGCCTCCGCGCTCAGCGCGGGTGGAGACCTGCTCATGTTCGACGAGCACCCGGCCGCGAAGTCCGTCGACGGCCTCATGCACTGGCGCGAGGACTACTTCGGCGAGGACAAGCACCTGCCCAACTGGCGCCTCGGCCAGATCGTGACCGCGGTTGCCCGGGCCGGCCTCGTAGTCCGGGCCCTCGAGGAGTACCCGGAGCAGCCGGGAAACCCGCGCCACCACGACGCGCGGGTGCCCGGCACGTTTCTGCTTCACGCCCGGCGCCCATAACGGGCGTCCCGCACGCGGTCCGGATCCTTACGACGCTCCCCCACCTCCGTAACGGAACGCTTACGACTGCTTGCCACGCTGCGTCCGTGCGACGCAGCGCGATCCTGGCCGTAGCGGCGATCTTCGTGCTCCCGAGCTCCGGCGCGATCGGCCGCACGGGCGCGAACTGCGCGGGAACGTCGGTGTCGATGACGCCGCTCGCCGATCTCGGGACGAAGCGCTACCACGGCTACACAGGTGGGCTGTACGGCAACGGCAAGAACGCTCCCTCCGCCGCGTATCTCAAGACCGGCCTCGCGGCCGCGAAACGTGTGCACCCGATCGACGGACGTGTCGTCTTGCTCTCGATCGGGATGTCGAACACGACGCAGGAGTTCTCGGCGTTCAAGCGGCTCGCCGACAGCGATGCCCGCAAGAGTCCACAGCTGACGATCGTCGACGGCGCGCAGGGCGGCCAGGACGCCGAGACGATCAAGGATCCGTCCGCTCGGTTCTGGAGCGTCGTCGATGCCCGCGTCGGGGCTGCCGGTGCAACCGCCGCACAGGTCCAGGCGGTGTGGCTGAAGGAAGCGATTGCGCGCCAGGCGAACCGGTTCCCGGCGGATGCGCTGCAGCTGCAGTCCGACTTGCGGCGGATCGTCGGGATCCTGCGCAGCCGCTTCCCGAACCTGCAGCTGATCTATCTCTCGAGCCGGACGTACGCAGGGTACGCGACGACGGCGCTCAACCCGGAGCCGCAGGCGTACGACAGCGGCTTTGCCGTGCGGTGGCTCGTCAACGAGCGCGTGAAGGGGAAGCTCGAGGGCCCGTGGATCGCGTGGGGGCCGTACCTCTGGACGAACGGCGAGCGTGGGCGCAAGGACGGCCTGGTGTGGACGTGCGCCGACACGCGCCCCTCCGACGGGACGCACCCGTCGGAGAGCGGCCAGGCAAAGGTCGCATCGCTGCTCTGGAAGTTCTTCTCGACGAACACTACGGCGAAGAGCTGGTTCCTCGGCTAGTGGCGACTCAGCCGCGCGAACACCTCGTCGAGGTCCTCGTCCGTGATCGTGAACGCAGGCGCAGCCTGCATCAGCGCGTGCGCCTCGGCCTGCGCAGGAATCGGGATCACGAGCACGCCGCTGCGGATTGCGTGCGCAGCGTTCTGTCGTCGCGTGCGCAGCAGGCCGGCGCCGTGCCATCCCGCTGCTCCGAACCGGTCGCTCAGCTCTCGCACCCGACCGAGCAATAGCGGGACCTCTTCGAGCACGACGAGCCCGGCCGCGCACGCAAGTGGATTGCCGACGTGCGTGTGCGTATAGACGTCCTCGCGACCGAGATCCCACACGCTTTCGAGCTCAGGCCGGACGAAAAGTGCCGCCGACAGCGGCAGGCCGCCGCCGAGCGCCTTCCCGACGCAGAGAACGTCTGCGACGTCCGACCCGGGCCACATCTCACCGAGACGGCCGATCCCGGTGAAGATCGCATCGACGATCAGGAGCGCACCGGCCGCATCGCACCGCTCGCGGAGAACGTCGAGGAAGCCCAATGGTGGAACCCGCGACCCGACGCGCCCCTGCACCGGCTCGACGATCACACAGCACGCGTCCTTCGGCAGCTCGCCCGGATCCTCGCCGTATCGCCGGCGATGGACCGGCCCAGGCAGCCAGGACGAGAACGGCGCGCGGAAGCGTTCGAGGCCCGTCGCCGCGAGCGCGAGCAATCCAGTCCCGTGGTACGCACCATCGAACGCGACGATCCCCGGCTTGCCGGTCGCAAGGAGAGAGGTCCGCAAGGCGATCTCGACCGCGTCCTCGCCCGTGACGCCGAGTTTCACCGGCCATGGCAACGCCTCGCGAAAGCGCCGGGTCACATCGGCCTCGGCGAGATCGCCCAAGGCGTGCCTCACCGGCTGGGACGCAATCGCCTCGCTGATTCGCGGATTCGCGTGACCGAGCACGGCAACCCCGAAGCCCGCAGTCAGGTCGATGTACTCCCGGCCGTTTTCGTCCCAGACGCGCGAGCCCTCTGCCCGCGTCCAGATCACGCGCCGTTGCGGCGACCTGGAACGAAGCGCCCGATCGTATCGGCGGCGATGTAGCCCGCGATCCTCGGGTTCTCCTGCAGGCGGCGGATCGAGTACTCGTACCACTGGCGACCGAACGGAACGTAGATGCGCAGACGGTGCCGTTCGCGGACGAGCCGGCCGCCCAGGTCGTCGCGCACGCCGAGCAGCATCTGGAACTCGTACTGCGCGGGCTCGAGCCCACGCTCCTTCACCAGTCGCTTTCCCTCGCCCACGAGCCATTCGTCGTGCGTGGCGATACCGACGTAGCAGCCGGCATCGAGCAGCGCCTCGAGGGAGCGGACGTAATTTGCGCGCACAGCGCCGAAGTCGCGATACGCGATCTCGGGCGGTTCGACGTAAATCCCCTTGCAGAGGCGCACACTCGGTCGCAGGTCGGCGAGGTCACGGATGTCGGAGAGCGTGCGGCGCAACGTCGCCTGCAAGACGACGCCCACGTTGTCGTGGCCTGCGGCGCGCAGCTCGCGGTAGAGCTGCAAGGTGTCGTCCGTCGTGGACGAGTCCTCCATGTCGATCCGAACGAAGTTCCCGCGCGACGCGGCGTCGACGACGACAGTCTCGAGGTTCGCGCGGCAGATGTCGTGCCCGAGCGTCAGGCCAAGCCCGGTCAGCTTCACGCTCACGTTCGAGTCGAGCTTGCAGCGCTCGATGTCCGCGAAGACATCGAGGTACGCGCGCACGATCGCCGCCGCCTCGTCCTCGTTCGTGATCTCCTCGCCGAGAACGTCGATCGTCGCCATCTTTTCCTGCGCGTTCAGCCGGCGAACGGTCTCTCGGGCGTCCTTCAGCTCGGCCCCTGCGATGTAGCGCTCGGACAGCTTCTGCACGACGGGCCGCGGAACCGCCGGGAGGAGACGGACGATCGCGCGGTCGAGGATCACTATCGCTCGCGCATGAAACCCTGGCGCGCGGCCGAGACGAGCGCGACGGCCTCGGGGAAGAGCACGCGCATGGCGTCGCGAAGGGCGATCGCCTGTTCGTCGGCGCTGCCGACGACCTGGATCTGGGTCAGTGCGGAGGCCGTCAGCTCGACAGCCGTGTTCAGGGTCAACGTCGCGAACTGCTCGCGCTGCGCCTCCTGCACCGACTCGGCCTGCTGCTCGGCGAACTCGCGGAGGCCGCGGAGGAGATCCTCCGGGTCGCCCCCGAGGG
>VAXU01000079.1:0-8837 GCA_005885125.1 Actinomycetota bacterium
GTCGTACACGGGGGCGTCCGGCGGGTCGGTGCCTCGGACCTTCCAGCCGTGCAACAGGGTGACGTACCCCCACTCGGCGAGTCGACACGCGATCTCGGTGTAGCCGTCGTCGGGCCCGGCCACGCCGCGGAGGATCAACACGGCCGGATGCGGTCCATCCCCGTTCGGGCTGGCCAGGTACGACGGGATGGTCGTTGCGCCGTCGCGGCTCGTGTAGCTCATGGACTCTAGCCGCGCCGTCATGACGCCTGCTCGAGCGAGACGATCCGCCGGCGGAGGCCGGGCATTCCTTCGATCATCAAGGCGGAAACAGAGTACCGCGGCCACAGCCTTTCCGGTGTCCGCGATTCTCGCGAAGGGGATCAGAACTCCGGCGGCGCGCACGGACCATAGCCCCGGGCGGTTAGCGTTCGAGTACCTTCTCGGTCCTCTCTAGCCAGAAGCGCATCGCCATCTCGCGGAACTCCTTCACGGCGATCCCCAGATGGGCCTCGCCGGCGTCGCGCGTTTGTTGATAGATCCTGGCGAGCCCGAGGTGGCAGAGGGCGGCGAGAAGGCGCATTGCTTCCCACGGATTGCTCATACTCGACTCCCCGGGTATTTCTTCGTTGTACGTGCCGAATGCTAAACCATCCTGGGACCGTGCTCACATGTGCAAGCCACGCTCACCGCTCGAGATTCTCCGCGGCGATAGACTTGCGCGCCGCCATGTTGAAGCGGCCGTCGTAGATCGGGCGGCCTCCGGTCGTCGGTCCCTGGTACTGCACGAAGAGCATGAGTCCGCCGGTCGACGTCGACAGCGGCGCTTCCCAGTGCGGGTCCGGATAGAACAGCATCGTGCCGAGTAACCCGGCCCGCCGCCCTTCGATGTCACGCTCGGCTAACGGCGGAACGCTTTGATCACACCGCGCGCGCCGTCGACGCCGATCGGGGCAACGAGAATCGGCAGGTCAACACCGGCGGTGCGGAACGCCGCGAGCTGCTCGCGGCAGCGCGTCAGCGGCCCGGTCAGACACACGGCATCGAGAATCCGGTCGCTGAGCGACGGCCCTCCGACGCCTTTCTCCATCTGGTCGGCCTCGGGCGCGAAGCCGCTCGCCCGGAACAGCCGCTGGAAGAACGGGAAGGTCGTATAGAGGCCAAGGTTCGCGCGGGCTGCGTCGCGCATCGCTTTCACGTCGTCACCGATGAACGTCGGAAGTCCGAGCGTGACATCGACCTTGCCGAGTCCCGGCGCCTTCGCCCGACCGCGATCGATCCACGTCTTGCTCTTTTTGACGCGGTCAGCCGACCACAGAAACGGCATGATGCCATCCGCGAGCTCGCTCGCGAGCTCGACGGTGCGCGATGATACCGCCGCGACGTAGAGCGGAACCGGACGCGCGGCGGGCCTTTGAGGGAGATGGGTCGCCGGGCCTTCGCCTTTGAGCCAGCTCCGCACCGCCGTGACGTAACGGCGCAACGCGTCTGGCGCGTCGCCCATGTCGATGCCGAGCGCCTTGTTGACCGGAGGATGGCTGACGCCGAGTCCGAGGACGAAACGTCCGTCGGTCGCGTCCGCGATGAGCGCTGCGCCCTGAGCGCAGGCGTAGGAATGACGCACGTAGATGTTGGCGATCCAGGTGCCAACCTGAATGCGCCGGGTTGCCGCGCCCATGAGCTGAGCGGTCGCCATGACATCGTTGTTGACCTCGGCCGCGAAGATCGCATCGAAGCCTGCCTCCTCGGCTTCGCGGGCGATCGCCTGGATTTCGTTAGCACGCCAGCCGATACCGGGAATGACGGCGAGTCCAAGTCGTTCGGCCATGCGAGTCTCCTTTCACAGCTCCGCGAGTGCTTTGGTTGGGAGCTTCCCGCGCTGCACCTTATCACCGTGCGGGCCCGGTGTGCTCGCTGCGTTCTTGTGAACACCAAGACGGTGGTATCCCCTTGAAACAGCTCGCAAGAGAGCGCGGTGTCACGCGTCATCGCCACGCTGAAGACCGGCCTGGAGGCATGGCGCACACACTCGCTCACCGACCCCTCGATGTGATCTACGTCTACCTCGATGGCGTTGCCCTGCGCGTGCGCAGTGGCGGCAAGGTGGTTAGCGTGCCCGTGTAGGGCGTCATCAGCGTCCTTTCCGATGGACGCAAGCGCCTGCTCGCCCTGGAGCCGTGCGGAGGCGAGTCGTTCTCGGCGTGGAAGGGCTGCCGCGGTGCAACGCTGTTGCGTGCACAAGTTGCGGAACATCGAACGCAAAGCGTCCAAGCATGCTGCCGGAGATCCGCGGCGACTTCCATCGTATCGTTTACGCCGCCAGTGCCGAGGCTGCCCGTGCCGCCGACATCGCCTTCGAGCGCACGTGGGCCAAGCGTCGCTCAGGCGTGGCGGCGGTGGTCCTGCTCTTCAGTCTCGCGGCGAGCGGGCAGATCAAGTTGCGGAAGATCGACGGCCGGCGGAAGATCGCGGCGGTGCACAGTCAGCACACGGTGACGGCAGCATGACGGCCCAATGCGTGCTACGGGCAAAGGGGACTCCCGTGACCGCACGCGCGGAATACCTGTCACTTCTCGAGATCGGACCCGGGCAGCGTGTTCTCGACATAGGATGTGGCAGCGGTGTCATCGCGCGGGATGTCGCGCGCCGCGTACAACCAAACGGCCGAGTGGTCGGCATCGATCCCAGTCCCGCCCTCATCGCAGCGGCCCGGGAACTCACTACCGCCACCGATGTGGCGACCAGCATCACCTTTCAAGAAGGCGATTGCCGCGCCTTACCGCTGGCCGATGATTCGTTTGACGTCGTTATCGCCGCCACGGTACTCACTCACGTTCCTGATGGTCACCGCGCCATTCTCGAGATGGCGAGAGTCGTTCGCCCGGGCGGTCGGGTTGGCATCTTTGATTTCGATGGTGATGGGGTCCTGTTGGCCCATCCGGATCGTGACATGACACGGCGGATCGTAGCCGCGTTCTCCGACCACAGCGCCGTGAATGGCTGGCTTGTGCGAGAACTGCCAGGGCTCTTCAAGGGCGCCGGACTGAAAGACATTCGCGTGCGCGGATTCATGCCCCTCGAGCAGCATGAGGGCAGCTTCTATGCGCGAATGGGTGAGCGGGCGGCCGCGGTGGCGCTCGAGGTGGGCGCGATCACCCCCGAGCAACACGAGAAGTGGATGGAAGCCCTTCGAGACCGGGTGCGCTCGGGCGAGTTTCTCGGGGGTCGCCTGCACCTCTTTTGCTGGGGACGCAAGCCTTGATGATCGGCGAGCGGCGATTGACTCTGGTGTCCCGCTGCGCTCCAGCGTCTACCGGGGACGAACACCATCACACGATGCGACCGGAGGCGCCGTCATCGAGTCTCCACAGCACCCGGGACACCACCTATCGAAAATGTGACCGCGACTAAACGCGGATTCGAATCCCGTTGGGCCACCAGATTGTTTTTGTTGATGTTTGAGGTCGTCGTGTTTGAGGCGCGTCGGCAACGGAATTCAAACACGCTGTCGCATCCTCGTGGTTCCCGCCGCTAACTACTCAACACGTCGAGCGCCTTCGACTCTCACACTTCATCGCCCCTCCTTCCGTAGCGCCACACTACGGGCGATCGCTGTTGCGGTGGGATCAAGAGCGCCAGAAGGCCGCGGGCGTCTCGCCGTAACGCCGCGTTGACGCCAAGCGCCCCGACTTTTACGGCGGCTTTACCTTCTCTGGCCCTCCAATGAAGAGGAGGATTCATGAGGAGCGTGCGCAGCGACGAGAAGCCGAGGTGGTGGCTCCTCTACACGATCGGGCTGCTGCTGGTGGGCTTGGTCGCCCTCGTCGAGATCTTCGTTCCGGCGAGCGGCCTGCGCGGCGCCCTCGAGATCACGGTGGTCATCGAGATGTTCGGCCTAATGGCGCAGTGGCTCCGGCGCAACCGGGTGGCGCTGGAGCTCCGGCGAAGGAGATGAAACGATGATGCTCTCGTACATGACGCTGACGCTTCCCTATCTGGCGGCGATCGGCCGAAGCGTGCTCGTGGCGCGCTCGCGGACGCGGAGGGCTACGCGATGAGTATCGTCGAAGCTGCGACGCCTCCGGCATCCGGCACGCTCCGGGCGGTGCTGAACGGAGTCAACCATTTGAGCCGCTGGTGCGGGCGGACCGTCGTCATCAAGTACGGCGGCGCCGCGATGGAGCGGTCCGATCTCCGCACATCCTTCGCCCAAGACGTCGTTCGTCTCAGCTCCGCGGGGATCCACCCGGTTATCGTCCACCGCGGCGGACCGTAGATCGACGCCCTCATGCGGCGCCTCGGTAAGACACCGCGCTTCGTCGGTGGCCTTCGCGTGACCGACGAGGAGACCATGGAGCTGGTCGAGATGGTACTCGTGGGAAAGATCAATCCTGAGCTGGTTACGGCGCCGGAGTTGAGGGCCGCCGCGACGTTCTACCGGTCGCCCGAAGGCACGGCCATCCGACAGAAGCTCCCGCAGGTGATCGACGGCATCATGCCGTTGATCCAAAACGAGCTCGTGTGAACGACGCGGCGCCTTTCTCGGTGACCACGACGTCGCGGGCCCCATGCAGTCGGCCAGATCACTACCATCGGAGGCGCACCTTCAATGAAGAAAGTCGAAGCCATCGTGCAGCCCTTCAAACTCATCGAGGTCAAGGAAGCGCTCGCGGAGCTTGGGGTGACAACCTTGACCGTAAGCGAGGTGCGAGGAGCCGATCGCGGCGGACGCCACACCGAGACCTACCGCGGGCAGGAATACGTCGTCGATTTCACCCCGAGGCTCAAGATCGACATCGTCGTCCCTGACACCCGCGTAGACGAGGTGATCGCCGTCATCAGCAGGGTTGCCAAGACTGGGCACGATGACGCCGGCTCGATCTTCGTTTCTTCGCTGGAGGACGCGTTCAGCATCCAGAGCGGAAGGCATGGTGACATTCAGTCGCGTACCGGGAGGCACTAATCGTCATGCGCCGCCTCCCATTGATACTGATCGGCATGGCCATCGTCCTTGCTCTGGCCAGCGTCGCGTTGGCCCAGCAACCCGCCGCGCAACCGGCCGCGCCTCCGGTGCAGCAACCGAAGGACACTAACTTTTTCGAGCGGTTCTTCGGGGCGTACGTGGACGAGTTCAGGGAAGCGCCCTCGAACGAGCCGGAGCCGCCGCGCCGAGCGCTGCCGGCCCCCTTGGACTCGCCGCCGTTCCCCAGCTCGGAGTGGCAGGGATTCCCGCTCGTCGGAGTTCCCTACGGCACGAAGGAATATCCCTTGACGAAGGCGCTCTGGGGCACGCCGGGCATCGGGGATTTCCTCAGGGAGCAGCGCATCAAGGTCTACGGCTGGATCAACGCCTCGGGCAACTGGAGCGACGCCAAGGACTCGAACATGCCCACGTCCTACTGGATCTTCCCCAACGAGCCGGTGCTGAACCAGGCCATTCTCCGGTTCGAGCGGGAGGTGGACTCGGTGCAGCAGGATCACATCGACTGGGGGTTCCGGTCCACGTGGCTGTACGGCACCGATTACCGCTACATGACGTCGGGGGGCTGGTTCAGCGATCAGTTGCTGGAGCACAACAAGAAATACGGGTACGATCCTACGGAGCAGTACCTCAACGTGTATGTGCCCGGCTTGGCGCAGGGTCTTATCGTGACACTCGGGCGCTGGATCGCGACGCCCGACATCGAGACACAGTTTGCGCCGGACAACTATCTCGGGACGCACTCGATCCTGTTCACCTTCGACACCTACACCCAGACGGGCATCATGGGAACCCTGATGCTCAACAAGCAGTGGACCATCCAGGGAGCGGTCCACGCGGGCACCGACATGGCGCCCTGGTACAAGGGGGCGACGCCGACGGGTATGCTCGGGGTGCGCTGGACCTCGCTCGCGAACAACGATTCGATTTATCTCGTGCTGAACTCCATCAACGATGCCAAGTTTCAGCGGTTCGAGGAGGACGGCCAACCCGCCGGGCACGACAACTTCAACTACCTGGTCGGCACGTGGCAGCACAAGTTCAACGCGGCCTGGCACACGAAGACGGAAGCGTACTTCATGTGGCAACGCGATGCCGTGCTGGGCGGTACTCCGAGCATCGGTCCTGTTCGGTCCTTCGGCGGAGGCGGCGGCATCGGCGCGGACATCCCCCGGCTCAGCAAGGCCTACGGCATCCTCAACTACACGATGTACGCGGTCAATCCGCGAAACTTCTTCACGCTGCGCAACGAGTGGTGGCGGGACGCGCAGGGCATGCGGACCGGTTTCACGACGAACTACAGCAGCCACACGATTGGCTGGACGCACCAGTTTAGCGATTCGATCGCGATCCGTCCGGAGGTCGGGTACTACCACTCCTACGACGACAAGGCGTTCGATCTGGGCCGCGCGAGCCACTTGTGGATGGGCGGACTGGATGTGATTCTGCGATTCTGAGTGTCACGTCCGCTGCTCGGTTCGAAGCTGCCACCCGCCGCTCGCGCGCGAGGAGCACCGCGCGCGCAGCGGGCCCCTCGTGAGAGGCAGGGTGCTCGACCGCCCTCCTCCGGAGGGTGAACTGTCGCCCCTCGGCCTGGTGTAGAGGAGCCGACGTCATGCGAGAACGGCGCGAGCCGACCTACAACCGGATCATTCGTCTCTGGGGACTCCTTCGGCGAGGGACAAAAATGCGTGACAGCGTCGTCGCCATCGGAGGGGCTTCTTCTGATTGTCGGGTGCGCCTCGCACCATGTGTTCGTCAATCCAACGCGGAACGCAGCTGAACAGCAAGAGGATCTCGCCGACTGCACTGTAAAGGCGGAGAAGCAACCCCTTCGCTACCCAAATCCGAAGCGTCCGTCTGGCGTGGAACGCAGGGCACAACTGGCGACGTTCGTCGGGGACTGCATGATCGCGAAGAGCTACGAGAGCCAAACGGAGCGCAAGTAGCTACGCGGGTCCCGGCGATCGCCGCGCGGATAGCTCGTAGTCTAATGGCCCGTCGCCACTACACCGGACGACGCGCGAGATACCTCGGTTTGGGACCGAGGAGCATCTGGCCAACCTCGCTGCCGGGAAGGTTCCCGCCGGGCCCACCTATTGATCAGGTCGCTGGGTGCCTGTTATCGTCACAGACCGATTCGACCCGCAACGCCGTGAGCAGTGCCTCGCACAGGCACCGTCCTCGAACGCACGCGGACGAGCGAGAGAGCCAGTTGCCGGTGAGGGAGAGCGCAATGGAGAAGATCGAGGCGATCATCATGCCGTTCAAGCTCGACGAGCTCAAGAGGGCATTGACCGATGCGGGGCTCCTTAGCATGACCATCTCCGAGGTTTATGACTCTAGCCCACAGAATGGCCAGGCCAAGACGTACCGGGGAAGGAAGTTCACGGTCGACTTCCTCCCAAAGCTGAAGGTCGAGGTCGTTGTGCCAGACGAGCGTGCTGACGCCGTCGTTTCGCTGATCTGCCGTGTGAGCAAGACGGGAAGCATCGGCGACGGCAGGGTCTTCGTCTCTTCGCTCAAGGATCCGATCCGCATCCGGCCGGGCGAGCACGGCGAGCGCGCAATCGATGAGGACCCAGAGCGTCTGCACGGTCGACCCATACCACCTGGGCTTCCAGTCGACGTCGTCAGGCCAACCGGGATCGCAAGAGCCCCAGACTCGAAAAGGAATGACGTCGAGAAAATCATGGCCACCGCGCTTCGTTCCCTCGCCGATTATCTGATCGCTGAGCGCCCCGGGAAGGTCTACCGCGAGATCATCGCCATCGTGGAGCGTCCTCTTTTCGCACACGTTCTCGCGCTAACGGACGGCAATCAATGTCGCGCCGCCCATCTGCTCGGCCTCAACCGAAACACTTTCCACAATCGCTGCCAACAGTACGGGCTCCTGTCATCCGCCCAACCGAAGAATAACCGCGCGGACGGCACGGCACTAGCGGGGTCAGACGTGTTTGAGGGCGCTCGGGTGGGCTTATCGTCACCACCTTGACCGGGACGAACCGGGCCGTCGTCCGCTTCTACAACCAGCGGGGCACTGCCGAACAATGGATCAAGGAAGGCAAGACCGCCACCCACTGGACTCGCCTCTCGTGCCATCGCTTCCGCGCGAACGAGGTCCGCCTCCTGCTCGGGGTCATCGCCTACAACCTCGGCAATCTGCTCCGTCGGCTCGCCCTGCCGCTCGCCGTCCAGAGCTGGTCGCTGACGAGCCTTCAACAGCGCCTGTTCAAGACGGGTGGCCGCCTCATTCGGCATGCCCGGTACTTCACTCTGCAGCCTGCCGACAACGACTTGACGGGACACCTCTTCCGGCAGATTCTGGGGCGCATCGAGTGCCTCGCGTGGCACCCCACGTGATCGGGCGGACGGAAGTTGTCGGTCACAAGGGTGGTGACGCGGGCGGGAGTGTCTCCGAGGCGGGGCCGCAACGTCGGGAAGCCCGCGGGCCTCGCGCCATCAACGGCGCGGGTGCGCGAAACGGTCCCGGTCCCGGAGCACGAATGGCCAGATCGGCGGCGCGAGGCATCACGGAGTTTGCTCGGCGGCGCGAGAGGGAAGCGAACATGGGCCATATCGGAAATCCCGGTTTATACCGCCTATGCTCCGTACGCCATCGTAACTTCCAGTTTTTGATCGGCAAGACAAAAATCGCGAAAGGGAGGAAATAAACACATGAGATTATTAAAAGTGACTGCGGTAGTTTTAGGAGCTGTTGGGATAATCGCAGTAATTGCGGGGTTCGCGACGCCGAAGACGGCGCACCCTTTGGTAGCTACGCTGGTACAGGTGGTGCACTCCTTGGCCAATCCGGTGTCGACGGTTACGGCAGCCGAGCCGAAGGTATTCGTGGTGTCAAAGACCTGCACGTTTG
>VAXU01000079.1:8969-9875 GCA_005885125.1 Actinomycetota bacterium
ATAATCAGTTCGAAGTGAGCATTACGGCACTAAACCTGACGACATACGCTTTCGGGGGCCGAGCGGGTACAGATATCATATTTAAAGGCTTAGCTAGCGAACCCCAAACAACCACACTATTCACGAAGAACTGTCGTTTCACACTCTCCGGACACTTTGGCGGGAACGTGTCCGAATAATGCACAAACGAGCTTTCTGCGAACGGAGAATCACTAACTTACAATGTATAAATCGCTGAAGGTGGAGATTGTACTCGGCGGCCTTCGCGGCGTCGTCGGCGTGGAGATAATGATAGGCGAGCCGGTCGTAGACCGTCTCGAGTTGTGCGCCGTGGAGATGCTCGAGCGCTGTTCCCACCGCCGCATGGAGCGTTCGCCGCCGCACTCCAAGTACCGCCTCGTACGTCACTTTGCAGATTCGCTCGTGGACGAACGCGAAGCCGTCGCCCATTGCCGTGGAGGATCCGGCGCCGGACCAGCTCCTCGATTCCCTCCGCGACCTCCCCGTCCTCGAGCCCGGCAGCCTCGCGCGCCAGCGTGGCCGCGACGCTCACGTCCCGGATGTTCTCTTAGTAGCTTGCGACCTGATAAGCGCGGCGGGGAAAGGCAGCTTCATTGGCTGATGATAAAATTGAGGTGGCTGCCATTCAAATAGAAGCGTAAGCCCCGTTCCCGTTCTCCTCTGTCTTTGCTCTACGCCATCCCGATCGGTTCTTGGCTCACTGTGTCAATTCCGGCATCTAAACTGAGACCAAGACCAACGCGATCACTATCCGCGCTCAAGCTCTTCGGCTGCAACGACGGGAGTCGCTGCATCCCCATTTCCGCGCCTCGTAGAGAGCCTCATACAAACAAATATGTGAGTGTGAGAGCGCTGTGCTTGACGCGGGTCGCCGCGGAGAGAGGG
>VAXU01000100.1 GCA_005885125.1 Actinomycetota bacterium
AGGCGACGGGACGATGCTGCGCGCGCTGCAGCGCTTTCTCGGCACGGACGTGCCCGTGATCGGCGTCAACTTCGGCCGCGTCGGTTTCTTCGCGTCGATCGACCAGGACGAGCTCGAGTCCGGGCTCGCGCGCGTGTTTGCCGGCGACTACCGCGTCGTCGAACTGACGACAGTCGACGCCGAGACGAAGGGGATGCGAGTGTCCGCGATCAACGACGTCGTCACGTTGTCCGGGGTCCGCGGCCGAATGGTCGAGCTCGGGTGGACGATCGGGGGCGAGGATCTGGGAGTGCAGCCGTGCGACGGGATGATCTGCTCGACGCCGTCCGGCTCCACCGCGTACAACCTCTCCAACGGCGGGCCTGTGCTCGTTCGCGGCCTCGACGCGATGGCGGTCACGTTCATCGCGGCGCACTCGCTGCACGTGCGGCCGCTGGTCGTGCCCCGCGGCCTCGAGGTCGAGATCCGGAACGAGACACCGGATGTCAGGGCCTCGGTGATCGTCGACGGCCACGCTCTGGAGGAGCTGAATCGGGGGGAGACCGTCGTCGTGCGAATCGGCGATCGCCCCGCCCTGCTGGCGACGCTGCCCGAGACGACGTTCTTCAGCCGTTACCGCGAGACCTTCGTCTCGTAGTCACACATCCGGCGCTGTTTCGGCACAGACGCGTGTGCCGCGAGGCCGTACCATCCCAAACCCCCACCCACCCGGGGCGCGCGTGTACATAAAGACGGCGTTGGGCGGGGCGCACCGGCTGCTCCAGACGATGGTCGCGCCGGCGCGGGCCGCATACCATCCCGATGGTGCTGCGCCGTCTGCGCATCGAGAACCTCGTCCTGATCCGCGACGCCGAGCTCGCGTTCGAGCCCGGCCTGAACGCGATCACGGGCGAGACCGGGGCCGGCAAGACGATCCTCGCGCAGGCCGTCGGGCTGCTGCTCGGGGCCAAGGGCGACTCCGCCTTCATCGGCGCGGGCGCGGAGGAGGCGTATGTCGAAGCCGAGCTCGACCTTCCGTCGGCAGTGCTCGAGGAGGAAGGGCTCGACGCGCTGGCGGAGCTCAGGCCCGAGGACGAGGACGGGCTCGTGCTCGCGCGACGCGTCTTCGCCGACGGCCGCACGCGCGCGTACGCGTGGGGCCGCAGCGCTGCGCGTGAGGACGTCGCGGGCGCGGCTGAGCGGCTGATCGCTATGTCGGGACAGTTCGAGCAACGGCGCCTGAGCCGTCCTGCGTACCAGCTCGACGTCCTCGATGCGTTCGCCGGCGAGGAGCAGCTGCAGCGCCGTGGCGCGGCGCGGGCCGCGTGGCGGGAGCTGATCGCCGCCCGCAAGCGGCACGAGGAGGTTCGGCAGGGCGCCGCCGCGGCGGAGGCGCGGCTCGCGGAGCTGCGCGCGCTCGCCGCCGATACGGAGGGAATGGACGCGAACGACGAGGAGCGGCTGCGCGGCGAGCGTGAGCGCCTCCGGCACGTCACGGAGCTCGCGGAAGCCGCCGGCACCGCCGCAGCGGCGCTCGCTCCGGAGGACGGCGAGGGCGCGGCCGGCCTGACAGCCGTTGCCGAGCGAGCGGTGGCACCGGTCGAGCGGCTGGCAGCGGAGCTCGCCCGGGCGGGCGACGACCTGCGCGACGTGGAGCTGCGGCTGCGCGAGACGGCGTCCGAGCTGCGCGCCTTCCTGACGTCGCTGGACTCGGACCCGGGACGGCTCGAACAGGTCGAGGCGGAGCTCGACCGGATCGCCGAGGCGAAACGCCGCTTCCGCGCGCAGACCTTCGAAGAACTGCTGGCGCGAGCATCGGCTGCGCGCGCCGAGCTCGAGGCGATCGAGGAGGGATACGACCCCGCCGCCGCGGCTGCCGAGGCTCTCGTCCACGCGGAGCGAAGGGCGGAGGAGCTTGGGGTCGAGCTGCGCGCAGCGCGGGCGGAAGCCGCGCCGCGGTTCGCCGAGGCGGTCGCCGCCGAGCTTGTGGGCGTCGGGATGGGAGACGGCGAGTTCGCGGCCGAGCTTCGCGAGCGGGACGCGGGACCGACCGGTGCGGACGACGTCGCCTTTTTAATTAGGCCGAACTCGGGCCTGCCGTTCGCGCCGGTCGCCGAGACCGCGTCGGGAGGTGAGCTCTCGCGCATCGCACTCGCGATCGCGGCCGTCGGCGGCGGCGAGACGATGGTGTTCGACGAGATCGACGCGGGGATCGGCGGCGAAACGGCACACCGCGTTGCGGAGACGCTTCGACGCCTCGCCGGGCGCGCGCAGGTCGTGACGATCACGCACCTTCCGCAGATCGCGAGCGTCGCCGACCGTCACTTCCGCGTCGAGAAGATTCCCGGCGACCCGACGCACACGCGCATCGAAGTCCTGGGCGAAGACGAACGGCGCGAAGAGCTCCAGCGCATGCTGGGCGGCCGCGAGTTCCTCTCGAGCGTCCAGTCGCCGTCATGAGCTTCATCGAGCTCACAGGCCAGGCGAAGCTCGACCGGCGCACGAAGAACCTCGTCAGCCGCCTTTCCTCCGAGGACATCGCGATCATCGACCACACGGATCTCGACCGCGTGTCCGCAGAGGAGCTCGTCGAGTCGGGCGTGCGCGTCGTCGTGAACGTGGCGCAATCGCAGTCGGGGCGCTTTCCGAATCCCGGCCCGCTCGCACTCGTGCGCGGAGGCGTGCGGCTGATCGACGCACCCGGCGCGGATCTGTTCGACCTGGTGCGAGAAGGGGAGCTGCTGACCGTGCGCGGGGCCGGGCTCTACCGCAACGGGACGTGTCTCGCATCCGGACGCGTCCAGGATGCGGCAGGTCTCGAACGCGCGCTCGCCGAGCAGCGCGGCCGCGTCACCGAGGCGCTCGAAGCGTTCGCCGAGAACACGATGCGCTACCTCCGTGAGGAAGGGAAGCTCCTCGCCGAGGGAATCCAGTTTCCGCAGCTCGAGACGCGCTTCCGTGACCGGCACGCGCTCGTCGTTGCGCGCGGCCCCGGCTACAAGCGCGATCTCCGAATGGTCCGTCCGTACATCCGCGACTTCAAGCCGGTGCTGATCGCGGTCGACGGCGGCGCGGATGCACTGCTCGAGGCGGGTTACAAGCCGGACGTGATCGTCGGGGACATGGACTCGGTCTCCGACAAGGCGTTGAAGTCCGGTGCCGAGCTGGTCGTGCACGCATACGCGCACGGCGCGGCGCCCGGCGCCGAGCGCGCCGAACAGCTCGGCGTGCGCTACGAGGTCGTTCCTGCGACCGGAATCAGCGAGGACGTTGCCCTGCTGCTCGCCTTCGAGAAGGGATCGGAGCTGATCGTCGCCGTGGGGACGCACTTCAACCTGATCGAGTTCCTGGAGCGCAACCGCGCGGGCATGTCGTCGACCTTCCTCACACGTCTCAAGGTCGGGGAGATCCTGATCGACGCGAAGGGCGTCTCCCGGTTGGCGAGCCGCAAGGTCGGGATCTGGCCGCTGGTCGTGTTCGCGCTCGCCGGGCTGGCCGCGATCGGGGTCGCGATTGCCGTCTCGCCGGCCCTGCGCCACGTGATCGAGTACCTGGCCCTGCGGCTGCGCGACCTGCTCGGCATCGGCTAGGTCTAGCGCGGAGGGCCGTCTACGCTTCGGCCATGCCCCGCGTGTCAGCAGCGCGCGAGTTGCTCGCTTCGCGCGAGGACGTCTGGCACTTCATATCCGAGCCGCGCCACTTCGCCGATTGGTGGCCCGGCGTCGCGGCGGTCGAGCCGGACCGCCGTGGCTTCGCCGAAGGGGCCCGCTGGACGGTGCGCGCGAACGAGCGACCGACGCTCTTCCGGCGCTCCGGCTACGGCGGCACGCTGCACGTCCGCGCCGTCAATCCGCCGCGTCGCTTCGCGTGGACGCTGACCGGCGATCGTCTCGACGCCGAGCTGCTGCTCGAGGAGACCGGGCCGGATCGCACGCGCGCGCTGCTCGAGGTGAGCGCTGCCTGGCTCGTCAGCTTCCCGCGCAGCCTGCCGCGCCGTGCGCTCACGCGCCTCCACGACCTCTGCCAGACCGCGGACGCCCTGTAGCCGGATGTTCGACCTCCGCTACCACGTCGCCTCGCTCGCAGCCGTCTTCTTCGCGCTGGTGATCGGGATCCTCGTCGGCGTCGCTCTTGCGTCACACGGTCTCGGCAACGCGGAACGGAAGAAGCTGGAGGCCGACCTGACCCGCGCCCGCGGCCAGGTCACCGACCTGAAGAGCGCCGCGCAGGCGGACAAGGCGGAGACGCAGTTCGCGACTGCGGCCTACGACGCCGTAATGGCGAACCGGTTGCGCGGCAAGCACATCGCAGTCCTCTTCGTGGGGCCGGCGGACGACACGATCCGGACGGCGATCGAAGGAACGCTCGGCGATGCCGGCGCCTCGATGACGCGGATGCGCGCGATCACGGTGCCGGTGAACGCCCACGCGATCGAGGGAGCGCTCGCGAAGCGGGCATCCCTCGCCTCGTTCGCGGTCGGGCCGAAGCGCTTCGTCAACGTCGGTCGCGAGCTCGCGACCGAGTTCGTGACCGGGAAAGACACGACGTTGTGGGATGCCCTCGAGGGACAGCTCGTCGAGTTCCGCTTCGGCGCCGGCAAGCGCCCGGTCGACGGCGTCATCCTCGTCCGAACGGCCGAGCCGCAAACGCGGACTGCATCGGCGCAACTCGTCGCGGGCCTGTTCCGGGCCTTCGGCGAGGGCGGCGTGCCCGCGGTCGGCGTCGAGCTCCGCGGCACGTTCCCCTCGGCCGTCCAGACGTACAAGCACTACGGGCTCTCGAGCGTCGACGATCTCGACCTGCGGATCGGACGTGTCGCGCTCGCCGTGCTGCTGTCGCCGGACGCCGTCGGCGGGCACTACGGACTGCAGGACGTCGACGACGCGATCGTTCCGAAGATCCCGCCGGTGCAGCCGCTCACGACGACATCGGGTGGATGAGCCGCTGACGGTTCTCGTCGCCGCGCGCGACGAGGAAGAGACGATCGCGCGCACGGTCGCGAGGTTGCGGCGCGCGTTTCCGGACGCAGAGGTGATCGTCGCCGACGACGGGTCCCGCGACGCCACGGCCGATGCGGCGGAGGACGCGGGCGCGACGGTGCTCCGCCTTCGACGCCTGGGCAAGGGCCAGGCGTTGTCCGCGGCTGAGCGCGCCGCGCCGCCCGGGCGGCTGCTGCTGAGCGACGCCGAGCTCGACGGTGATCTCGCAGCGCTCGTGAACGGGCGCGGAGATCTTGTCGTCGCCGCGTTTGAGCGTCGTCAGGGTGGCGGCTTCGGCCTGGCGAAAAGGACGGCACGCTTCCTCATTCGCCTCCGCACCGGAGTCGATCAGCGCGAGCCGCTCTCCGGTCAGCGGGCGCTGTCGGCGCGCGTCCGCGCAGCGACCTTTCCCCTGGCCCCGGGCTTCGGCTGCGAGGTCCGGATGACGATCGACGCGGCGCGTGCGGGGCTCCGCGTCGAGGAGGTGACGCTGCCGCTCCGGCATCGTCCGACCGGCCGCGACCTGGCCGGCTTCGTCCACCGAGCGCGCCAGCTCGCCGACACGCTCTTCGCCGCGGGGCCGCTCGCCCTCAACTACCGCGGCCGACGCCTGCCGCTCGTCGGCTGGACGCTCGCGGCCCACGAGCCGGTGGTGACGGCGATCGGGCTGGCCGACGACTTGTGGTCGGGGGAGGAGCGGGGCTTTCGCGCCCACCTCCGCGCTGCTCGGACGACCGGCGTCCTGAAGCTGCTCGGGATCCCCGCGTATGCGCTCCTCCGCAAGCGGAGCGTCTCGGCCGCACTCCTCGTGGGGCTCGCCGCGAACGCCCTGAACCAACTGGACACCCGCCCGGGGCGCGCGCTGAAGGCCTATCTCGCTGTCGGGCTCGCGGTCGATGCGCCGCTCGGGATCGCCGTCCTCCTGCTTCCTTACGATCTTCGCGAGATGGCGATGCTCGGGGATGCAGGCGCGAACTCACTCGGGGCGCTGCTAGGCTTGAATTCCGTGGATCGTCTCACGGGCAGGGGTCGCTGGATCGCCATCGGGGCGCTGGCCGGACTCACCATCGTCGGTGAACGCATGTCCCTCGGCGCGCTGATCGAGCGTAGTCACGGGCGGCGTTGTCAGCTCCCTGGGCAAAGGACTGACGTGCGCCTCGGTCGGCATGCTTCTCGAACATAGGGGGTTGCGAGTTCGCCTGCAGAAATTCGACCCCTACCTCAACGTCGATCCCGGGACGATGAGCCCCTTCCAGCACGGAGAGGTGTTCGTGACCGAGGACGGAGCCGAGACCGATCTCGACATCGGCCACTACGAGCGGTTCATCGACGAGAACCTGACCCGCGCGGCGAGTCACACGGCGGGCGCGATCTGGGACTCGGTGCTGCGCAAAGAGCGGAAGGGGGAGTTCCTCGGCGCAACAGTGCAGGTGATCCCGCACATCACGAATGAGATCAAGGCCCGCATTCACGCTTCCGCCGCGTCCAGGCCCGCCGACGTGGTGATCAGCGAGATCGGCGGCACGGTCGGCGACATCGAATCGCTCCCGTTCCTCGAGGCGATCCGCCAGTTCCGCCGGGAGGTGGGCTCGGAGAACGTGATCTACGTGCACGTGACGCTCGTCCCGTTCCTCGAGGCCGCCGGCGAATTGAAGACGAAGCCGACCCAGCACTCCGTCAACGAGCTGCGCCGCATCGGTATCCATCCGGACGTCGTCGTGTGCCGCTCGCACGAGGAGCTGTCCACGGACATTCGCGAGAAGATCGCCCTGTTCGCGGACGTCGACACGCGCGCCGTGATCGCGTGCCCCGACGTGCCGGACGTCTACCTCGTCCCTTCGCGGCTCCAGGCGGAGGGGCTCGACGAGCTCGTCTCCGAAAAGCTGGGCCTGCCGACCGGCCGCGCCAATCTGGGCGAGTGGCTCGACCTCACGGAGCGGCTGCAGCGCGCCGACGAGGAGGTCGA
>VAXU01000101.1 GCA_005885125.1 Actinomycetota bacterium
GCCGCGACCCGTCGGAGCTCGTACGCGGGCTGCCCGTGGTGTCGAAGGAGGAGCTGCTGTCCTCTTCGGTCCCGGCTGTCACACCCGAGGGATTCGGGTGGGATCCGCAACGCGGTGAGCTCTGGTTCGCCGGCGAGACCGCGGAGGCCGTCTGGCTCGAGCTCGAAGCGCGCCGGCGCGCACTCGCGGCAGAGGTCGACGAGCTCGAGGCGCGTGCCGCCGCGCCGATCCCTGCCGGTGCGTACTCGGTCGCGCCGGACCGCACGACGCAGACACTCGTACGGCTGACGGAGCGGCTCGTCGCAGCGCTCGACGTCTCCGTCGCGGAACGCTTCGAGGCACCGCTGCGCGCGCGTGCCGACGTCGGCTCCTCCCGCACCGGCGAGCTCGCCGACGAGCTGCGCCGTCTCGGCGCAGCCGAAGTGGAAGCACGGCGGGAGGCAACGGAGGCCGGCGAGCGGCTGAGCGCCATTCAGGTCGACCGTGCACGCGTCGAAGCGGAGGCCGAGGCAGCGCGCCGGCGGCTGCAGTCCGCGGGGGCTTCTCCCGCCGTGGGCGACGACCGCGACGAGCTCGCCGACAAGGTCGAGCGGCTCGAGCGCCGGCGCGAAGGGATGGGCCAGGTCAACCCGCTCGCGCAGCAGGAGTACGACCAGGAGAAGGCGCGGCTCACCGAGCTCACGACGCAGCGACGGGACCTCGAGCAGAGCCTCGAGGAGCTCGCGACGCTCCGCGACGACCTCGCGCAGACCGTCGAGCACCGGTTTGCCGAGACGTTCGCGACGGTGCAGGCGAACTTCGCCGAGGTGGCGTCCACGCTCTTCCCGGGCGGCGAGGGGCGGCTGCGGCTGACGGAGCCCGAGGACGAGGGCGAGGACGAGGACGCGCTGCCGGGAATCGAGGTCGAGCTGCGCCCCGCCGGCAAGAAGGTCACGCGACTGTCGCTCCTGTCGGGCGGCGAGAAAGCGCTCGGCGCGATCTCCTTCCTGTTCGCGCTCTTTCTCGCGCGCCCGTGTCCGTTCTACCTCCTCGACGAGGTCGAGGCTGCGCTCGACGACACCAACATCGGACGGTTCGTCGACCTGCTTCGCCGCTACTCGGACCGCACGCAGTTCATCGTCATCACACACCAGAAGCGCACGATGGAAGCAGCCGACATCCTGTACGGCGTGACGATGGGCGCCGACGGGATCTCGCAGATCGTGTCACGCCGCCTGCCGCGCGAGGAGCAGGCCGCGATTGCCTCGTAGCTGGGGCGAGCTGCTCGGGGAGAAAGGCGCGCAGCCTGAACCGGAGGAGCAGCGCAGCGGGCTCTTCTCGCGGCTCCGCGACTCGTTGGCGAAGAGCCGGCGTGCGTTCACGGAGGAGCTCGCGTCAGCGGCGTTCGACCCGGGCGACGACCTGGCGTGGGAGCGGCTCGAGGAGGCGCTGATCCGTGCGGATGTCGGCGTACGCGCGACGGCGGAGCTCGTCCGCCGGCTCGAAGCGCGCGGCGAGGTCGGCGACCTGAACACGGCGCTCGCGGAGGAGATCGCCGCGCTCTTCGGCGACCCGGGGACGCTCCACGTCCAGGGGCAGCCGAGCGTCGTGCTCGTCGTCGGGGTGAACGGGACCGGCAAGACGACGACGATCGGCAAGCTCGCGGAGCGATTGCGCCAGCACGGACACTCCGTCGTGCTCGCCGCAGCGGATACGTTCCGCGCTGCAGCCGAGGAGCAGCTCGAGATCTGGGCCGACCGCGCTTCGGCCGTGTTCGTCGAGGGCGAACGGGGCGCCGATCCGGCCTCCGTCGCATACGACGCGATCGAGACGGCGGCGCGCGACGGCCGTGACGTGGTGATCGTGGACACCGCCGGCCGGCTGCACACGCAGGCGAACCTGATGGAAGAGCTCGCGAAGGTGCGCCGAGTGATCGCCGGCAAGCTCGACGGCGCACCGCACGAGACGCTCCTGGTCGTCGACGCGACGACGGGACAGAACGGCGTGCAGCAGGCGCGGCTGTTTGGCGATGCGGTCGGTGTGACTGCTGTCGCGCTGACGAAGCTCGACGGGAGCGCGAAGGGCGGAATCGCCGTCGCGATCGCCTACGAGCTCGGCTTGCCGGTGAAGCTGATCGGCGTGGGGGAGACGCTGGAGGACCTGCGGCCGTTCGATCCGGAAGACTTCGCGCGGGCCCTGCTCGCCGCATGACCGATCCTCGGCCAACCGCTCCGCGCATGCCTGCCGCCTACGGGGTTCCCACGGACGCGTCCGGCGCCGAGCTCTTGCCGTGGAGCTGGGCGGTCGAGCGCCTCGTCCTCGCCCGGAACTACTGGATCTGCACGACGCGCGCCGACGGCAGGCCGCATGCGGCGCCGGTCTGGGGGCTCTGGCTCGACGAGGCGCTCTGGTTCAGCACGTCTCCGGAATCGCAGAAGGGGCGCAACCTCGCGCGCAATCCGACGGTCCTCGTCCATCTCGAGAGCGGCGACGACGTCGTCATCCTCGAAGGGGAGGCCGAGCCGTCACGCGACGCGGACGCGCTTGCTCGCTTCGTCGACGCCTACGAGGCGAAGTACGACTATCGCGTCGACCTGTCGAACAGCGACACGCCGATCTATGTCGTCCGCCCGCGGATCGCGCAGACGTGGGCCGAGAGCGGATTCCCACGCGCCGCCGTCCGCTGGCTCTTCGACTAGTTCTCTAGTGCTCCAAACCGAACGCGACGCTCATCGAGACCACGTTGGTTGCAGGCTCTACGCCTGCGTCTCGCGCGGGACGTAGGGCAGGAACTCCGGATTGAGGAACGATTCCTCCCGGGAAGGAACGCCGCACCCGACGACGGCGAGCGCACCCTCCGAGAATCCGTCGATCCCCAGCCGCGCGTCGATGTTCGCGACGTTCACCGCCGCGGTGAAGAAGGAACCGAGCCCGAGATCGGCGCAGACGAGGTAGAAGGTCTGGCTCAGGTGGGCGGCATCGAGAAGCACGACCGCGTACGCACGCTCGTGGCGGTACTTCCAGAAAGTGCGGTCGAATCTTGCGGTCAGCAGGAACAGCGCATTCGCGCTCTTGAAGTAGAACTGCCCGCAGGTGAAGTGGTCCGCGAGCGCGGCGGCCTGCGCAGGATCGAGCCGCTCGAGCAGCTCGAGGGCGTGCTGTCCAACGTGGTAGTGGTAGATGCCCGGTTCGTAGCCGTCGACAGAGACGAGCAGCGGATAGACCTCGATCGGATGAAGCCCGCCCCCCGAAGGGCTCGTGCGGTGGAGGCCGACGACGCCGTCCGCCACCTCGAGGTAGCCGTGGCATCCGAACACGTAGTAGAGGAGTTGCGCAAGGTCGTGCTCACCGAGCGAGGACCCCGGAGCGAAGACCCGTGTCGTCCGGCGTCGAGCAAGCGCGCGATAGAGCCCGCCGTCCGCATCGACAAGCGGAAGCTCGCGCACGTCGAGCGCGCCGTCGATCGCGTGGAAGTGGGGAGGCGGGCGGCCGAATCGCGCGATGACCTTCTCCGCCACCTCGGCCACCAGCTGGTCGGAGACCTGCGTTCGCTCCTCGAGCTCGACGTCGATGTCGCGCCACCTCGACATCGAGTGGTAGAGGGCGCCGTAGAGGCTCCAGCCGGAGCCGTCGAGCTGCTCGTCGCGCCGACGCAACTCCGCTAGCTCGGGCCGGCCGTCCTCGCTGACGATCAGCCCGTCGCGCGCGAAGTCAGCGAGTTGCGGCGTCTCCGCGCAGTCGACCCAGTCCTCGCAGGGGATCGCCAGCAGCGCCTCGAGATCGGAGGCGGTGATCGGGTGTTCTTGCCCGGTGAGGATCGAGATCGCGTACAGCTGCTGCACCGTCTTCGCTCTCGCCTCTCCACGCAGCAGCTCCGACACGTCGAGGAAGCCTCGATCTTCTGCGTAGAAGAAGAGAAAGCGCGTCCGGCGGACCCTCGCCACGCCGCCCGTCTAGCCCAATTCTTCGGATTCTTCGAGAAACGCCAGCGCGAAGATCAGGACCATGATCGGGTGGATGAATCCCGGATATGCCTCGTCACGGAATCCGCGTCCACCCGGGATGCGCCCGATCATGTCCTCGAGCTCCTTCTTGTCGGGCAGACGCACTGTGTCGGGGATCACACCCGGCGCCGCCTCGATTCCGTACTCGGCGAGCGTCTCGCGGGTGTTGTTCTCGAGGCGGTCGCGAAAGTCGTCGTCCGTCAACCGTTCGGCAAACTCGCGCGCCTGCGCTGTCGTCATCCGCAGCTGGATGCCCACGCCGTTGTCGTAGCCATTCATGGCAACTCCTCCTTAGGGGCCGGCGCGAGGAGTGTCTAGCGGGACAACCGCTCCGTCAAGGTGTGATTGCCGCCGGTTCCAGTAGGGCGCGCACGCCGGCGGAGCTGACGACGTTTCCTTTCGCCTCGTACAGACCCGCGGCTTCCTGGAGCGCCTCAGCCCATTCGCCGCTGCCTGGAGTCATCGCCGAGGAGAGCGCGACAAGGGCATCGGCGAGCAGATTCGGTGAGTCGGTCGATCGCGCGAGCCCGACCGCCTCGTGGGCGACTGCCTCCGCCTCAGCCCTGTCCCCCTTCGCGGCAAGCGCGTGAGCGAGCCCGCTTCGCCAGACCACCTGCGTCAGGACGTCGTCCTCCGTGGCAGTCGTCCGACACAGCTCGGCAAAGCGCTTCGCCTCGTCGACCTTTCCCTGGAGCGCGAGGGCGCATGTGAGGAACGCGGTGACGGTGGAGAGGGAGCTGCGTGCATCGACCGCCTGGAGGACGTCGTATGCCCATCGAAGCTCGTGCTCAGCCGTGTCCGGCCGTCCGGCCAGCAGCTCGATCGGCGCCGTGTGGAGGGCGATGCCCGCGAGCCCGACGGTCCGACCGTGCTCGGCGAGCACGGCCTTCGCTTCCTCGCACAGTGCGCGAGCCTGGTCGAAGCGGCCGCGCATCGCCTCCAGCTCTGCGAGTTGTCCGGTGGCGAAAGCTTGCGTGCTCGGATTCGCAGCGGTCCGCTCCCGGATGTCGTCGCAGAGCGCGATCGCCTCGACGACCGGCGTCGGGCCGAGCAACAAGGCGAGCGCCCGTGCCCCGTGCGCCCGACGCTCCTGCCGCCCGTCGCCTGCCGCCCGGGCATGCTCGATCGCTTCCACGAGAGCGCGTTCCATTGCGGCGAACTCGCAATGGGCAAAATGCTTGATGCTCACGAGGCGCCATGCACGTGCGAGGCCGGCGTCGTCGCCTTCCTGCGCGTAGATCGGAATTACCTGCTCGGCAATGCGCTCGAGCTCCTCGGTGGCGCCCTTCGTCTGGACGCCGACGATCGCGCGCTCCACCAGCGCAGATGCCTCGAGCCCTGGGTCGGACTGTGCTTTCGCGCGGTCGATCGCCTCGGTGAGAACATCGACCGCACGGGAGAGCTCGCCGACGGCCGCGAGCGCCGTGCCGAGATCCGTCAGAACCGCTGCCCCCGCTCGCCCTTCGAGCAGTCGGGCTGCGCGGTCGAGCAGCTTGACCGCAGCCGGCGCGTCGTCGCGCGCAATCGCTCGGCGGCCTGCGGGCGCGAGGAGCGTGCCTGCCTCGTCAGCGAGCCTGCGCGATCGCTCGTCGAGTGGCCCGAGCTCCTCGCGGTAGCGGAAGGCCTGCTCGAGGTGGTAACCGACGATCTCGTCGAGCTCGACGACGTGCTCGCCGGCGTTCGTACGGATCCAGCCCGCGAACTGTTCGTGGAGATCGGCGCGCGTCTCCTTTGGGATCGCGGCGTACGCGGCGTCGCGAATCAGCACGTGCACG
>VAXU01000030.1 GCA_005885125.1 Actinomycetota bacterium
CCTCGACCGCAGCGGCGAGGCCGCTTTGCGAGCGGCGCGCGGCGCGCAGGGCCGACTCGATCGCCGCCGGCGCCGGTCGCGAGAGGGCGAAGCTCGCGAGCACCGCCTCGCGGGCCGCCGGCGTCAGTGTCGCCAGCCGCTCCGCGACAAGCTCACGCAGGCTGCCCGGGATCGGCAGCTCGGCGGCGGTACTCGGCATCTCGTCACCGAGGGAGCGGAGGATCTCCAGCGCGAAGAACGGGTTGCCGCCCGACGTTCGAAGGAGCCGGGCAAGGGTCGGCCTCGGGAAGGCGATGCCGACGCGCTCCCGGACGAGATGGTGAAGGGCGCCGAGGGTCAGCGGTGGGATCTCGAGCGACGTGCTCTCCTCCTCGGGGCGGAGCCGCTCGAGCCGGAACGGCGACTCCGTCCCGTCGCGCCGAGTCATGAGCAGTCCAACCCGCTCGTCTTCCAGGCGCCTGATGACGTAGGCGAGGACTCTCGCCGAGGGCGTGTCCAGCCATTGGACGTCGTCGACCGCGATCAGGACCGCGGCCGAGCGTGCGAGCATCCGAATCGCTCCGAGCGCCCCAACGGCAGCCTCCCGCGGCTGGACGGGAGCATCCCCGCTCGTCTCGCGGCGAAGGAGTGCGACCTCGAGCGCGTGCCGCTGCGGCACCGGCAAGGACTCGAGGACCGCGTCGTCGACGCCCGCCAGCAGGTCGATCGCGGCGCCGAAGGCAAGGCGAGACTCGAGCTCGGAGGGACGGCAGGAAAGGACGTGGTAGGAGTGCTCCTGCGCCGCGCGGAGCCCCGCCCGCCAGAGCGTCGTCTTGCCGATGCCGAGCGCACCCTCTAGTAGGAGGCTGCGCGGACCCGCCGAGATCCCCGCGACGAAATCGCGAATCGTCGCGAGCTCGCGTTCTCGTCCGATCACCCTCCATGGCGGCACGGCCAACACCGACGCCATCTGTCGAGTATCCCGCGCGCCTTCCCGATTGGGAAGGGCGGTGCCGCACCGCAACGGTCGTGTTGCCTCGCCATCCCGCACACGCGGCCCGCGCATGTCGCCCGCGGCAGCCCATGTGGGAGTGCTGATTCGCTGATTCGCGGCCTTCCGTTTTCGATCGACACGGAGGATGATGACGCCGTCGATGGCGGTTGACTCGAGCAAGCACGCGGGTCTCCAGCGGATTGAGGATTTCGGCTTTCCCGTATTGGCGAGCGCCGACGTCATTGCCCGTGCCCGTGAGATCGCCGAGCGGACCGCGCGGGCTCGCGAGTTCCTCGGATCGACGCTCGACGTGGAGCCGGAGCTGGCGCTGCTCGTTCTCGCTCCAGGCGATTGGGAAGGCCGAGCGTCGCATCCCGTCTACGGCATGCCGAACTACGACGGCGGAGGCAACCTCGTTGTCGCCGGTGCGCCGAGCGATTTCTGGCGAGGCTTCGTGGGATTCGTCGCCGAGCCGCAACCGGACGCGCTCCGACTGCTCTTACAGACCTACGCGGTAGACGGCGAGATCGATCTCTCGCCCTTCTTCGACCTGCTCGCGGTCCACGAGCTGGGCCACCGTTTCCACCATGTCGGAGTCGTCCGCTTTCCCCGGCTCTGGCTGATGGAGTTCTTCTGCAACCTCGGCCTGCACACCTACATCGCCGAGAAAGAACCTGACGCGCTGCCTCTACTCGAGGCGTTTCCCGCCGCCGTTGCGTCGGTGTCCGCGGAGCACGTTCAACACAGCGATCTCGCGACGTTCGAGCAGCTCTACGACCGCATGCCGCCCCAGAACTACGGCTGGTACCAGTGTCGCCTGCACGTGGCGGCGAAGCACGTCTACGACGCAGGCGGTAGAGATGCTCTGCGACGCCTCTGGGATCGCTTCCGCCTCGTCGAGGACGATCTCGCCTCAGCTCTCCGCGAGGTCGAGCCGCAGCTCGCTCGCCTCCCGATCGACTGGGCCGCGACGGGCAACGCGACGCGCGTCTGAGCAAAGCGGGTCAGGCCGCGGGCCTTCCTTACGCTTCCATCACAAACCGTGATATTCGCCCGTTGACGTTGTCCGGGGCTGCGGCTAGCCTGGGCCGGGGTCTCATCCTTTGGTCCGCGCGCTCAAGTTCCTAGGCCTGATTGCCGCCCTCGCCGCAGTCTTTCCGGTGGTCGGTGGGGCGTCGCCTGCACGGACGCTCGCGAACTCGGTGACGTACCAGGACTCCCGCAACGAAGATCCAAAGGGCCCGGACATCAACACGGTCACGGTCTCGAACAACAACGCGGGCCTCATCACCTTCAAGATCGACATTCCGAACCAGGCGCAGCTCTCGGGCGAGAAGATCGTCGACATCCTCGTCGACTCCGACAACAACCCGAAGACCGGGGACCCCAGTCCTCTCAATCCGGGCGCCGACTACGCGATCGAGCTCTTCCAGAGCGCCGCCACGCTTTTCCAGTGGGACGGGCAGACCTATTCGCGCAGCGCCGCCGGGCCCTCCCAGGCGACGCTGATCTTTTCCGACTCGCCCACCGGTCCGACGATCTCGATCAGCAACGCCGAGCTCGGGAACACGCAGAAGCTGAACTTCCAAGCGAGCGCGGTGTCTGGGATTACGCTCGACGCGGCCGGGAACTTGGACTTCACGAACGCGCACGCCGACTCGGCGCCGGACCTGGGCCATGGTCTCTACGCCTACGAGGTCAAGACCGCGCCGCTCAAACTCCTTGCGAAGAACTTCAAGACCGCCCCCACCAGGCCGAGGGCCGGCGGCTCGTTCAGCATGAAGATGTCCGTCATCCGCAACGACACCGGCGCAGTGCTCGAGGGCGGAACCGTCAACTGTGCCGCCAAGGCCGGTGGCTCGAGGCTCTCCGCCCGCGTTCACCGCATCGCGAACAAGGTCGCGCAATGCACCTGGGCGATTCCGGGATCGGCCCGGAGCAAGGCGTTCCGCGGCTCGATCACGGTCGTGTTCGAGGGTAAGAAGGTCACCAAGACCTTCGCTGCCACGATCGGCTAGGCGCGTCGTGTACCGGGCCACCATCCTGGCCGGGCTCGTCGCCGGGCTGGTGTGCGTCACGTCCGCCGCCGCCGGATTGCAGCCGCTTCTTCGCAACAACGGCGAGCTGAGCATCCCACGCGTCCGAACGGGGAAGGTCCAGATGCCGGCGACGAGCGGTCCCGATGCGCGCGTCATCGTCACGCTGAAGCTGCCGCCGCTCCTTGCGGCCAACCTCCCGGAACGCGCGTTCGCGAGCGTCGGTGCGCGTCACAAGGTGAACTTCGCGAGCGCTGCGGCGAAGGCGTATCTCGCGCGCGTGGACGCCGCGCAGCGTCGCGCCGTCGTCGCGCTGCGCCGGGCGATCCCCGACGCCCGGGTCGGGCGCCGATTCCAGGTCGTCCTCGACGGCCTGACTGTGAACCTGCGGACGAAGGAGTTGCAGAAGCTGTTCGGCCTCGGCTTCGTGCGCCGGGTATACCCGAGCCTGACCTACACGCGCTCGCTCAACCGCAGCACGTCGATCATCGGCGCGCCGCAGCTCGAGACACTGACCGGTGAGCGCGGGCAGGGCGTCAAGATCGGGATCGTCGACGACGGCATCGACCTGCAGAACCCGTTCTTCGACCCGACCGGTTACTCGTACCCTGCCGGCTTCCCGAAGGGGAACACTCAGTACACGAGCCCGAAGGTGATCGTCGCGCGCGCGTTCCCGGGGCCGTACTCGGGCCAGGAAGGCAAGCTCCCGGTCGACCGCCAGTTCTCGTTCCACGGAACCGCCGTTGCAGGCGTCGCCGGCGGCGATGCGGGCACGACCGCGCCGGCGACGTCGACGATCATCGATTCCGAAGGGCCCGGCGGCATCCGCTGCAAGTTCTCAGAGGGTGGGTGCCATCCGAAGGTGACGGGCCTCACCGGCGTCGCGCCGCGCGCGTGGCTCGGCAACTACCGCGTGTTCACCGTTCCGAACCCACTGACACCTCCGCTCCAGCCGTACGACTGCTGCACCGCGAACACGCCCGAGATCGTCGCCGCGTTCGAGGCGGCTGTGAAGGACGGCATGGACGTCATCAACTTCTCGGGCGGCGGCCCCGAGAGCGATCCCCCGTCGGATGCGCTCATCGAGGTCGTCTCGAACGTCGCGAAAGGCGGCGTCGTCCCGGTGATCGCGGCCGGCAACGACCGCGACCTCTTCGGCATCGGGTCGGTGGGATCCCCGGGAACCGCGCCGGACGCGATCAGCGTCGCGGCCGTCGAGAACACGCACGTGTTCGACTACGCACTCACCGTCGTCTCCCCGGCTGCGGGCCCGCAGCCGATCCCGTTCGTGCTGGCAGGCGCCATCCCGGAGGCGTGGGCGACGAGCTCGCAGCGGCTCGTCGACACCGCGGCGATCAGCAAGGACAAATACGTGTGCGCGCCGATCGGCGATCCGAACGACCCGAGCTCGACGCCCCTCGCGCCCGGCTCGCTCAACGGTGCGATCGCGCTCGTCTGGCGTAGCAACTGCACGTTCGACTCGAAGGCGGCGCGCGTGCGTGACGCGGGCGCGATCGGGATGGTCATGGTCGACAACCGACCCGGCGAGGCGAACCCGTTCCCCGGCGGCGGAATCCCCGCAGGCATGATCGCCGACCTCGACGGCGCGCGGCTCCACGATGCGATGGCCGCGACCGGCGGACGCGCGACGATCCTGATCGGCCATGACATCACCGAGATCGACACACATCGCAACGGGACGACGCCGACGAGCTTCTCGTCCGCCGGCCTGACGGACTTCGGCCACTTCCTGAAGCCCGACATCTCCGCGCCGGGCGCGCAGATCATGTCGTCCACGCTCGTGGAGTTCGCAGGCGCGCAGTTCGCGTACCTCGACGGGACGAGTTTCGCCTCGCCGCACATCGCGGGCGCGGCAGCGCTCCTCGTCGGCCGGCATCCGAACTGGACGCCGCGGCAGGTGAAGTCCGCGCTCATGTCGACGGCGCGTCCCGTCTTCCAGGACACCGCGGACACGACCGAGGCAACGGTCAACCTCGAGGGCGCGGGACTCGCGTGGCTTCCGGCCGCCGACGACCCGAAGATCTTCACGGATCCTCAGTCGCTGTCCTTCCAGGACCTGAACGTGAGCTCCGGCGGAGCGAGCAAGACGATCGCCCTCACGATCTCCGATGCCGGCGGCGGCGCAGGCTCGTGGTCGGTCGGGCTCGAGCCGCAAGTCGCTTCTGCCGGCGCCGGCATCGACGTTGCCTCGCCGGTCGCGATCGCGCCCGGCGCCGAGACGTCCATCCAAATCGTCGCGCACGCCTCGGCGGGTGCCGCGCCCGGGGACGACTATGGCTTCGTCGTCCTGGATCGGGGTGGCCTGCGACGCCGCATCCCCTACGGGTTCACTGTCACCCGGCCGAAGCTGGCGGGCGCGCAGGCGATCCAGCTGAAGGCCGTTCAGTCCGGCACGACCGCAGACGGTGTCGACCGCGCAGAGGAGTATCGCTGGCCGTCGAATCCGTTCTCGGTCAACAGCAGCGTGTTCGGCCTCGACAAGCCGGTCGCCGACGACGGGAAGGAGAAGGTCTACTACGTCGACATCGCCAAGACGGCGACGAACGTCGGCGTCGCGGTGACGAGTCCCGCGCCCAACCTCGGGGGCCGGATCGAGAACCTGCTGAACGGCCCGATCCACCCATGGTTCCTCGGGTCACTGGACGAGAACGACGTGCAGGGCTATGCCGGTACGCCGGTCAACGTCAACGGCTTCCTGCAGGACTACCTCTTCACGACCGCAGTCGCCGGAACGGTGTTTGCGCGGCCGGGCCGGTACTACGTGTCGATCGACTCCGGCCGCGATCCGTTCACCGGTCGCTCGGGCGCCGGCCCGTTCACGATCCGCTCCTGGATCAACGACACGACACCGCCGAAGGTGCGACTCATTACGACGAGGGTGGCGTCCGGGCGTCCGTCGATCGCGTTCCGCGCGACCGATAGACAGTCCGGTGTGGATCCGCTCGCGCTCGTGATCGGCTACAAGCAGTTCCTCTTCGGCGCGTCCTTCTACGACCCGAGCACCGGCGTCGCGGTCTTCCCGTTCCCGCACGACAAGGACACGCGGCTCAATGCCGGTGTCGCGACTATGCGCCTGGTCGCTGCCGACAACCAGGAGTCGAAGAACGTCAACACTGTCAGCAAGCGGCTGATGCCGAACACCACGTTCCTGAAGGCGAACATCCGCGTCGTCAACGCGCCGACGATCGCGTGGCTCACTCCGCTCAACGGCGCCTGCGTCTCAGGCCGCACTCAGCTCGCGGTGCTCGCGAGCGATTCGAAGCCGATCTCGTCGGTCGGGTTCTACGCCGGGGGCCGGCAGATCGGACGCGTCCGTGAGAACTCCGCGGGCGTCTACACGTTCACCTGGGCGGCGAGCGGCAAGGGGAAGCGCGTCCTCACCGCTGTCGTGTCGGACACCGCCGGACGCGAGGCTCAGGCCAAGCGCGTTCTGCGCGGCTGCGGCTAGCCGACGACGACCCAGACGGCACCGTCGCCGACCGAGATTGCGACCGGCGGGTTGTGCAGCCGAATGATCGCGATCGTGCGGTTCGTCGTCGGGTCGATCCTCTGGACGGTTCGAGTCTGCCGGTTGGCGACCCAAACGGATCCCGCTCCGACCGCTACCGACACCGGGTCACCGGCCGGAGTCGTCGCTGCCACAGCGCCGCCGCCAAGATCGACCTTCGCCACGTAGCCCGGCTTGGACTTGCACACCGGCAAGAGACACTCGGGCGGGAAACGTGCACCGACCCAGACAGCGCCGAGACCGACCGTGACGCCCCCTCCCCCATGGACGGCCGCGACATCCGGGTTACCCGTCTCGGGATCTAAACGAACCAGGCCACGAGCGTCGACGAACCAGATTGCGCCCGCGCCGTACGTGATTCCGTCCTCAGCTGGGCGCGGGCCGAAGATGCGAACTCGGCCGGCGACCCGATTGTCCGCGAGCTGGATCCGCTCGATCGCCTGCGTCGTCGAATCTCCGACGGGGCTTGGGACCCAGGCGCTGATGCCGTCAACGGCGAATTGTCCCTCGATCACCTCGCCGTAGGCGAGATCGGTCGGAATCCGATCGACGACCTGGCCCAAGCGTGGATTGATCTTCGTGATCTCGACGGGCGGAGTCGTGTTCTCCGGCGTCGCGGCATTCAGAACCCACACGAAGCCGTCGGCAACCGTGACGTCCGTCGCCGCGCCATCCAGGGCGATCGTCCGGATGAGCTTGCGTGAGCCCGCGTCGATTTCAGAGAGCGTCCGGTCTTCCTCGTTCGCGACCCAGACGCGTCCGTTCTCAACCGCGATCGCCGATGGGCTGACGCCGACCGGCACTTGGGCGATCACCTTGTTGGTGTCCGGATCGATGACGCCGACGGCATTCAGCGCAACCTGCACGGGCTTCGCTTCACTCCTGAATGCGACGGCGGCCGCGGCGACGACTGCGGCCGTCACGAGTGCGCCGACGACGAGCCCGCGCTTGCGAGGTACACGGATGGCCACGCCTCGCTTCGGTGCATCGAGTCTTGGGTCGTGCGCGAGGATCTCCCGCTCGAGCTCTCGAAGCGGGCGGCCCGGCTCGAGGCCGAGCTCGTCGACCAGCGTCTGTCTGGCAGTTCGAAATGCGGCCAGGGCGTCCGCCTGGCGTCCGCTCCGGTACAGAGCCAGCATGAGTTGCTCGCGCAACCGTTCCCGATGCGGATGCTCGCGCACCAGCGACTCCAGCTCGGGGACGAGCTCGGCATGGCGCCCGAGCTCGAGGTCAGCCTGGTTGCGTTCCTCGACAGCCGAGTTGTGCAGTTCTTCGAGTCGATTGATCTCCGCCTGCGCGAAGTCGGCGTAGGCGACGTCGACGAGCGGTGAGCCGCGCCACAGCGAGAGTCCTTTCCGCAGCGTCGCCGCGGCCGCCGTATTGTCCCCATTCGCAAGCAGCTCGCGGCCGCGGGCCAGCGATTCCTCGAGCCGAGCCGCGTCCACCGCGTCCGGTGGCAGATTCACCGAGTAGCCGCCCGACCGGGTGACGATCGCGTCCTCACCGAGCATCTTCCGGAGCTGGGAGACGTAGATCTGGACGTTCTTGGACGCGGTCGGGGGCGGGCGTCCGTCCCAGAGCGCATCCACGATCCGGTCCGTGCTGACGACCTCGTTCCGGTTGAGGACGAGCAGGACGAGGAGGGCCAGCTGCTTTCCGCCGCCGATCGAGAGCCGGCGGTCTCCTTCCCAGACCTCGAACGGACCGAGCAACCGCACGTCCATCGCGCGTGTCTACGTAAGCACGATTCGAGGCCTCGGGCTAGGCCTCTCTACCGAATCTCTACCGCCTCGCCGCGCTCCCCTGCCGGATCTCAACCGCTCCCGGGCATCGTCCGAGCCATGTTCGAGACCTACCGAATGCTCGGCGCACAGCGCGAGGCAGAGCTGCTTGCAGAGGCGGAACGACTTCACTGGGGCCGGAGACTGGGCCGCAGGCATTCGCGCGCCCGGAATGTGCTTGGCCGCCTCTCCGACCTGCGACGCCGGCAGCAGACGCCTCGGCCGTCAGTGGATGCGCAGCTGATCCGCCGGCCTGAGCTGCTGGATTAGCCGCCCCAGCAGCCGCGTCGTCCCGCGCCCGAAGTAGTGGAGGCTCGCGGTGTACTCGACGCCGTGCTCGCCCCAGAAGAACCACGTGTGGTTCGACCAGAAGTATCCGACCGTGCCCTCGAGCCCGTAACCGGTCGCGTAGCGAATGCGTCCGCGCTTGCCGCCGAGCCACGCGGACTTCAGCCCGGGCGGAAGCGGGGCGCCGAGCCGCCGAAAGATCGTGAAGTGAAGGAAGCAGCACGGACGGTTGTGCGACACCTGGCGCCGCCAGTCCGGTCCAGACTGGGGCTCGACGGGCGCGCTGTACCCGAGCTCGATCCCGAACGGCGTCTGCAGATCCGGATGGCGCGGACTACCGAGAATGTCGACGTGGAACGGCGGCCGATGCCTGCCCGTCGGCAGCGGGATCCGCGCCGGGCACAGGACAGCGACGTGGACGGCTGCCTGCATCTTTCGGCAGAGCTCGACGCCGTGCGTCGGTAGCGGCGAGAGCGGCACGCTGCCGCTGCCGGCGAGCGCCGCGACGACGGCTGTAACAGCGAGCGTCATCTCACGCCAATGTACGCTCGCCGACCGTGCGGGAGTTCGCGTCCTATGTCCGCAGCCTGAACCCGCAGCTGCCGCGCGACGTCTGGATCCTGCAGATCGGCGGACTGGCGAACGCGTTCGGGAACGGGATCGTCCTTCCGTTCCTGATCATCTACCTGCACAACGTGCGCGGGATCCCGCTCGGGATCGCCGGTCTCGTCGCGGCCGCAAACTCCGTCTGCGGCTTCCTCTCGGGCTTCGCGGCCGGGACGCTGTCGGATCGCATCGGGCCGCGACGCGTGCTGATCGCCGCGCTCTGCGTGATGGCCGTTGCGATCGGGTTGTTCCCGCTCGTGCACAACGCGTGGGAGGCGTTCGTGCTCTACGGGATCTCCGGACTCGGGAGCGGCGCGTTCTGGCCGTCGCAGTCGACTCTCGTCACCGGGCTCACTCCCGCAAATCGCCGACATTCGGCCTTCGCCACGCAGCGGCTGACGATGAACCTCGGCGTCGCACTCGGCGGCCTCGTCGGCGGCGTGATCGCCTCGCGGAGCTTCACGGCGCTCTTCTTCCTCGACGCCGGCACGTTCCTCGCGTACGTCGTCGTCCTGCTGAGGCTCACGAGCCCGGACCTGCATCCGGAACGCGAGTCGGGAAGCTACCGCGAGGTCGTCCGCAACCGCGTCTTCATGAGCTACGTCGGGCTCAACGCGCTCGTGATCGCTACGAGCATCGCCGTCTGGGTGGAGCTGCTGCCGCCGTTCGCGAAGAACCAGGCGCACGTGAGCCCGGAAGGCGTCGGCGTGATCTGGGCCGTCGACTCGTTGTTCGTCGTCGTTGCACAACTGCCGGTGGCGAAGCTGATGGAAGGACATCGGCGAATGCGGGGGCTCGCGCTGATGTCCGTCGTCTGGGCGGGATCACTGCTCGGCTTCGACGCGGCGGGCTACTGGACGTCCGGGTGGACCGCCGCGGGCTTGCTCGCGGTGATCACCGTCGTCTTCGCAGTCGGCGAGTGCCTGCACGGAACGATCCACCTGCCGCTGGCATCGGACCTCGCGTCACCGCGCGCCCTTGGGCGCTACCTCGCGTTCTCGAGCCAGTCGTGGCAGATCGGATGGATCATCGGGCCCGCCGGCGGCGGCTTCCTGCTCCAGCACGCGCCGTATGCGCTCTGGCCGGTTGCGGCCGCGCTCCAACTTGCTGCCGCGGGCTGGGCGCTCGGCCTGGAGCGCTCGCTTCCGCGTGGAGTCTTGCGGACACCACACGTCGAGCCCGTAGCAGGCTTGGTTGCAGGCCCGCCCGGGTAACATGGCGAACGTGGTGACAGCAATCGTCGACGACCCCCTCAGTACCGGTGCCCATCGTCCCGCGCATCCGGCGAACCAGGCCTCATTCCGAGGTCATCTCGACGCGCCCCGAGCCACGCAGCCGGCTCGCTGAGCTTCATTACGACGGGCTGACCTGGATTCACCTCGACGCGCCTCGCCCCGAGGAGGCCTTGGCGCTCGCCCAGAGGTTCGACTGGCATGCGCTCGACATCGAGGACGTGCTCTCGCGGCGCCAGCGCCCGAAGGTGGACGACTACCCCGAGTACCTCTTCGGCGTCCTTCACTTTCCCGTCTATGACAAGACGATCCAGCGTCTGAACGGCGCCGAGCTCGACTTCTTCCTCGGGCCGGACTATCTCGTCACGCTCCCGAACGTCGAGCTGCTGCCGGTCACGCGACTCTTCCAGCGGTGCTACGAAGATGCGGAGCTCCGGGCGCAGCTGTTCTCGAAGGGATCCGGCCGGCTCCTGTACGAGATCCTCGACGATCTCTTCGACTACTGCTTCCCGATCCTCGACAAGATCGCACACAAGCTCGACACGATCGAGGACGACCTGTTCGAGAAGCGTGCCGAGGACGTCGTCCGAGACATCTCGAACGCGAAGCAGGAGATCATCTCCTATCGGAAGATCATCAAGCCCGAGCGTTCGACCCTGCGTCTACTGGAGCGCCACGTCAAGCGCTTTCTCCCGGAGGACCTCGAGCTTTACTTCGACGACATCGTGGACGCCGCGGAGCGGATCTGGGACCTGCTCGACAATTACAAAGAGGTGATCGACGGGCTCGAGGACACGAACGAGTCGGTGATCGCCCACCGGCAGAACAACGTGCTGCGGATCCTGACAGTCGTCAGCGTCATCCTCCTGCCGCTCACGTTGATCACCGGAATCTTCGGGATGAACGTCAAGTTTCCGGGCTTCGGAACGGAGGGGGCGTGGTGGACGATCCTCGGCGCGATGGTCGTCGTCGCCGCGGGGCTCATCGCGTTCTTCCGTACCAAGCGCTGGCTCTAGCCGACCCGGAAGTCGTACGCGGCCGTCCTGCCGCTCACGCCCGCCCCCACCCAGGTTCCCTTTTGGCCCGGATCGGTAAAGAGGTTCTTAACGTCCCTGCAGGAGTCCGCTCGGCGGGACCGAACTTCTGCCACAGCCGCCGGCCCCGATGCAAGCGATCCTCCTCACCTCCTCCCTTCTGCTCGTCGCCGCGATGCTGGGCTCGGTTGCCTGGCTGAGCGTGTTTCGGATGCGCGCCGAGACTGAACCGGCGCAGGCCGAGACGCAGGACGAGCGCCTCTAGCGGCTCGTGAAGCAGCTCTGGGCGCCCTGGCGCCTCGAGTACATCGAGTCGGCCGACGAGGAACAGGGTTGTCTGTTCTGCGCGGCCGTCGAAGGCGACGACGAGGAGCGGCTCGTGGTGCACCGCGGCGAGCGCGCGATCGTGCTGCTGAACAAGTTTCCGTATGCGTCGGGACACTTCATGGTGGCCCCGAAGCGCCACGTCGGGGAGTTCGGCGATCTCGACGACGAGGAGGTCCTCGAGCTGCACCGGCTCGCGTCGTCGGGAATCGGCGCTCTGTCGCAGGTCTACCAACCGCAGGCGTACAACCTGGGCTGGAACCTCGGCCGGGTGGCAGGCGCCGGCATCGTCGACCACATCCATCTCCACGTCGTGCCGCGCTGGGCGGGCGACACGAACTTCATGCCGGTTCTGGCCGACGTCAAGGTGCTGCCCGAGCACCTGCTCGAGAGCAGGCGCAAGCTGGCGGAGGCCTGGCCCACCGCCTAAGAACAAGCCGTCCGACGCCTGTCGTTGACTACGCCCGGGGTGTCCTCCGAGCCGACAGTCCGTGACGGCGTGCTCACGCGCCCGCTGCTCCTGAAGCTCCTCCTCGCCGGCGCTCTGTCATTCGCGGTCGTCAACCTCGTGCCGCGCACCGTGTCCGGGGGTGGCTCAGTGCCGCCCGTCCGGATGCTGATCGAGACCGCGACGATCGTCGGCGTCATCTGCGCGACGCTCATGTTCTGGGGGCTCCGGAGCGACCTCGGCCTTCCCGCCACGGCAGCGGTCTACGCCGTCGTGTTCAACGTGCTCGTGATCGTCGTCAAGCTCGGGCTCGCGCCGCGCGGCTTCTACGAGGTGAATCAGGTGCGCAATCTCGACGGCACGTTCTCGATCGACAACGCGTTCGGGGCGGTCCTCGCGGCGGGAGTCGTGTTCGCGCTCTACCTGGGCGTGTACCTCGTGCTGTACCGCTCCTTCCGAGCTCGGATCGAGCACATGGCGGATCCCGATCCGATCCCTCGGTTCGCGCCCGGTCGCGGAGCCGTCGTCGGCATCGTCGTCCTGACGATCCTCCTCGTCGCGAGCGGCGGCGCTCTGCTGCTCGTGCTCGTGCCGCTCGCCGCGGGCCTCGACTACCTCGATTTCGTCTTCTCGTCGAGCCTGTCGCTGATGATCGGGATCGTCCTCGCGTGCGCGACCGCGCTAGCTGCGATGGCGTTCAACAAGACGTCCGAGCGCGCGCACGTCCTCGGCGATGCAAGCGTCTTCATGAGCTTCTTCTGGGTTGGTTTGTACTTCCTCGCGCTCTACCACGTGCTGTGGGTCGTGTACGTGCTCGTGTTGACCTCGATCTGGCCGCTCAAGGTCGTGACGCCGAAGTGACGAAGCTGCCGCGGCTCTATGTGGTGATGCTCCGTTACCGCATCGCGGCCATGGTGGCGATGTTCATGCTCCTCGGCGCGGCCCGCGAAGGGCGGATCGAGCTCGGACTCCGATACGTCTGGGCCTCGCTCGCCCTGGCGTCGAGCTACGTCGCTGCGACGGCGCTCAACGATCTCGCCGACGAGCAGATCGACAAAGTCAATCATCCGCGGGACGCCGGCCGCCCGCTCGTGGAAGGAACGGCCACGCGCCGGGAGCTCCTCGCGCTGCACGTGCTCGCTTCGATGCTCGTAGTCGTCGCGGCGCTGCCGCTCGGCCGCCGCGGCGTCGTGCTGCTCGCCGTCGCGCTGCTGATCAGCCAGCTCTACTCCGCGCGGCCGGTCCGTCTCTCGTATCGCGTCGCAGGCGCACCGCTCGCGCTCGGCGTCGCGTACGTGCTGGTCCCCTACTGTCTTGGGATTGTCGCCGCTAGCGGCAGCCTTCACCACGCGTTGTCCGCGTTGACGTTCGCGCTGTTCCTCCTCTTCACCGCCAGGATCCTCCTCAAGGACTTCCGAGACCGTGAAGGCGATGCGCGCTATGGGAAGCCGACGATCCTCCTTCGCTTCGGCAAGACGTCAACCTGCGCCGCGAGCCTGTGCGCGCTGGTTGCGGCGGACGTCGTCCTCGGGCTCGCACTCGACCCCCGGCTCGTGGTCTTCGTGCAGCTGTTCATCGTCGCGATCGCGTCGATGCTGTGGTCGCTGTGGCGCGCTCACGACCCGCACGCCGAGCAGGTGGCGATCGGCCTCGGCGCGCGCATGGGCAACGGTCTCCTGCTCTGCGTCCTCGCCTGGTTCGTCCTCCGCGGCGCGGGCGCATCGATCCCCGAGTCGTCGGCGTTGATCGCCGTTCAGTCCGCGCTCTTCTTCGTCAGCTTCGCAACGCTCGCGGGCCGTCCGCGCGAGGCGGTGATCGGCTACAAGGGCTGACTCGATCCGCGCACTTCGGCTTCGAGCCGTGTAACCCGTTCTTCCAGCTGCGCAACGCGGCTCGCAAGATCGTCAGTCACTGCCGGTTCGGGTGCAGCGGTCTGCGCGGCCTCTGCAGCGTCGCCCAGGAGTTGCTGGTAACGCAGTTCCTTCTGGCCGGCCTGGCGCGGCAGGCGCGCCACGAGCTTGCGTTCGATCAGTTGCCCGAGCGTGCGCTCGACGTCGTCGAGCGCGCTGAATGGGTACAGACGCTCGCTTCGTTGCTTGAGCTCGCCGGGGGTCTGTGGGCCTCGGAGCATCAGGACCGCGAGCACCGCGAGCTCCGACGGCGAAACGCGGAGTGCCTCGTCGAGCAGGTGGCGGAACTTGACCGCACGACTCCCCGGACCGCTCGCGAGCCGGACCCAGCCGCGGTCGGACATCCGCGTCAGCGCGTCGCGGATCGTGGACTCGTCGTACTCGACGACGGGATCCCGGTTCGTCGCCTGGTTGCACGCGAGGCGAAGCGCGTTGAGCGACAGCGGGTATTGATCGGGAGTCGTCCGCTGCTTCTCGATCAAGCAGCCGAGCGCGCGAATCTCGACAGGATCGGCGTCCACCTACGCGATGATGCCGGCGCGGTACTTCGAGTTGAGGTACGAGAGGTACGGCTTCGCGTCGATCGTCGAGCCCGTCGCCCTACGGAGTGTCTCCTGCGGGGAGAACTTGCGTCCGTAGCGGTGAACGCGCTCGCCGAGCCATTCGCGCAGCGCGGCGAACTCGCCCCGCTCGATCTGCTCTTCGAGGTCGTCGATGTCGTCGCTCGCGTGCTCCCAGATCTGGACGGACATGACCGTTCCGAGCAGGTACGTGGGGAAGTAGCCGATCATCCCGGCGGCCCAATGCGTGTCCTGCAGGACTCCGTTCGCGTCGTCGGGCACGTCGAGGCTGAGGTACTCGCTCATCTTTGCGTTCCAGGCCTCGGGCAGGTCGCGCAGGGCGAGGCGACGGTTGACGATGTCCTGCTCGAGCTCGAACCGGAGGATGACGTGCATCCCGTAGGTGACCTCGTCCGCCTTGACCCGGATCAGGGACGGCTGCACCTTGTTGATCGCTGCGAAGAAACGCTCGAGCTCCACACTGCCGAGCAGTGCCGGGAACGTCTCCTGGACACGCGGGTAGAAGAAGCGCCAGAACGGCAGGCTGCGGCCGACGAGGTTCTCCCAGAGCCGGCTCTGTGATTCGTGGATGCCGAGGGAGCACGGCGCGCCGGTCGGCAGCCGGCCGAGCTCGCGCGGCAGCTGGTGGCTATAGAGCCCGTGCCCGTATTCGTGCATCGTCGAGAACAGCGACTTCATCGTTGTCGGGTCGTAGTTCGTCGTGATCCGGATGTCGTCGACCCCGGCGCCAGAGGCGAACGGATGCACCGTCGGGTCGAGCCGCCAGCTGTCCGGGCGCATGCCGAACAGCTCGACGACGCTGTTGTCGAGCGCTTCCTGTTTCTCAGTCGAAAAGTCGCCGTGCATGAACGACTCGTCCACGTCGTCGTTGCGGAGCTCGGCGATCAGCGGGGCGAGCTGGGCCTTCAGCTCGTCGAAGATCTCTCGTACTTCGGCCGTCGAGGTCTGCGGCTCGAAGTCGTCGAGCAGGATGTCGTACGGCTCGTCGACGTGGTCGAAGCACTCGATGTAGCGGAAACGGAGCTCGACGTTGCGCTCGAGGACCGACAGGAACGCCTGGAAGTCCGAGTCGGCCTTCGCTTTGACCCAGACCGGCCGCGCTTCAGCCGCGGCGCGAGCCATCTCTGCGCGGAGCTCGGGCGGCACGCGAAACGCCTTGTCGTAGTCGCGGCGGACGACCCGAATGAGGCATGCGTCGTCGGAGTCGGGATCGAGCGACTCCGCCTCGCGGGTCGCTTCGTCGAGCAGCCGCCCCGTCTCGTCAGCAATGAAGAGCTGGTGCGCGAGGAGCTGGAGCGTCCCCATCTGCTCGGCCCGGTGACCGGCGCCGGCCGCGGGCATCATCGTCTGCTGATCCCAGCTGAGGATCCGCATGACCCGCTGCAGGTCTGCGATCGGAGCAAGCCGATCCTTCAACGCCTGGAGCGAGCTCACGGCGGAGAAGCCTAGCCAGCGGTGCGTCAAGGGCGCCGAATCCGACTGCCGCTTGGTCACGTAGAACAGGCGAGAAAAGGAGATGAGGCAATGCAAAAGATGAGCCATGGAAAGGCCGGAGAAGGACAGTTCGTCAGGCACGGGGAGATGACCCGCATGGTCGCCGTGCTGACCGTGACGGCGACGCTGGGCGTGATTGGGTTCCTCGCCGCAGGCTCGGTCGCGCAGAGCGCAACCGGGACGAGTGCGACCGTCGCCCTCCGCAAGACGAAGCTCGGCATGATCCTGGTGAACTCGAGGGGGCACACCCTCTATCTGTTCGCCAAGGACAGGAACGGCAAGAGCGCCTGCAGCGGGAGCTGCGCGAAGTTCTGGCCGCCCTCCCTCCGCAGTGGCAGGCCGACGGCGGGGTCTGGCGTGAAGGCGTCGATGCTCGGCACGACGAAGCGCAGCAACGGCAGCCTCCAGCTGACCTATAACAAGCACCCGCTTTACACCTTCACGCTCGACAAGCAGGCCGGTCAGACAAAGGGCGAAGGCATGCTCGCCTTCGGCGCCAGGTGGTACGCCGTCTCGGCCAAGGGAACTGCCGTCAAGGCTTCCACCACCACCACGACCACCACCACCACTTCGACGACCACTCCCTGCGCCTACCCTCCCTGCCCATAGGCAGGGGGCCTTGAGGGGTTTCGGAGGTTTGAAACCCCTCCAGTGGCTAAGGGGCCAGCTGCGACTCGTCTCTGCGGCGCATCGCCTCGTAGACCGCGTTCCAATGACCTGAGATCTCCTGGAGGGCGCGGGCGGTGGTTAGTGCAGCGTCTTCCAGCCGCGCGTTCACCTTCTCGACCTCGTTTAGACGCCTTTCGATCGCCTCGAAGCGAGTGCGATACCCGCTGACCTCGCGAGCGATGATGTCGAAATCAGTCAACTCTGTACCTAGGAACGCGGATCGCTTGTACCCCGTCGATCCAGCAAGAGCTGGCCCCGCAGTCAAACTCCGTCGCCTTGAGCTCCTCGCCTCGCGCGCATCGCGCGTTGGTGGGTTGCGGGCTTTGGGCCGGGACCGAATGCAGGGCCAGTTCAGGACATCTTACGCCGTTTTGGCGAGTGAGAACGGCTAAGTCTTCTTCCCGATCCCCAACCACTTGCGGATCTTTGCGAGCCTCGTCGGCAACAAAGAGCTCGTGCGCGAGGAGCTGGAGCGTCCCCGTCTGTTCGGCGCGGTGTCCGGCACCCGCGGCGGGCTTCATCGTCTGCTGATCACAGCTGAGAGTCCGCAGAACGCGCTGCAGGTCCATGATCGGAGCCAGCTGTTCCTTCAACGCCCGGAGCGAGCTCACGGCGCGGAGGGCTAGCGGCTAGTGTCCTCGCGGCCATGACCCATCGCATCGAGTGGCGCAGTGCGTTCGACAACCGTGCGCTCAACGAGCTCCATGGGGAAGCCTTCGAGCATCCAATCTTCGACGACGACTGGGTCTCGCAGGTAACAGCGCGCAGCCTCGGCTGGGTGTGCGCGTGGGACGACGAGGGCGACCTCGTCGGTTTCGTGAACCTCCCTTGGGACGGTGCGTTGCACGCATGGATCATCGACACCATCGTCAGTCCAGCAGCGAGTCGTCGGGGTCTGGGGACGGCTATGGTGGCGTTGGCGACGGAGCGTGCGCGCGCAGCCGGCTGCGACTGGCTCCACGTCGACTTCGAGGACGACCTGCGCCCGTTCTACTACGGCGCATGCGGCTTCACTCCGACGAACGGCGGCCTCATCAACCTGAAGGCGACAAAGTAAGCAACCGCGGACGACAGTTGCTCCTTGAACCGGCGCTCGCGAAGTCTCCCGCGGCGCACAGCTCTCCGACTAGAGACGCTTGGCCCCTTTTCGTCGCCGCAGCAGCCATGCGACGCCTACGACAGCGGCGACGAACCCGACGATGAAGCCGAGCGCCTCGTACACAGTGGCCGATAGTACGACGCTCTAGCTCGGCGGCGGCGCGACGGGCGAAACTGGTAGCGCTACCTCGTCAGCCCGTCCGTGTGGCCGTCCACGTCATCAGGCCCGACTCACAGGTATAGGCCGTGCCGCCGGTAGCGAAGGTTGTGATTAGCCGCATATTGCCGACCGCCACGGCACCGTTGAAATGGCCGGTGATCGTCAGATGCTCGGTCGATGGATCTTGATCGACTGTGCTCGAGAACGTCGCGTCGATCGCGAAGCTTCCGTCGGCGGCGATCGGTGTGACACCACCCCCGCCGTTGAGCCCGCCCCCGAAGAGGGTGAAATCGTTCGGATTGCACCCCTGATTGATCTGTCCCGTAATGATTTTCGTTACGCCGGCACCGTCAGACGTCACATCGAACTCGAAGTTTTCGTTTTGTGACGTCAGGCCACGGTAGTGGCCGGCCTGCGCTGGTGGTGGCGGCGGCGGTGGCGGTGGCGGCGCCCCGCCTCCCGAGCGTTTCCGCAGACGACCGTTGACGCAACTGAAACCGTACTTACGGTACGCGGCTTGATATTGCTTTTTGCACCGCTGCCCGACTCTGAGGCACGTGAAACTGCCACCGATTTTGGCATGCGTGGATCCGGCTGGGCATGGTTTTGAACCCGAAGTCGGCTCGCGCGGGGAGATGCTGGCCGGCGCTCTGAACGCGCCCGCCGCAACGGTGCTCAGCGCAGCACCGACGACGGAGCTGACGATCAGCGTGAGTAGGAACTTCCTCACTCGCTGCCTCCTGATCGAAGCTCTCGGCTCTTGCGAGTGGACGCACAAAACTCATAGCACTCGCCGTTTCGACTTACAACCGACGGAAATGGCGGACTGCCCGCTTCGCAATCCGATTTGCAGTGTGATGGAGCGAATGGCAGAGATGGCCTCGAGATCGAATGTGTCGCTGTGCGCGTGCTCAGGTTCGGGTCGACCTGCTCGCCGAGTTGTTCGGTGCGTCCCCTCGCTCCGGCGAACCAGATGAGGCCCGAGCCGGACCTCGCAACGTCAGAGAGAGAGCGGACGACGGGGTTCGAACCCGCGACCCTCAGCTTGGGAAGCTGATGCTCTACCAACTGAGCTACGTCCGCGCGGGGGCCGATCGAGGCGTCGTCAGGCGTCCCGTGAATGCCGACGCCGGGCGCGGAGAGCCCCATCCACCGCGTGCCGAGCGGGTTGCCCGGGCCCGGTGGGATCGGCTTCTTGCCGCGCGCCCACGGCGAGTTCGGTGGCCGCCACCACGGCCACCGCTGCATGACGACGATCGTGAACTGCCCCGTCGGGGTCGGGTAGACCGACTGCCCGGTCGCGACGCCGAACGTCCGGACGAGTCGCCGCCCGAGGTAGTACCGCAGCTCGTTCACCCGGCGGCGGATCACGATCACCGGCCCGAACTTCACGGCCGTGACCTTGGGCACGATCACGCGGACCGCAACGCGGACCTGCCGCGTCTGCGGGAACTTGAGCGCGTGCACGAGGCGCTTCGTCGTCGCGCCCACCTCGACCTGACGCCCGAGGCGTGCCCAGTTGATCTTTGGCCTCAGTCCGTTCAGGCCGACGAGCTCTGCGTTCTTGGCGGGGTACGAGAAACGTGTCTCGAGCCCGCGCACGTATCCCTGGACAGCGTCGGCGTCGATCTCGGGGACGAGGTCGACCGCATCGCCCGGTGAGGCCCGGAACGCGCGCGAGACGCCGTCCGCGACGGTCACGGACATGCCGAAATGCGAAGCGGGCACCTGCCAGCGGCTGGATCCCAGAGAGAGGTGAAGCGGCTGGGCGAACGCCGGGCCGAGCGCCGCCTGAGCCTGCTCGTAGGACATGCCGCCGACCGGGACCCCGGCGATCGTGACCGCCTGGGCGATCAGGACCGGCGCGGCCGCGCCGCCGCCGAGCACCGGCGCAGTCCCGGCGATGACCACGATCATCAGGAGGAGACGGCGGATCACGGACGACAGATGCTACTTACGAGTGCGGAGGCCACCAAGGTCCAATTCGCGCGAACGCCCGCCAGGCCTCTTCCCGGGACCGGCCCTGAGAAAACGGAGGGGCCGCCGCCGCAGCGTGGCCCCTCCGCGGCCCGAATCTTAAACCGAAGCCGGCTGCAGGTGGCCTCTCCGAACGGGGATACTTCCTCCGGAAACGAGGACCGGAGGAAGGGACATGGCTGCACACGAGCTACACGAGACGGCCAAGGAGCTCGTCGCCGAGGGCAAGGGAATCCTCGCCGCCGACGAGTCCACGGGCACCATCAAGAAGCGCTTCGACTCGATCGGCCTCGAATCGACCGAGGAGAACCGCCGCACCTACCGGGAGCTGCTCTTCACGACCGAGGGCGTCGAGGAGTTCATCAGCGGCGTCATCCTCTACGACGAGACGATCCGCCAGAGCGCGTCGGACGGCACACCGTTCCCGCAGCTGCTCGCCTCGAAGGGGATCATCCCGGGGATCAAGGTCGACACCGGCGCGAAGCCGCTCCCACTCGCCGAGGGCGAGACGATCACCGAAGGCCTCGACGGGCTGCGCGAGCGGCTGGCGGAGTACCGGGAGCTCGGTGCCCGCTTCGCGAAGTGGCGCGCGACGTACTCGATCGACGAGCACAAGCCGAGCGAGTACTGCGTGTGGACGAATGCGCACGCGCTGGCGCGGTACGCCGCGCTCTGCCAGGAGGCCGGGCTCGTCCCGATCGTCGAGCCCGAGGTCTTGATGGACGGCGATCACGACATCAAGGCCAGCGCACGGGTCACCGGGCGCGTCCAGAACGCGGTGTACGTCGAACTGCACGACCAGCGCGTCGACCTGTACGGGACGCTCCTGAAACCGAACATGGTCCTGTCCGGCTACGGGGCCTCGAACCGTGCCGGCATCGACGAGGTCGCGGAGGCGTCGCTCGACGTCTACTACCGGCACGTGCCGGCCGCGGTCCCGGGGATCGTGTTCCTCTCCGGCGGCCAGTCGGACGAGGATGCGACGGCGCACCTCAACGCGATGAACGCACGCGGGCCGCATCCGTGGGAGCTGTCGTTCTCCTACGGTCGCGCGCTGCAGGCTCCCACGCTCAAGGCGTGGGGCGGCAAGCCGGAGAACGTCGAGGCGGCGCAGCGTGCCTTCTACCACCGCGCGAAGATGAACAGTGCGGCACGGACGGGGATGTACGCACCCGAGATGGAGCGCGAAGCGGTCCCGGTCTAAGACCAAGGGTCAGACCCTCGGGTCTGACCCGCTCTCGCGTTACCGCAGAGCCTGTCCAGTGAGCTGCTCGAGCTTGTCGAGCTGGTGGGTCGCCTCGATCCGGCGCACCGTGCCCGAGCGTGAGCGCATCACGATCGAGTCCGTGATCACGCCGTTCGGGAGGTAACGGACACCGCGCAACAGCGAGCCGGTCGTCACGCCCGTCGCCGCGACGAACACGTACTCGCCCGCGACGAGATCGTCTGTGTGGAGCACGCGGTCGGGATCGATTCCCTGCTCGACGAGCGTCTGGCGGTCGGCGTCGTCGCGCGGCCAGAGCTTCCCCTGAATACCGCCCCCGACACACTTCAAGGCCGCCGCGGCGATCACGCCCTCCGGCGTGCCGCCGATGCCGTAGAGCATGTCGACGCCGGTGCCCGGCTGTGCGGACGCGATCGATGGGGCGACGTCGCCGTCCCGGATCAGCTGAACCTTCGCACCCGCCTCGCGCAGCTCGCCGATGAGCGCTTCGTGGCGATCGCGCTCGAGGACGACGACGTTGAGGTCGCGCGGCGAGATCCCTTTTGCCTTCGCAACCGCGTTCACGTTCTCCGTCGGCGTCGCGTTGATGTCGATCACGTCGATCGCGTCGGCGGCGACCGCGATCTTGCTCATGTAGAACGCCGCGCCCGGGAAGAACATCGTGCCGCGTTCGGCCACAGCCATCACTGCGATCGCATTCGGCTGCGCCAGCGCGCAGAGGCGCGTTCCTTCGAGCGGATCGACGGCGACGTCGACCTCGGGGCCGGTGCCGTCGCCGACCTCCTCGCCGTTGTAGAGCATCGGCGCCTCGTCCTTCTCCCCTTCGCCGATCACGACGCGGCCGTTCATCGAGACCGTGTCGAGCATGAGCCGCATCCCGTCGACGGCGGCCGCGTCGGCGGAGATCTTGTCGCCGCGTCCGACCCACCGGCCGGCCCCGATCGCGCCCATCTCCGTGACGCGCACGAGCTCGAGCGCGAGGTTCCGGTCGGGCCGCTGCCCGCTCGCGCCCTCGCCTGGTTTGGCCGCCACCTGCGCCACGGCCCGAAAGCCTACAACGCCTCCGGCCGCGAGACCTACATGCGTTCGGGCGCTTCGACCCCGATCAGGTCGAGGCAGCGGGCGATCACTTTCTGCGTCGCCCGGCAGAGGGCGAGGCGAAAGGCCTCCTCGTCCGAGCCGATGACGCGCAGATCGTGGTAGAAGCGGTGGAAGTCGTCCGCGACCCGGATCGCGTAGATCGGGAGCGCGTGCGGGGCGCGCCGCTCTGTCGCCTCGGCGACGATCGTCGGGAAGTCCGTGAGGCGCTTGAGGAGCTCACGCTCGAGCGGGTCGAGCGCGGCCGGGGCGGCCGACGCGGCCGGCTGCTTGTCGGCGTTGCGGATGATCCCGGCGATCCGCGCGTGTGCGTACTGCACGTAGTAGACGGGATTCTTCTGGGTCTGCTCGCGCGCCAGATCCACGTCGATGTCGATCGGCTGGTCGGCGCTGCGCGAAACCAGGTACCAGCGCGCGGCGTCGATGCCGATCTTCTCGAGGAGCTCGCGGAGGAAGACGACGTCGCCGCGCCGCTTCGAGCCTTTTCGCGCCTCTCCGCGCTCGACGATGTGCACGAGCTGATAGATCAGCACTTCGATCCGATCCGGGTCGTAGCCCAGCATCGCGGCCGCCGCCTTCAGACGGGCCACGTAACCGTGATGGTCGGCGCCGAGGACGTAGATGGCGCGATCGAATCCCCGCTCGAGCTTGTCGCGCACGTACGCGATGTCGGCGGCGAAGTAGAGATACGAGCCGTCGGCCGAGCGAACGAGCGGGCGGTCCTTGTCGTCGCCGTAGGTGCTCGTCCTGGCCCAGACCGTTCCCTCTGCCTCGTACATGTCGAGGCGCGGGAGCAACTCCGCCACCTCCGCCTCGATCTCCGCCTGCCGACGCCACGAGTCGATCGAGATCCGAAACTCGGCGATCTCGCGACGGATCTCCTCCAGCATCGCCTCGACGGGATCGCGATCGAGCGCCGCAATCTCCTCGAGGTACTCCCCCACGTAACCGCCTTCGGGCGGCGCCTCGCCTCGCCTGCGCGCCCCGACCGACTCCCGGAAGAGGTCGACCTGCCGGCCCGTGTCGTTGAAGTAGTACTCCTCCTCGACCGCATGGCCGGCGAAACGCAGCAACCGCGCGACCGAGTCGCCGTACGCACCGTTCCGCGCGGAGCCGACCGTGACCGGCCCGGTCGGGTTCGCGGACACGAGCTCGACCTGGACCCGCTGGTGCGGCTGCGCGAATCCGCCGCCGTAGTCCGCGTCGATCTCCTCGAGCGCCTCGACGAACCAGTCGCGCGCGACCCAGAGGTTGAGGAAGCCCGGACCTGCGACGTCGGCCCGTTCGACCTCGGGGAGATCGACGACGCGCTGAGCGAGCTCGTCTGCGAGCTCGCGCGGCGGACGCTTGTGGGCCGGCGCAGTGCGCAGCGCGACGTTCGTCGCGTAGTCGCCGTGCGCGGGATCGTTCGGCCGCTCGAGCTCGACGTCCGCGCCGGCGATCTGCGAGATCTTGGCCGCCAGCCGGTCGACGGAGTTAGCGGGCAAGCGCCTCCTGCGGCGCGAACAGGTCCTCGAGTGCGCGCAGCTCGTCGGGGGTTCCCGCGGCGATCATCACGTCTCCCGCGTCGAGTGACACGTCCGGCGTCGGCGTCGTGTCGAACGTCCCGTCGCGTTTCCGAAGCGCGACGATCAACGCGCCGGTCTCCTTCCGGACGTTCAGGTCACGGATCGTCTTTCCGGCCGCACCGCAGGTCGGAGTGACTTCGATCTCCTCGAAGCGGAGATCGGGAGCGCTCGCCCCGGTGACCGAATCGAGAAACGCCGCAACCTGCGGCTTCAGGACCAGGTGCGCCATGACGCGCCCTGCGGCCGAATACGGTTGCACGACGCGGTCGGCACCTGCGAGCTGGAGCTTCTTCGCCGCGTCCTCGTCGGACGCCCGCGCCACGATCAGCAGATCGGGGCGCGCGGTGCGCGCGGACAGCGAGATGTAGAGGTTGTCCGAGTCGGAATCGGACGAGGCGACGAGCCCGCGCGCCCGGTCGAGGCCCGCGGCCTGCAGATCCTCGTCCTCGGTCCCGTTTCCCTCGATGAAGTGGTCACCGTGCTCCTGTGCAGCCTCGATCGCGTCCTCGCTGAAGTCGAGCACGACATAGGGAACGCCGGCCTCGCGGAACTCGTCGGCGACCCGGCGGCCGACCCGGCCGTAGCCGCAGATGATGTAGTGATCACGCATGCGGTCGATTGCTCGTCGTCTCCTTCGTTCGGCCCAGGCACCGGTGAGGACGCCGCGAGCGATCACCTCCACGATCGCCCCGGCGATGTAGGTGAAGATTGCCACGCCCGCGAGGAGGATCAGGATCGTGAACAGCTGGGCGTTCGTACCCTTCGGCTTGGTATCGATTCCGGTCAGGGAAATCGTGACGACAGCTCGGTACATCGACTCGATCCAGCCCTCGCCGAGCAGTTGGTGGAACCCGACCATTCCGCCGATGAGGACGACCACGAGCGCGGCAAGCGCGTAGCCGAGGCGACGGAAACTGAAGTCCTCCATGGGGGATGTATCGTAGGTGCATGGACGGCGACGGCCAGGAGCGGCAGCTCAACATCCATCTCGACCCGGAGCAGATGGCCGGGGTCTACGCGAACTTCGCGAACATCACCTACTCGCCGTACGAGTTCACGGTCACGTTCGCCCGCGTCGACCACGAGGTCGAGGAAGGCGAGGTACCCGGGGTCGTGGTTGCTCGGATCAACATGGCGAGGCAGTTCTACGAGGAGCTGCTCGCCGCCATGCAGGATGCCCACTCCAAGTGGTCGTACCGCGAGGGAATCCGGAACCTGCCGGAAACCCCCGACGACTCGTAGCTACCTGTTTCGGTCCCGCCAGGCGCGCGCCATCTCCACCCGCTGGAGCGCCGTCGGGTGGTCGTCCAGCAGGACGTGCACCCAGCCGGGCGGGCTCGGGTCCTGGAGGCTCGTCGCCACGAAGCCGCTGAAGAGCCCTCGCGCCGCGGCAGGATCGCGCGTGCCGTTGAGGCCGATCCAGTCCGCCTCGCGCTCGTAACGCCGGGAGATCGTGTTCCTGAGCGGGAGGATCGCCAGCTGCGCGACGGCGATCACGAGGAGCGCCAGCGGCACGGCGCCGGGCCGCCGAATGTCCGCGGTGAAGGCCGCGACCAGTAACACCGGCAGGACGAGCAGCCCGAACCAGCCGACGGCGCGCAGCGGGTGGTTTCGCACGAGATGCCCCAGCTCGTGGCCGATCACGAACCGGATCTCGTTCGCGCTGAAGCGGCCGTCGAGCAGCGTGTTCCAGATCACGACCCGCTCGGTCGGCCCGATGCCGATGGAGAAGGCGTTCGCGGCCGTTGTCCGGCCACTGACGTCGTCGATGCGAACCGGCGGGTTGCCGGCGTGTTCCCGCCGTTCGAGCGCACGGATCTCCGTCCGGAGCCGGGCCGAGCGAACCGGGTGCGTTCCCGCCGTCACGAGGTACGGCACGATCAGCTGCAGGACGAGGAGGAACGCCGTCAGGACGGGCACGGCTGCCAGCCACCACCTCCGACCGAAGCGGCGTGCCAACGCGAGCACGATCGCGAGCACGATCACCGCCACGACGATCGACCCGATCAATCCTCCCCACGCGCTGCCGACGGCCTGCGCGTAGCTCTCGCGCGAGATGCCGTGACGTCGTTCCCACCAGACGTCCGCGAGCGTGAACGGCAGCGTCGCAGCCCAGACGACGGTGAAGGTCACGACTCCGAGGACGATTCCCGCGTTGACGTTCCCGAGCCCGAGCCGCGGCGCGAGCGCACGACCGCGTCGCACCATCACGACGTACGCGCCGAGCGCGGCCAGCGTCCCGAGCACCCAGTCCCAGTCGAGAAACCGCTCGTAGTGCTCCGCCTTTCGGACGAGACCGGCGCCGAAGATCGCCCGCTCGTCGAGGTGCGGCAGGCGCAGGTTGGACGGCACAGTCGTCCGCCAGAGGAGCATTGGGAGGACGGCCCACACCGCGGCTCCGGCGGCTATGGTCGCGCCTCGAACGATGCGAGTCGCAGTCATCTCGGACGTGCACGCTAACCGGCACGCGCTGGACGCGGTCCTGTCCGCAATCGACGAGGAGCATGTCGACGCGGTGTGGTGCCTGGGCGACCTCGTCGGCTACGGCCCGCAGCCGAACAAGTGCTGCGACCTCGTCCGCGAGCGGGCCGATCTCAGCCTGATCGGGAACCACGACCTGGTTGCGCTCGGCGAGCTGACCGTGACGGACTTCAACGACGAGGCAGCCGCGGCGGCGGTGTGGACGAGCGAGCGGCTGACCGAGAGCTCCGAATCCTTTCTCCGAGGTTTGCGCCCGCAGGCGGAGGTCGACGGCGCGGAGCTGTTCCACGCGAGCGCGCGTGACCCTGTCTGGGAGTACGTCCTCACGGAGGAGGCGGCGCGCGCGACCTTCGAGCTGACGTCGGCCCCGCTCGTCCTCGTCGGCCACAGCCACGTTGCGCTGGCCCTCACCTCCGAAGGGGGCGAGGTCGCCGGTGGGCTTGCGCGCGCCGACGCCGAGGTCCAGCTTGAAGGGCGTTGGCTGCTGAATCCCGGCTCGGTGGGCCAACCGCGCGACGGCGACCCCCGGGCCGCCTGGCTCCTGCTCGATCTGGAGCGCAGGTTTGCAACCTTCCGCCGCGTCCCATACCCGATCCAGGAGACACAGGCCGAGATGCGCGAGGCGGGCCTCCCGCCCGTGCTCGCGGATCGGCTCGCGCGTGGCGAATGAACCGAGCGAGAGCTCCCATCGCCGTTGCGGTCGCGGCTGCAGCCGTCCTCGCGGGCTGCGGCGCACCTTCGCGCCGCGCCGCACCGCCACAACCGAAGCTTCCGCGGGCGCTCGCGCAGCAGCTCGCGGCGCGAAGCGACGACGTCGCGCGCAAGCTCGCAGCCAGTGACGACTGCGGCGCACTCACATCCGCGCAACAGCTGCAGCAGGAGACGATTACGGCGATCAACCAGCGTCGCGTGCCGCCGGCGCTCCAGGAGCCGCTCTCCGGCGCCGCGAACGACCTCGTCCGCCGGATCCAGTGCACAGCTCCGCCGAAGGACCACGGGAAGGGGAAAGAGAAAGGCAAGGGCAACGGCAAGCACGGCGGGGAGGGCGATTGAGCACCCAGACGGTCGCGGATGGGCGGTACCGGCTCGAGGACACGCTCGGCCACGGGGGAATGGCCGTCGTCTACCTCGCGCGAGACCGTGAGCTCGAGCGTCCGGTTGCGTTGAAGCTCCTCGCGGAGAACCTCGCCGGCGACGGCGACTTCCGCAAGCGCTTCGTGCGCGAGGCGCGGCTGGCCGCGCGGCTGTCGCATCCCAACGTCGTGCAGGTGTACGACGCCGGCGAGGACGAC
>VAXU01000102.1 GCA_005885125.1 Actinomycetota bacterium
CATCAAATCGACCGCGGCGAGCTCCCCGCCACCACCCACAGCGCCCGCTTCTGGGACCTCGCCGCAACCGAACCCAGCGCCGCCTCTCCGGATCCCGACTACACCGTCGGCGTTCGGCTCGACCTCGACGAGCGCACCGGCAGCTTCTACCTCACGGACCTCGTCCGCGTGCGCATCCCACCCGGTGCCGTCGAACAACTCGTCGCCGCCACCGCCAAGCGCGACGGCAAAGGCGTCCGAATCATCATCGAGCAAGAGCCCGGCGCCGCCGGCAGCACGGTGATCGGCCGCTACAAGCGCCATGTTCTGCGCGGCTACAACGTCCGCGGCGTACGCGCCACCGGCGCGAAGGCCGTCCGCGCCAGCAGCGCCGCCGCAGCAGCCGAGAACGGCCTGATCACGATCGTCCGCGGACGCAACACCAACGACTTCCTCGACGAGATCTGCGCCTTCCCCCACGCCGCCCACGACGACTGCGTCGACGCCCTCGCCGGCGCCCACCAATCACTCACCCACACACCCAGACCCGCAAGCTTCCACGTCCCCCGCGGCAACATCTACGACATCGCCGAACAGGCACAGCGGCGCACCGGATCAGCACGATCGCGCCTCGAAACCACCCGGCGCCACCGCCACCACGAACAAGCAGCCGACCTCGCAGCCGCGATCGGCACCAGCCTGTACGACCCGACGGCCAGGCAGCTCTGACCCGGCCGGCATCTGAAGTCAACACCCACCACGGACGTCTCCCCCGACCAGGGGAGCGCAGACCCCTCGAACGCCGGCAAAACTACGCGCCTTCTACGCTGCTTCCGCGCCGCCGACGAAGCCCACAACAGTCGCGGGCACGATCGCGTCCGCCACAGCCCTTACTACGAAAGCCCCGCACACCGCCCCGATCGAGCCCGATCGCCGTCTCGTCTTCAAAACCAGTACGGCGTCGTAGCCCGACGCTAGGCAGGTTCGACTCCTGTGCCGCTCCGTTAGACGCCGCGAAGTCCGCTCGCGCCGACGCACGAGCATGACGACTTCGCGGCGTTGCCTGGTTGAGGCGGCGTGCTCGGCGATTGCTTTTACGCACGTGCACCTGTGCGTGGACGCACGACCTGACCCTGGATCTAACATCCAGTAAATTCGAAGTTCGAGACACGGAGTGGCTGAAATGAACACCGGAACACGTGAGGAATGGCTTGCGGCGCGGCGTGAGCTGCTCGCCGCGGAGAAGGAGCACACGCGCCGAGGCGACGAGCTCGCGCGGCAGCGGCAGGAGCTGCCGTGGGTTCGCATCGACAAGGAGTACACCTTCGACACGGACGAAGGCACCGCCTCGCTGGCCGACCTGTTCCGCGGGCGATCGCAGCTGCTCGTCTACCACTTCATGCTCGGGCCGGAGTACAAGGCCGGCTGCCCGTCGTGCTCCGCGATCGCGGATGGCTTCGACGGCTTCGTCGTGCATCTCGAGAACCACGACGTGATGCTGATGGCGATCTCGCGCGCGCCGCTCGCCAACATCCAGGCGTACAAGCGGCGCATGGGCTGGCGCTTCCCGTGGGCCTCGTCGCACGACAACGACTTCAACTACGACTTCGGGGTCTCGTATACCGAGGAGCAGCAGCGACAGGGCGCCGTCGTCGAGTACAACTTCGAGTCCCGTGACTTGGGGCAGCGCGCCGACGTTCCGGAAGACAGTCCGGTCGCGCAGGTCGCGAAGAGCGTCGGCACCGACCTGGACACGTTCCTCCGGCAGGCGCCGGGCATGAGCGCGTTCGCGCTCGAGGACGGCGGGGTCTACCACACGTATTCGGCGTACGCGCGCGGCCTCGACGGGCTCTGGGGGATGTATCAGTGGCTCGACCGGGCGCCGAAGGGACGCAACGAAACCGGCGTCTGGTGGCGCCGCCATGACGAGTACGACGGCTCTTAACGCGCGAAGTCCGCTCGCGCTGGCGCGCGAGCATGACGACTTCGCGGCGTCGCCTGTTGGAGGGCGGGCGTGGTCGTCTACTGAGGTTCTGATGCGCCGTGTTCGAGCTGGCGCTCGTAGTCGGCCTGGTCGTAATGACCCTGTGACTCGGCAACGAGCCCGTTCTCGCCGAACGTCCACTCTTCGAAGCCGGAGAACCGGACCCGGTTTCCGGTCCCACCGGGTCCGGTGTTCGTGCCGACGCAAGTCCAGTGGAACTCGACCAGCTCGTCCTTGACGACGAGGTCATCCATCAGCAGGTGGAGGTCTGGGAACGCAGACATGAACGCGCGCGCGACCTCTGTGACCTCAGTGGGAGGGCCGCCGTTGATGGCGATCGTCCCGCCCGGCGCGAAGTGCCCGGCGACCCGGGTCGGATCGCCACTACACCACGCCTCGGTGTAGCTGCGCGCGAAGTCCCGTACTTGATCTCGATCGAGTGCCAGGCTCGCTGCCACGGTTAGGCCTTCCTGGCGAGCAACCGACGGCCGTCAACGTTCGTCAGCGTCAGGTCATGCCTGCCGATCTTGAAGTCGTCGAGGTCGTGAATCGCGCCGTCCGTGTAGAGCAACAGCATCGCGCCGCTCTCGCAGATCACCTTCACGAACCCGAACATGCAGTAAACGTCGAAGCCGATGCCGAACGACTCGACGAACGCGATCTTCTCTGTCCGCTCGTCGCCGCGCTCCTCGGAACCGACGTCTAATTCGACGCCGGCGAGCAGTTCTTGCAGCTCGCCCGGCTGGTCAGACATGTCCACGGTCAGCCGCCACTCTTCCATCACGCCGTCCCCTTCTACTCGTCGAAGCTTGCCAGGGCGCACTAGGCCGACCGGGCCGGGCGACCGTGGCGCGTGGCCTCCCGCTCCCGCTTGGCCAGCGCCCGCTTCCAGCGCCGGTCGGGCATCGCGGGCGACTTTTCCGCCGCATCGTCCATGCGCGCATCGACATCGTCGAGCAGCTGCTTCGGGTCGCCAAGGAGCTCCGGGGGGAGAGAGAGCGCCTTCTCGATCTCGCGCCTGATCGCAGACCAGCGCTCCGCCGCCACCCGATGCTGCTCGGCGCGCGCTCCAAATCGAAGGAACGTCTGGACACTTGCCAGTACCGCGGCGATGACGCTCAGCGTTCCGGCCGCGATGCGGATGCCGACGTTGACGTCGTGCGCAAGCGTCGCGAACGTGGCGGTGCCGACGATCGCCGAGAGGGCTACCACTGGGATACCGAGGAAGATGTTCCACCGCGACAGATACTCGGCGGTCTGGAAGTGCACTTCGGCCGCCGCAGCAGCGCGGCGCTCCCAGTCGCGAAGCCGCTCCATGACGGCCTCCGACCAGGGAGATACCGGATCGACGGCGGTGTCCGACATCCCTCGGTCCTCCGAGGTTGCGTCAATGGGCAGTCGTTGTCAAGAGAGCCGCAGTCGCGAATCGCCTATACGGCCCGGAGATAAAAAGGCTTCTCGGTCCGGGCGACATTCCGAACACTGGCGCAGGTGAGGGACGCTGCCAGAGCGAGCCCCTATGAACCTTCAGCTAGAGGGTTGATGTGAAATTCGGCCGCCGTCGGGGGCGCTCCAGACCAAGCGGGGTAGTGCGGTCGGTCGCGGCGCGTAGCAGCGCTACGTGTCGCGGGCGAACGTGCTGATCCGGCGCCGTGCCTGGGGCGTCATCCGGCCCGGCGGAATTTCACATCAGGCCTCTAGGCCCAGGGAAGCTGGTTCCAGTACGAGGGCCGCCCCCGACGGGACGGCTCGAACCGCACGTACACCTGCTTGAAGTCGGACGTCTCCTCCTCCACGCTCGCCCCGTAACGCGCCGCGAGCTCCGACACGGGGTAGTGCAGTTGTTCGTTCTCCAACCGTGCACCGGCCATCAGGATCACGCACGGCCCGTCGCCCGCGCCCACGAAAATGTGCTCGGTCCCGGGCGGACAGTGGAAGAAGTCCCACGGCCGAAGCAGCCGCTCCTCACCCTCGACGAGCAGCCTGCACTCCCCTGCAAGCACGAGGAACGCCTCCTGCTGATTCTCGGAGTGGTAGAGGCCGTTCGGCTGGCCCGGCTCCAGGACGCGGAGCTTGATGCCGACCTGCGTGAACGGGAACTCCCGGCTTTCGAAACGGCAGTCCGAACCGGGCGGCTTCTTCTCGCTGTTCTCCGCCGTCAACCACTGGGCGTCCCGCACGTTCACGACGCACCAGCCGTCGCCGGCGGGTGCAAGGCCTGCGCCGGAGTCGTCGAGCCGCGCCTCGGGCATCGCGGCGAGCCTAACGGCTTTCGAGCCTGCCGCCTGCGCTCTCGCCCCCGCTGGCTGTGTCCCGCAAGAAGATGCGCCAAGCGGCGAGGCGGAATCCGAGCCGGGGCGGTTCGGTGTAGTAGCGGGCAGCGCGTGATGTCCTCCCACCGATGGAATGAACCACCGATGACCCCGGTGGGGAGGCTTCCAGGAAACCGTCTGAACCGTGTAGGAGGCAAGAAATGACGGAATTGAGTCTGTACGAACGGCTCGGCGGCGCATTCGCGATCGCGGCAGTGATTGACCACTTCAGCGAAGCGGTCGTGCGTAACCCGATCGTCGGCCAGACATCGGAGAACCCCGGTCTCCGGGAATGGCACACCAATAATCTGGGCAGACTTCCAGGCCTCAAATTCATGCGCACCCTCTGGGTCTGCAACGTTGCCGGTGGACCCCAGCACTATGAAGCCACGAAACCGGGCAGTACGGCTCTCGGCTTGGAAGATGCCCATCGCGAACTAAAGATCTCTTCCGCGCAGTTCGATGAAGTCGCGGCTGAACTCGGGCGAACGCTTGACTTCTTCAAGGTGCCCGAGCGGGAGAAGGAGGAGGTTCTGGCTGCATTTGCCGCGCACAAGGGCGAGGTGACGGAGGGATACTCCCAGTAGCCCCTGGGGCGGAAATCACCGACCCGGGACAGCTACCGCCTTATCGGCCGGCTCCCTGTCGCATTAGCCAGTGTGGGGGTCCTCGCCTGCGCCAGTGTTGGGGAATGACGCCTGAGCGCGTGTCGGGCGTCAGCCGATTTGCTCGGCCAGCCCGATGAGAATGCCCTCGGGGCCTCGGACGTAGCAGAGCCGATACACGTCTTCGTACTGGACCACTTCGTCGACGAGCTGCGCGCCGTGCTCGCGGAGCCGGGCCAGCGTATCGTCGAGGTCGTCCACCGCGAACATGACGCGGAGGTAGCCGAGGGCGTTTACCGGCGCGTTCCGGTGATCGGCGACCGGAGGCGGCGTGAGAAATCGCGAGAGTTCGATCCGGCCGTGGCCGTCCGGCGTACGCATCATGGCGATCTCGACGCGCTGGTCGCGCAGTCCAGTGACGCGCCCTGACCAGTCTCCTTCGATCATGGCTCGCCCTTCGAGTTCGAGGCCCAGCTCGGCGAAAAAGGAGATAGCGGCATCAAGCGATTCCACCACGATGCCGACGTTGTCCATCCGTTGAAGCGCCACGCGGCCATTCTTGCGGTTCGCAAAAATCACCGGTGTCCGCGAGGCGCGCGGGATCAGGTGTCCGTACCTCTGGTTGCG
>VAXU01000103.1 GCA_005885125.1 Actinomycetota bacterium
AGAACCCGGCCGAGCCCGACCTCTACGGGCTCTTCGAGCAGCCTGAATACCTGCCGGCCCGGATCACGGTTTACCGGCGCCCGCTCCAGGAAGAGTTCGGAGACGACCCTGCGGCCCTGGAAGAGGAGATCCGTGTCACTGTCCTCCACGAGCTCGCCCACTATTTCGGCATCGACGAGGACCGGCTGGACGACCTCGGCTACGCCTGATGGAGCCAGCGCTGCACGCGCTGGCTGTGGCGGCGGCCGTGGTCGGCGCGATCGTCATCGTCCTCTTCTTCCTCGGGCCGCGGGAATGAGGCCGGGGTGATCGGCGTTTTCAACGGCATGACCCTGACTCAGATCCACCACGAGATCGAGCAGACGAGCGAGCGGCGGACGGAGCTTTGGAACTCCCTGTCCCATGGCTACGACCCTGCCGTCGCCGCCGAGCTCAAGAGCTTGAGCAACCACCTCGACCGCCTGTGGGACGAGGAGCGCACGCTGAAGGCGGCCCTCCGCTTCGGCGACCGCGACCACATCGTCGCCCGGGCCCGCGTCGAGGAACGGCTCGAGCGCGCCGCCTGAGACTCTCCCTCCGCGCCTGCGGCGTCGGCCCCGGATGAGGGATGCACGCCGTCCCCTCCGGGGCCGACATCGTTCGCGGATGACGGGGCACAACGCAGAGGACATCGTCGGGGAGGTCGACTGGGAGGACTGGCCCGACTTCGAGCTGTTTGCCGGCGACGAAGAGGACGAAGCTCCGGCGACGTCCGAAGAAGACGCCGCCTGACGGGCGGCTAGACTGACCCGCGCCCGGGGCGTTAGCTCAGCTGGGAGAGCGCCGGCTTTGCAAGCCGGAGGTCACCGGTTCGATCCCGGTACGCTCCACTCCGTCGCGAATCCGCTCTGCCTCGCAGAGCATGACGACTTCGCGACGTTCGTCCTTCGATCCGAGCCGCTGCGGCCGTCGCCGGCAAGCCGGCATCGGCTTGGGCGCGAGGAGGTGCTCCGGCTCGCCCGGCACCTCGCGGAGCAGCACGCGCGGCTGCGCGACGAGGAGCTGGCCGAGTTCACGGACCTGAAGCGCGAGCTGCGCGAGCGCGCCGCCGAGGTCGCGGCCCGGGAGCTCGAGGTCGAGCAGGCCCGCGCGGAGCTCGAAGAACGTGAGGCGGAGCTCCGCGCCGACCGGCGACACGGGTTGCGCTTCCGGCGCGAGCGACCGCACGAGGTAGACCCGGACAGCGCGTATGCCGAAGAGCTGATCGCCCGGCGCGAGTCGGAAGTCAAGGAGCGGATGGTCGAGGTCGTCGGCAAGGAGCGCGAGATCCGTGAGCGCGACGAGGAGCTCCGTCAGCGCGCGATCGAGCTCGACGAGCGAGAGCGCGCGCAGACGGCCGAGCGCGAACAGCTCGAAGCACGGGCCCGCGAGCTCGACGAGACCGGGCAGACGGTGACGCATGAGCGCGAAGAGCTCGAGCGGCTGCGCGGGCAAGCCGCGCGGACGAGCGACGAGCTCGCCGCCCGCGCCGCGACATCCGAGGCGGAACAACAGGAGGTCGACGCCGAGCGCGGGCACCTCGACCAGCGCGCCCGAGAACTCGACGAACTGAAGCTCGACCTCGCAGCGCGCGCGGCGACGAACGAGGCCGAGACGGAAGCGCTCGCTGAGGAGCACAAGCGGATCGATGCGCGTGTTCGAGAGGTGGAGGAGCGCGAGCGTCGGCTCGGCGCGCAAGCCGAAGCCACGCAGACTGAGACCGCCCGGCGTGCAGAGCAGCAGAACGACGAGCTGATCCAGCTCGGCGCCGCGCTACGAGCACTCGAGTCGGAGCTCGCCTCGGAACGCGAGCGCCTCGAAGCGCGCGCCCGGGAGTTGGACGAACGCGACCGCATCCATTCGACCCGTACCGCGGCGGCGCAACGGGAGCTGGACAGCCGCGACGAGCACCGCGAGACCGATCTGTCCAGGCGGGAGTCGACGCTCCAGGCGCGCGAGTCGCAACTTGCGGCCCGCGAAGCCGATCTGATCCGCATGCAAGGGGCGCTGGCCGGCCGCGAAGAGGAGCTTCGGCGCCGCGAGCGCGGGCTCGAGGACGTCGAGCGCCTCCGCGAGCGCGCGGCCGCGATTCCGGTCGAGCCGTATGTCAGCTTCAGCGAAGGGCTCGACGCGCTCGCGGGCCGCGAGCGGCTGAACTAGTAGCTCAGGTTGGGAGTCTCGCCGAGCTCGGCGAGCACGAGCTTCGCGACCTCGACGACGCGCGGGTCGAACTGCGTCCCGGCACCGTCCTCGAGCCGCTGGACCGCCTCTGTCTTCGGCAGCTTCTTCCGGTAGGGGCGATCGGTCGTCATCGCGTGGTAGGCATCGCAGACGAAGATGATGCGCGACTCGAGCGGGATCTCCTCGCCGACCATCCGGTCCGGGTACCCCATCCCGTCGTAGCGCTCGTGACAGTGGCGCACGATCGGCCGCACCTCCTCGAGGCGGTCGATCGGCGCGATGATCCGCTCGCCAAGCTCCGGGTGCCGTTCGATCAGACGCCGCTCGCCGTCTGTGAGCGGGCCGGGCTTCGAGAGGACGGCCTCGGGGATGCCGATCTTGCCGATGTCGTGGAACAGCGCGCCCAGCTCGAGCCTCTTCAGCTGGCGGCTGTCGAGACCCAGCCCGGCGCCGACCTTGAGAGCGAAGTCCGTGATCCAGCGCGCGTGCGACGACGTGTACTCGTCGTTCGCCTCGAGGGCGTTCGCGAGGGCTTCCACGGTCTCGAGGAACGTCGTCTCGAGGGAATGGAAGCTCGCTGCGTTCGTCAGTGCGAGCTTCGCCTGGTGTGCGACGCCCGCGAGCAGGCGCAGGTTGCGCTCCGAGAATCCGCCGTCTTCCGGGATTGCGACCGCGATGCAGCCGAGTCGGCCGCCGTCGAGCATCAAGGGCGCGACTGCGAACGCGTCGCCGGCACCGACCTCGGCGGCGCCGTCCATGGCCGCCTGTTGCTCGGGCGTCACGACGAACGGCTCCTTGCCGTCGAGGAACGCGTGTGCCTCGTCGTGGTCGAAGCGGACTCGGGCGAGGCGCTCGTGGTCGAGCTCCGAGTAGCCGTACGTCGCGCGCGCGCCGAAGTTGTCGCCCGCCGTGCGCTGCAGCCAGACCGAGGCACGCGGCGAGCCAAGCGTTCGCGCGGAGAGCTCGACGATCCGGTCGACGACCTCGTCCATGCCCTCGGCCGTCGCGAGCTCACGGCTGAACTCGAGGAGCGCCGTCGCGCGCTCGGCCTCACGCCGAGCGGACTCGTACAAGGATGCGTTCTCGAGCGCGACAGCCGCATGGCCTGCGAGGACCTCCAGCAGGCGAACATCGTCCTCGTCGAACTGATCGAGGCCGAGCTTGGAGATGACGATCACGCCGATCACCCGCGACCCGAAGGTCAGCGGGACGTAGATCTGGGATTCGTCGATGCGATCGGTGCCCTCGACCTGGCGCGAGCGCGGGTAGTTCGCAGCGTCGCCGACGAGCAGGGACTCACCCGTCGAGGCGACGTATCCGGTCATGCCCTCGCCGAGCTTGCACGCGAGTACCTCCATCGAGGTCTGTGCGCCCGCGAACGCGCCGACGAACGCAATCGGGCGGACGTCCACGCCTTCGACTACGAAGACGCGACAGTTGTGGTAGTCGATCAACGAGCGGAGCTCGTTCGCGATCACGCTGCCGATCTCGCGCACGTCGTTCAGCCGGTTCAGCTTCCCGCCGAGGCTCTGCAGCATCTTCATGTGTGCGATCGAGCGAACGTCGCGCGCGGTCGTCTCCGCCGGCGCGTCAGGCCGTTCGAGTGCGCTCTCGTCGTACAGGACGATCTGGTTCTTGCCGCGGGCCTTCGCCGTCATCATCGCCGCCTCCGCGCAGGCGATCAGCTCGCGCGGGTTCATCGCGTGCTCGGGACCGCGCGCGAGACCGACCGAGATCGTGATCCGGCCGGCGGGCACGAACTCCGCCGAGGCGATGTGCTCGACGAGGCGGCGCGCGAGCCGCTCCGCGTGCATGGCATCTCTGGCCGTCATCACGATCGCGAACTCCTCGCCGCCGAGCCGGCAGACGACGTCGCTCGCGCGCACGACGGAGCGCAGGGCTTCCGCGAGGCTGCGGAGGATCTCGTCGCCGGAGCCGTGGCCGTAGACGTCGTTCACGCGCTTGAAGTCGTCGATGTCGAGCATGAGGACGGAGACGGAGTCGTGCGAACGGCTGGCCTTCGTGAGCGCGGCGCGCAGTCGCTCGTGGAAGGTGCGGTGGTTGTACAGGCCGGTCAGCGGGTCCGTCTGCGCCTGGTGCTCGAGCCGCGCGCGGATCTGCGCGTTGTCGAGTGCGAGAGCCGCCGCGTCCCCGAAGCGCTTGGCAAGCTCGAACTCGTCGTCGTCGAACGAGGCGTCCTCGCCGAGGCGGTAGACGTTCAGCGCGCCTTTGATCGAGTCGCGCGCGATCAGCGGGATCGTGATCAGCGCCTCCGGCTCGTCTGCGGGCGTGCCGGCGACGGTCGAAACCCGCGGATCCAGGTGTGCCTGGTTGACGCGGACCGGCTCGCGGTGCTCGACGCCCCAGCCGGTGAGCCCGACTCCGAACGGGCAGCGGTCGGCGAGGATCTTGTCCGCCCACTTGTCTCGGGCCCAGACCGGCACGAGCACGCGGCGGAGCTCGTCGGCCTCGTAGATCGTCAGCGAGTCATGGGGGACCAGCTCGGCGAGCGCATCGGCGATGCGGTCGAGCAAGGCGTCGAGGCTCTGCTCGGCAAGGACGTCGTGGAAGACGTCGGCGAGCCGGCGGTAGGACTCGACGAGCGCATGCTCGGCGGGAGCGGCGGCAGGCGCGGCCGTCTCGTCGACAAGACGCAGAGGAAAAGCGTGATCGCTCATCGCAATAAGTCCCGCACGCGCCGCAGGGCACTCCCCTTCCGAAAACGTCCCGGCTCACAGCATCCCTGGCGCCCTTCGGTCTCGAATCCCCCGGTCGAGGGAATAGCCCCCGGCGTGGAGACGACGACCGGCTCGGCGGCCGACTTCCTCCCGCAGCAGCTGGCCCTGCCCGCGCTCCAGAAGGCCTTCGTCGACGACCTGCGCGTCGTCGGCGGTGTGCTCGCCGGTTAGGTGGCCCGCTCGGAGGGGCGTTCGGCGGGCTCGGGCTGAGCCTCCGCCTGCTCCTGCTCCGTCGCCTCGCGCGTGCGTGCGAGCAGATCGTCGTCAACCGAGCCGAGGTCTTCCGGATCGTTGTCGGTGCCGGTCCAACTCGGCTGCGGCTCCGCCTCTCCACCCATCAGCCGCCGCCAGCCGTACGCAATCGCAGTGCCCAGCCCAAGCCCCAGAATCAACCGTTTCATCGCCAATCCTCCCGCGTCGCCGTTGCCCGCGAGCCTATCCCAGCAGCAAGATCAAAACGGTTTCGACGCCGGCCGCCGCAGGCGACCTGCGCGGCTGCGGCTCTCAGACGCCCGCCCCCGGGCCCGATCGAAGTCGTCATGCTCTGCGAAGCAGAGCGGACTTCGATCGGCTAATCGCCCCAGTCGAAGTCGCGCGACTTCGTCCAGAGACTTGCTTCGACATCGGGGCCCGCGTGCTCCTCCGTGTCTTCGCCCGGCCACGCAAGTACCGTCGGCGCAGCGGCCACGGGCGACTCCTCGCCGTCGATCGTTTCCTCGAGGCGCGCCTGTTCCTCGGTCTTGAAGAGGGGATGATTGTTGAAAGGATCCTCGGCCTTGTAATTCCCGAGCGGCATCGACGGCTCGAGCCTGGAATTGCGCTCCTTCAGGTCGAGATGGTCCTGGATCACCTGGGCAAACGACGACGGTGTTTCAACCGGCATACGGCCTCCTGAATCGGATTGGGGCGGCTGGTCGCGGGATTCTAGCCCGTTGGGGCGGCTTTTCCACAGGAAGGGTAGAAAGCGTTACGGACGCGTTACGGGTGTGTGACGGCCTCGGAGGCGGCCGCCACGCGGTTCTTCCCGGCCCGCTTGGCCTGGTAGAGCGCCGCGTCCGCCGCTGCCAGGAGTGCCTGGGCGGTGGCCGCCTCGGGAAAGGCAGCGACTCCGAAGCTCGCCGTGACCCGGATCGGCTCTCCCTCCGCCGACAGGACGACCCGCTCGGCACGCGCGGCCCGGATCCGCTCGGCCACGTGCATGGCACCGCCGACATCGGTGCCCGGGAGGATGAGGACGAACTCCTCCCCACCCCAGCGGCCCGCAAGGTCGACGTCACGGATGCCCTCCTCCAGCGTGTGCGCGAACTCGCGCAGGACGACGTCGCCCGTTGGATGGCCGAAGCGGTCGTTCACTTCCTTGAAGTTGTCCAGGTCGCCGAAGACGACGGCAAGCGGGCCACCGAAGCGCTCGACGCGCGCGAGCTCGGTCGCCAGCTGGTCCTCGCACTGGCGGCGGTTGGCAAGCCCGGTCAGGCCGTCAACCCGTGCCTGTCGCTCGACGATCCGGTGGAGCCGGGCGTTGTCGAGCGCGATCACGGCCTGCGCTGCGAGCGACGTCGCCGTCATCCGGTCGTCGTCCTCGAAGTCGTCGCCGAACAGGATCAGTGTGCCGAACGTGATGCGCCCCGCCTGGAGCGGGACCTCGATCCGATCCTTCCCCTTGTCGGGGTAGCCGGTCTGGACGAGGTCACCCGCCTCCCCGACCAGCGCGCCGCCTGCGGCACCCGTCGCCTCGACTGCCGTCTCGACGATCGCGCGCCGGAGCTGATCGACGTTGTGGGTCGCGCCGAGGACGTCACCGAAGCGGGAGATCGCATCTCGCAACCGCTCGCGCTCGGCGGCGAGCTCGTCGAGGCGCGTCTGCAGCTGTCCTGCCATCTGGTTGAACGTGCGGCCGAGGAGCGCGAGCTCGTCCCGCCCCTGCACCGGGACACGCTCGCGGAGATCGCCGCGGGCGATCGCGCGAGCGGCATCGACGAGGCGGCGGATCGTGCGAACGATCGCGCGCCCTTCGAAGTACGCAACCGTCGCAACGAGGACGAGTGAGCCGAGCAGTCCGATCAG
>VAXU01000104.1 GCA_005885125.1 Actinomycetota bacterium
CGCCGAAGTCGAAGATGTACGCGATCGGCTGGTGCAGCTCGAGGTCGAGCAAGTCGATTCTCACATCGGCGCTCCGGGCCTCGGACTCGCTGTCTTCGACCGGTGCGGTGAACTCGGACTCCGGTGAGTCCCAGTGCACGCCGCTGAGCCAGAAGGAGTAAAGGTGGTCGTCGTACCAACGGAACGCGCGCCGCAGGCCGCGGTGGAGATGCTCGAGCGTCTGCGTCCCTCGCACGGCGATCGTCGCGCCCACGCCCGCGTACTCGACGAGCTCGGCCTCGAAGACGTAGACGTCAGCGCTACTCATGGGGGCCGACGATAAGCGATCGTGGTCGGAGTGGAAATCGACGGAGATTCGACCCGAGAAGGCATCACCGACGTTGAGCTTCTTCAGGCGTCCGGCACCCGAGAAGCGGGTCAGACCCAGAGGGTCTGACCCTTGATGGCCCCGGCGGGTGCGGTCCTGGGCCGGGACTTGGCCCGTTCGGACACTGGCGCTTGGTTACATCACTCTGGCAAACTGATGTAACTTGTGGCGGTGAAGCGGCTTCAGATCATGATCGACGAGGATCTCGACCTGGCTCTCGAGCGACAGGCTTTGGAAGAGCGGACCTCGAAGGCTGCGCTGATCCGCCGGTACGTCCGCGAACGGCTCAAGCCATTGCCGCCGATTCACGAAGACCCGTTGTGGGAGTTCGTGGGCTCGGTCGACGCCGATCCAGTCGACGACATCGATGATTTCCTCTACGGGCCGAACGCCCGTCCTTGATCTTTGTTGACACATCCTTCTGGGTAGCGCTTCACCTCGCGCGTGACGCTCACTACCTTGAGGCCGTCGCGCTGCTCGAGTGGCACGCGGACCGACCACTGGTCACGTCGAACTTCGTCCGGGGAGAGAGCTGGACGTTTCTTCGCAAGCGCTCGTGGCACGCTGCTGCGGTCAGCTTTCTCGACGCCCTCGCGCGGACGCCTCGCGTTCAGGTGCGCTTCCTCTCGCGGGAACTCGAGGAGCAAGCGTTGAGTTGGCTCCGGCAACATGACGAGCGCGAGTACTCGTTTGTCGACGCGACCAGCTTCGCGCTCATGCGCTCCCTTCGGATTCAGGAAGCGCTCGCGTTCGACGGCGACTTCGCGGCTGCGGGCTTCGTCGAGCTGCGCACGTGATCTAGAGCTCTCGCCCCAGTGCCTCCAGGCTCGCGAGGTTGTGGCCGCTGACGAAGACGTCGACGTGCGGCAGCGCCGCTCGCATGCCTCGCGCCAGCGGCTCGTAGGCAGGGTTTTCCTTCAGCGGGTTTAGCCACACCACCCGGTACGCCAGACGTGAGAGGCGCCCCATTTGCTCTCGTAGCAGCTCCGGGTCGCCGACGTCCAGGCCGTCCGAGCAGATGACCACGACAGCTCCGCGCGGGATTCCCGTTTGCGTGAGCGCCGCCAGCGACTCGCCGATTCGCGTGCCGCCGTTCCAGTCGACGACGTCCGCGGCGGCTCGGCGCAGCGCTTCCTCTGCGTCCACACGCGCGAGTGCGCGCGTCACCCGCGTCAGGCGCGTGCCGAAGCAGAACGCCTCCCAGCGCGTGTCCGCGCGGAGCGCAGCATGCGCGAACAGGACTAGCGCGCGCGAGTAGTCGGCCATCGAGCCGGAGACGTCGAGCAGCAGTACGAGCTTCCGCTGCCGGCGGCGGCGCGTGCGCCACGCTCGCTCCACCGGCTCGCCGCCCGTGCGGAACGAGCGGCGCAGCGTCCGGCGCAGGTCGGGCACTCCCGCACGCGCGGGCTCGCGGCGGCGCGTGCGGCGGGTCGGTGCACGCAGACGCACTCGCTTCATCAGCTCGGCGACCTCGGCAAGCTCCTCCTCTGTCAGTTGCGCGAAGCTCTTTGTCCGAAGCAGCTCGATCGGGCTGGCGAGCGCAACGTCATCTTCTTCCACACGAACGCGGATCTGCACCGGCGGCTCGTCGACGACGCCGCGGAAGACGCGGTCGTAGACGCGGATCTCGTCCGGCCTCGAGACCAGCGTCAGCCGTCCGGCCCAGTAGAGGTCCTCCGGCGACAGCATCGCCGCTGCGCGGCAGAAGTCGACCACGCGACCCGGCCCGACCGCGAGCCCTTCGGCGCGAAGTGCACGCGCGAATCCGACGAGCCGACCGACCTCGTCAGCCACTGAAGAGCTCGGCCTCGGCGCGGCGGAGATCCTCGTGGTTCTTCAGCGCCCAGCCGAGTGTGTCGCGCGCCGCCGCGCCGTCGGCGTCGTCGGCGCCGAGCAGCGCCAGCGCACGCGCCCAGTCGATCGCTTCCGCCACTCCGGGGGGCTTCATCAGCTCGAGCGCGCGCAGTCGTTCGACCGCTCCGGCCACTGATCGAGCCAACGCCTCCGACACCTCCGGCGCGCGCAGCCGCACGATCGCGACCTCGCGCTCGAGCGACGGGAAGTCGATCCAGTGGTACAAACACCGCCGCTTGAGCGCGTCGTGCAGCTCGCGCGTCCGGTTCGACGTCACGACGACGGCGGGCGGCTCGGCGGCGGCGATCGTCCCGAGCTCCGGCACGGTGACACTGAAGTCCGAGAGCACCTCGAGCAGGAACGCCTCGAACTCGTCGTCGGCGCGGTCGAGCTCGTCGATCAGCAGCACCGCTCCGGGACCCGCGCGCAGCGCGCGCAGCAGCGGCCGTTCGAGCAGGAACTCCGGCCCGTACAGCTCCGACACTCGTTCTCGCACCTCGCCCGCCTGCAAGGCGCGCGCGTACAGGAGCTGCCGCGCGTAGTCCCACTCATAGAGCGCCTGGGCCGAGTCGATGCCCTCGTAGCACTGGAGCCGGATCAACTCTGCGCCGAGCAGCCGCGCGAGCGTCTTGCCCACCTCGGTCTTGCCGACGCCCGCCTCCCCTTCGAGCAGGAGCGGCCTCCGCATCGCGAGCGCGAGGTACACCGCCGTGGCGAGCCCTTTGTCCGCAAGGTACGACTCGGACTCGAGCGCCCGTTCGACCTCGTCGACAGAACCGAATTGCACCGAGCCATCGTAGGACGTGGCAAAGGCTTGGGGCGGGGCGTATTCTCGCCCGCAGGGAAAGCATCGATCGGGGCGGACGAAGGGAGGCGGTTCAACCGTGTATCCCGCGAGTTTCGAGTACTTCGCGCCCACGACGCTCGACGAGGCGCTCGAGATCCTCGGGCGCTACGACGGCGAGGCGAAGGTGCTCGCAGGCGGACAGAGCCTGATTCCGCTGATGAAGCTCCGTTTTGCGTCGCCGAGCGCGCTCGTGGACGTCAACGGCGTGTTCGAGCTGGGCACGCTGACCGAGGAGGGCGGAGGCCTGCGTATCGGCGCGCTCACGCGACACAAGGCGTGCGAGCGCTCCGAGCTGCTGCGCGGCCGCTTCGGCGCGCTCGGCGCTGCCGCGCCGCAGATCAGCGATCCGATCGTCCGTAACCTCGGGACGGTGTGCGGCTCGCTCGCGCACGCCGATCCGCAGGGCGACTGGGGCTCGGTGATGCTCGCCGTCGGCGCCGACGTGGAAGCTCGCGGGCCGGACGGAACGCGCACGATCCCGATCGAGGACTTCTTCCAGGGACCGTTCACGACCGCGTTGGAACCGGCCGACGTGATCACGGCGGTGCGCGTCCGTGACCCGGGTGCGAGCGCGGGCGGTACGTACCTGAAGCTCGAGCGCAAGATCGGCGACTTCGCGACCGCCGGCGTCGCCGTGCACGTCTCGTTCGCGAACGGGACGGTCGGCCGCGCCGGGATCGCGCTGACCGGTGTCGGCGCGACGAACGTGAAGGCGACTGCCGCCGAGAACGTGCTCGCGGGCGCGAAGCTCGACGACGGGACGATCAAGGAGGCGGCGCGCCTCGCCGCCGAGGCCGCCGAGCCGCGCGACGACCTGCGCGGCACGGCTGAGTACAAGCGCAATGTCGTCCGCGTGTTCACCGAGCGAGGCCTCCGTGCGGTGGCCGAAGGGAGGAGCCATGACTGAGGTGATCACGGCCCGCGAGGGGGCGATCACGCGCCCGATCACGGTGAGGGTGAACGGGACGGCGCACTCCGCGGTCGTCGAGACGCGGCTCCTGCTCGCACACTTCCTGCGCGAGACGCTGGGGCTGACCGGGACGCACATGGGCTGCGATACGACGAGTTGCGGCGCGTGCACTGTGCTGCTCGGCGGCGTACCGGTGAAGTCGTGCACCGTCTTCGCGGTTCAGGCCGAGGGACACGACGTCACGACGGTCGAGGGGCTCGAGACCGCAGACGGCCTTCACCCGATCCAGCAGGCGTTTCACGAGGAGCACGGGCTCCAGTGCGGCTTCTGTACGCCGGGGATGATGCTGACGGCGACGGCGCTGCTGCGCGAAAACCCGAACCCCACGGACGAGGAGATCCGCTGGGCGCTGTCCGGCAACATCTGCCGCTGCACCGGCTACCAGAACATCGTCAAGGCGGTTCACAACGCGGCCGCGAAGCTCGCGGGACAGTGGAGGTAGGCGATGGCGACCAAAGAGATCCGCGGGGTCGGCCACTCCGTCGAGCGCAAGGAGGACGACCGGTTCATCCGCGGCGCGGGCAATTACGTCGACGACGTGACGCTGCCCGGGATGCTGCACATGGAGCTCCTCCGCAGCCCGTACGCGCACGCGCGCATCCGCTCGATCGACACTTCGCGTGCTGCCGCACTTCCGGGCGTCGTCGCCGTCGTGACGGGCGAGCTGATGGCACAGCACAACCTCGCGTGGATGCCGACGCTCTCCGGCGACACGCAGGCGGTGCTCGTCACCGACAAGGTTCGTTATCAGGGCCAGGAGGTGGCCGCGGTCGTCGCGGAGACGGCGTACATCGCCAAGGATGCGCTGGAGCTGATCGACGTCGACTACGAGCCGCTGCCCGCAGTGACGACGCCGCAGCAGGCGCTCGAGGAAGGCGCGCCGCTGATCCGTGACGAGAAGGAAGGGCAGACCGACAACCGCATCTACCACTGGGAGGCTGGAGACAAGGAGGCAACCGACCGCGCGTTTGCGGACGCAGACCGCGTCGTCTCGCTCGACACGTTCTATCCACGTTGCCATCCGGCGCCGCTCGAGTGCTGCGGCTGCGTCGCGGACGTCAACCCCGCGACCGGCCAGGCAACGATCCACATGACCTCGCAGGCGCCGCACGCGCACCGCACGCTGTTCGCGCTCGTCGCGGGGCTGCCCGAGCAGAAGATCCGGATCATCTCGCCCGACATCGGCGGCGGTTTCGGCAACAAGGTGCCGATCTATCCCGGCTACGTCGTCGCGACTGCGGCATCGCTGCTGCTCGGGAGGCCGGTGAAGTGGATCGAGGACCGCACGGGCAACCTCATCTCGACCGGCTACGCGCGCGACTACCACATGCACGGGGAC
>VAXU01000031.1 GCA_005885125.1 Actinomycetota bacterium
CGGACATCGACGAGGTCGGATGGCCGGATTTCGGCACGGCACTGGCGCGGATGGAATCGACGCGCAGCTGCTGGCCCAGCTCGCGCCATAGCTCAGGACGGGTCATCTGGTGCAGTCTACGAGGCCGGGGAGGGATAACGTAGGGGTCATGAGGGTCGCGGTCTCCTTCGACCACCGTGGCGTGAAGCTTCGCGCGGGCGTCCTCCAGACGATCGCCAATCTCGGCCACGACATCGTGGACCTCGGCGTGGAGACGCTCGACCCGCGAGTCGACTACCCCGACAAGGCCCGTGACATCGACGAGGCGATCCTGAACGGCGACGCCGAGCGCGGCGTGCTCGTCTGCGGCTCCGGCGTCGGGGCGTCGGTGGCCGCCAACAAGCTGCCCGGGATCCGCGCAGCGATCTGCCACGACGTCTATTCCGCGCACCAGGGTGTCGAGCACGACGACATGAACGTGCTCTGCCTTGGCTCGGAGGTGGTCGGCGCGGCGCTCGCAGCCGATCTGATCCGAGCCTTCCTCGCAGCCCATTTTCAACCTGAAGAGCGATACGTCAGACGACTGCAGAAGATCGAAGCACTGGAAAGAGGGGCGATGACGAATGCCTGAGAGCAATCTCCACAAGCTGTCCGCGCTCGGCCAGAGCGTGTGGATCGACTATCTCTCGCGCGACATGCTCGCGACCGGCGAGCTCGCGCGGATGATGGACAAGGACGCCGTCGTCGGCGTCACCTCGAATCCGACGATCTTCCAGAAGGCGATCTCGCAGGGCGAGCGCTACGACGAGCAGCTGAAGCAGATCCTCGACTCGGGCGAGACCGACGCGAAGGAGATCTTCCTCCAGCTCTCGTCCCACGACGTCGGCGACGCGCTCGACATCCTGCGGCTGATCTGGGACGAGAGCTCGGGGCTCGACGGCTACGTCTCGTGGGAGGTGGATCCGACACTCGCGTTCGACCGCGACGGGACGACCGCGGAGGCGAAGCGTCTCCACGACTGGATCGACAAGCCGAACCTCTACGTGAAGATTCCGGCGACGAAGCCCGGTCTCGGCTCGATCGAGGACATGATCGCCGCCGGCAAGAACATCAACGTCACCCTGATCTTCTCGCTCGAGCGCCACAAGGAAGTGATGGAGGCGTACATCCGCTGCGTCGAGCGTCTCGTCGAAGCCGGCGGGGATCCCGCGACGGCCCACTCGGTCGCGAGCTTCTTCGTTTCGCGAGTGGACACGGAGACGGACAAGCGGCTCGACGCGATCGGCGGGCACGACGAGCTCAAGGGCAAGCTCGGGATCGCGAACGCGAAGCTCGCGTACGAGAACTACCGCGAGGTGTTCTCCGGTTCGCGCTGGGAGGCGCTCGCAACCAAGGGCGCGACGAAGCAGCGCTGCCTATGGGCGTCCACGTCGACGAAGAACCCCGACTACCGCGACGTCATGTACGTCGAAGGCTTGATCGGTCCTGAGACGGTTAATACGATGCCCGAGGAGACGATCAGGGCATTCCAGGACCACGGGAAGGTCGCGGAGACGCTGACGCAGGGGGTCGACGAGGCGCGCAAGCTCCTCGACGACCTCGCAAAGGCCGGCGTCGACTACGGCGACGTGGTCGAGACACTGGAGCAGGAAGGCGTGCAGAAATTCGCTGACTCGTTCGAGGAGCTGCTCGAAGGCATCCGCGAAAAGCGCGGCGAGCTCGCGCCGGCCTAGTGGCTCGCCCGGCCCCATCATCCGCGTCCTCAGTCGCGCCCGGGCTGCCCAGCCCGAGTGCTCCCTGCGTCCTTGCCTGGCTTGGTGCTCGCGACCCAGGCATCCGGCAATGGAACCGGGCGAGCCACTGATGGCCGTCGCGTCGCAGCAAGAGCTCGTCGAACGCGTGTGGGCGCGTGACGCAACCGTCTGGACGGGCTCCGACGAGGACAAGTGGCTCGGCTGGCTCGACGAGCCGAAACGCATGCAGGAACGCATCGGCGACCTGCTGCGTTTCGCCGAGGAAGTACGCGCGGAGTTCGAGACGTTCGTCCTGCTCGGCATGGGCGGCTCGAGCCTCGCGCCGGAGGTGCTGAAGCGCACGTTCGGAGCGAAGGGGATCCACGTCCTCGACACCACGCACCCGGCGATGATTCGCCACGCGGGCGACCTCGTCGACTTCGCAAAGACGATGTTCGTCTCGGCGTCGAAGTCGGGGACGACGCTCGAAACGCTTTCGCACACCGACTACTTCTGGGAGCAAACGGGAGGCAACGGGCGCCAGTTCGTAGCGATCACCGACCCAGGCTCCTCGCTCGAACGGCAAGCGCGTCAGCGCGATTTTCGAGCGATCTTCTCGGGCGAGCCGACGATCGGCGGACGGTACTCGGCGCTGTCGCCTTTCGGCATCGTGCCCGCGGCGCTGATGGGGATCGACCTCGAGCGCCTGCTCGGGAACGCGGTGCAGATGGCCGAGGCCTGCCGCGGCGAGACGAATCCGGGTCTGCAGCTCGGCGTGCAGCTCGGCGACGGCTGGCGCGACGGTCGCGACAAGGTCTGTATCGACGCGACGGAAGGCGGGTTCGGGCTCTGGGCCGAGCAGCTCGTCGCGGAGTCCACGGGCAAGCACGGCAAGGGGCTCGTGCCCGCACCGGGAGAATCGCCCGACGGGCCGGACCGCCAGCGCGGCGAGGTGCAGGTCGGCGACCCGCACTCGATCGGCGGCGAGTTTTTCCGGTGGGAATTCGCGGTCGCGGTCGTCGGTTCGACCCTCGGGATCAATCCGTTCGACCAGCCCGACGTCCAGGCGGCGAAAGACAAGACGAAGGAGGTGCTCGCCTCGGGCGAGGATCCCAAGCTGGAGGCGGAAGGGTCGCTCGACGAGCTCCTGTCCACGGCGGAGCCGCCGAACTACGTCGCGATCCAGGCGTTCATCGACCCGATGCGCGAGGACGAACTGCGGCCTCTGATCGATCGCGCGCACGAGACGGGCTGCGTCGTCACTCACGGGCTCGGCCCGCGGTACCTGCACTCGACCGGCCAGCTGCACAAAGGCGGGCCGCCGACGGGTCTGTTCGTGCAGGTCGTCGACGACTACGGTCCCGAAGTGCCGATCCCGAACCAGCCGTTCGGCTTCGGTCGTCTGATCCGCGCGCAGGCGGAAGGCGATTTCCAGTCCCTGAAAGAGCGCGGCCGACAGATCGTTCGCGTCAGATTGGAGGACCTCTAAATGCAACTCGGAATGATCGGTCTCGGTCGTATGGGCGCGGGGATGACGGCGCGCCTGCGGGAGAACGACCACGACGTGCAGACCTACGACCCGCAGGTCGAGGAGCGCACGGCCGGCTCGCTTGAGGAGCTGAAGCAGCAGCTCGACGCGCCGCGCGCGTTCTGGATGATGGTCCCGTCGGGCAAGGTGACCGAGGACGTCTTCCAACACCTGCTGACACTCGCCGACAAGGGCGACACGATCGTCGACGGCGGCAACTCGAACTTCCGTGACTCCAAGCGCCGGTACGTCGAGGCCCAGCACAAGGGCATCCACTTCGTCGACGCCGGGGTCTCGGGCGGAATCTGGGGACTCGAGGTCGGTTTCTGCACGATGGTCGGCGGCGACGAGGAGCCGGTGAAGCGGCTCGAGCCGATCTTCGAGACGCTTGCGCCAGAGGACGGCTACGCGCACGTCGGCTCGTCCGGCGCGGGGCACTTCGCGAAGATGGTCCACAACGGGATCGAGTACGGCCTGATGCAGTCGTACGCGGAAGGGTTCGAGATCATGGATCACTCCGAGTACGACTTCGACCTGCACGAGGTCGCAGGCATCTGGCGCTACGGCTCCGTCGTGCGATCGTGGCTGCTCGACCTCCTGTATGCCGCGTTCGAGCAGCACGGCAGCAAGCTCCAGGACATCGCGCCGTACGTCGAAGACTCCGGTGAGGGCCGCTGGACGCTCCAGGAGGCGATCAACGAGGACGTTCCCGCGCCGATGATCGCGGCCTCGCTGTTCGCCCGCTTCCAGTCCCGCGACGAGATCAAATTCTCAGCCAGGGTCGCGGCCGCTCTCAGGCAGCAGTTCGGCGGCCACGCGATCAAGCTGGAAGAGGCGAAGGCCGGCTCCGACCAGCGCTAGTGGCGACCCTCCAGGAGAATCCGCTACTCGAAGGGCTGCAACTTCGCCGCACTCCGGATCCGTGCGCCCTCGTCATCTTCGGGGCGTCGGGTGACCTGACGAAGAAGAAGCTCTTCCCCGCGCTCTACTCGCTCGCGTTCCGGCGGCTGCTGCCGGACAAGTTCGCCATCGTCGGCGTCGCTCGCACCACTGAGAGCGACGAGGAGTTCAAGGCGAGGATGAAGGAGGCCGTCCAGCAGCACGGCCGCGACGAGTTCCGCGAGGAGGCCTGGGACGCCCTCACGGACGGTCTGCGCTACATCGCGACCGACTTCGCCGACGAGCGCGGCGAGGACGAGCTCGCGCAGACGCTCGCCGAGCTCGACGAGGAGCGCGGCACCGGGGGCAACCGCGTCTACTACCTCGCGATCCCACCGAGCGTGTTCCCGACGGTCGTCGACGCGCTCGGGCGTCGCCGCTCCGCGGAAGGATGGACGCGGCTGATCATCGAGAAGCCGTTCGGTCACGACCTCGAGTCCGCGCGGGCGCTGAACGCGGAGATCCAGAAGCACTTCACCGAGGAGGAGGTCTTCCGGATCGATCACTACCTCGGCAAGGAGACCGTCCAGAACATGCTGGCGCTGCGGTTCGCGAACGGCATCTTCGAGCCGATCTGGAACCGCCAGTTCGTCGACCACGTGCAGATCACGGTCGCCGAATCGATCGGCATCGAGGGCCGCGCCGGGTACTACGAGCAATCGGGCGCGATCCGCGACATCTTCCAGAACCATCTCCTGCAGCTGCTCGCGATCACGGCGATGGAGCCTCCGATCGACTTCACCGCAGATTCCGTGCGGAACGAGAAGGTAAAAGTGCTCCGTGCGCTGCACACGCCCGGCCCGAAGTCCGTCGTTCGCGGGCAGTACGGGCGCGGTTTCGTCGAGGGAGAGGAAGTGCTCGGCTACCGCGAGGAGGAGGGTGTCGATCCGCGGTCGATGACCGAGACGTACGTCGCGGCGAAGCTCTACGTCGACAACTGGCGCTGGGCGGACACGCCGTTCTATGTGCGCATGGGCAAGCGCCTGCCGCGGCGCGAGACCGTGGTTGCGATCGAGTTCAAGCGCGCGCCCCATCCGCCGTTCGAGGAGATCTCCGCCGACGGGCTGCGACCGAATGTCCTGCTGGTTCACATCCAGCCGGACGAGGGCGTGTCGCTCGAGATTGGCGCGAAAGTGCCCGGCCAGGGAATGACGATCCGCACGGTGCACATGGATTTCCTGTACGGCGGCACCTTCCGCACGGGGATGCCCGAGGCCTACGAGCGTCTGATCCTCGACGCGATGCTCGGCGACGCGACGCTCTTCACACGCACGGACGAGGTCGAAGAGCAGTGGAAGCTCGTCGACGCGATGGTGGCGCCGTGGAAGCGCGACCGTCCGTCCTTCCCGAACTACGCGGCCGGTACGTGGGGTCCGCCGTCCGCCGACGATCTCCTGCGCCGCGACGGGCGGTCCTGGCGTCATCATTGAACGGTTCGGTCGTATCGGTCGGCGGTTTCAGACGGATGCGCGGGCGAAGCCCGCACATCCTGACGGCGGCGCCGCAAGCGTCGCCTTCGTGGCGGCATCATTGAACGGTTCGGTCGTATCGGTCGGCGGTTTCAGACGGATTCGCGGGCGAAGCCCGCACATCCTGATGGCGGCGCCGCAAGCGTCGCCTTGGTGGCGGCATCACTAAGGTGGCGGTTTGGTGACGACCGTCGGGGAGATCGAGCGCGAGCTCGCGTCGCTGCGCTCGCCCGGCGACGGCACCGAGCCTGCGATGCGCACGAGCGTCATGACCCACCTTGCGTGGGTGCCGGACGAGTGGCTCCCGGCAGCCCACGAAGTGCTGAGCGGATTGGCGGAGCGGCATCCGTCGCGGACGATCGTCCTCGTCCCGCAGCCGGATGCCGAGGACGGCATGGAGGCCGAGGTGGCCCAGCAGGATTTCCCGCTCGCCGGCTCCGAGCGATCCATTTGCACGGAGACGATCGAGCTGCGGCTCGGTGGTGACTTCGTGTCGCGGCCGGCGAGCATCGTCGCACCGCTGCTGATCGCCGACCTGCCGGTGTTCTGCCGCTGGCGCGGGGAACCACCGTGGGGCGCCGGTGAGCTCGAGCAACTCGTCGACCTCGTCGACCGGCTCGTCGTCGACTCGCGCGAGTGGCGTGAGCCAGCGGCGGGGTATGCAAGAGCGACGGAGGTGTTCGATCGCGTCGCCCTCTCGGACATCGCCTGGTCAGTGATTCAGGACTGGCGGCTGGCGCTCGCGAAGCTGTGGCCGGCCATCGGCGAGGCCGAGATCGCCGTGCGCGGCCCGGCGGCGGAGGCGTCGCTGCTCCACGGGTGGCTCAGCGCGCGGCTTCGCCGGGACCTGCCTCCGGTCGAGTACGCGGACGAGCTCGACGTGCGGCTCGACGGCGAGGCCGTTTCCCCGCAGCGCAGCGAACCGCGGTCGCCGGCCGAGCTGCTGTCGGAGGAGCTCGACAAGTTCAGCCACGACCGAATCTACGAAGAAGCCGTCCGCGCCGCAGCCCGGTAGCCAAGGGTCAGACCCTGCGGGTCTGACCCGCTTTTCGGGCCGGCGGTACAGTCGGCGCCCGTGACCGAGTTCCAAGACCGCGTCAAACCGCTGCTGACCGGCGTTCCGGGCTGGCTCACCGATGAGGAAGGAGAGGCGCTCTACGAGCTGGCGAAGCGCTGCACCGGCCGCGGCGCGATCGTCGAGATCGGCTCGTGGAAGGGCAAGTCCACGATCTGCCTCGGGCTCGGCTCGCGCGCGGGAAACGGCGTGCGGATCGTCGCGATCGACCCCCACACGGACTATCGCTTCGGCGATTTCAAGGCGAACGTCGAGCGGGCCGGCATCGCCGACCTCGTGACGCCGGTCCCGTCGCTGTCGCAAGACGCGGCGAACGGATTCGGCGAGCCGATCGAGCTGCTGTTCGTGGACGGCTCGCACGAGGAGGGGGACGTGCGGGCGGACTTCGACCAGTGGGTGCCGAAGGTTGTCGACGGAGGCTGGGTCGCGTTCCACGACACCACATGGACGGTTGGGCCGCGACGCGTCGTCGGCGAGCGGATCTACCGTTCGCGGAGGTTCAAGGACATTCGGTTCGTCGTCGGCTCGACGACCGTGGCGCGCAAGGTGGCGCAGAACTCACTTGCAGATCGCCTGCGGGCGCGTTACGTGCTCGCCCTGAAGACCGCGTTCTGGCTCGGCTCGTCCATGCTCAAGAAGCAGCGAAGACTGCTGCCGAAGTCACTGGAACGGATTGGGCGGCGGGTGCTCCGGGCGCTGCAGTAGTGCTTACCTGCCGACGCTGAACTTCGGCTTCGCGACGAGGACGCCGACCTTCTGCGACCAGGCCATCGTCGACGCGCCGGTGGGGAGCGTCATGTCGATCCCGCGCACGCGGTAGTACCACTTGCCCGGCTTGAGCGGCAGCGTGGTCGACGTCGCATACGTGTACAGGTTCCCGTACGAGCGCCACGGATAGGCGGCCTTGCTCCACTGGACCTCGTACGCAGTCGCGCCGAGGGCCGGCTGCCAGGCAGCGAGCGGCGATCCGGCCACCGTCGGCCTGGCAGACGAGGCTGCACTGAGCTTGCCGTTCGTCGAGAGACCCCAGACATACGGGCGACGGGAGGCCGGATTCACGGTCACGGCGGGCTGGCTCGCCATCCCGAAGAATCCGAAGCGGCCCGAGCAGACGTCCTGCGGGACTTCCTCGTCCCAGTACTCGACGTGCGGCGAAGCCCCGCCCACGATCCGGTAGTGCGCCGCGACGACAGTCCAGTAGTAGCGGCCCACGGGCCAGTTCGTGTCCCAGAGCCCGGTCGGCGCGCCGGTGCCGGACAGCGAGGAGATCGTCGCGCCGGTGCTGGAAGAGGGTGGCGCCGACCCCGATGAGGAGGGCGACGGGGACGACGGAGTCGTCGGCTGCGCGATCACGGTGGGCGTGAACGTCGCCGCAGCCATGGACTCGCGCTCGTCGACCGCCCCGCCGATGTTGTCGGCTGCGAAGGACGTCTGAACGCCGTCCGACGGCGTGATCGGAGCGTCGAAGATGTTCCCGACGTCGGCGACCCAGGGTACGAGGAGCTTGGCGAACTTGAGCGGGTCCACGGGCAGCGCGAGCGGCCCCGACGTCCGCGGTGCATAGGCAGGGCTGCCGACGATCGAGCCCTTCAGGACGGGGTTGACGCAATCCTGATCGGAGTAGACGTACACGCGGTACAGCGATGCGGGCCCGAAGATGCCTGTGTTGCCGTTGAACGCGAACCCGGGCGTTTGCTGGAAGCCGTCCTTCCACGGATCGTGACCAGGGAGGGCGGGCTCTCCCAAAGTCGTCAGGCCGCTGAACGTTCCGGTCGTCATGGCCGTGTTCTCGTTTTGGTACGCAGGGCTCCACGGTCCGTAGGTCACAGTCGGGAGAGCGTTGTTGAGGGCGCCGTACACGGTCCGCACGGCGCGGACCCGCCAGAGCACGGTCCACTGGCCGCCGGGGGTGATCGGCTGGTGCAGGGTGTAGTACTCGCGCTCGTCCGCGACGTTCGTCGCCGTACTGAAGATCTTGCTGGACCCGGTCGGGTCTCCGTTCCCGTCCGTCACGTCCGCGTTCAGGAACCAGACCTGATAGCCGGTGGCGCCGTCGATCGGCTGCCAGCGAACCATGCCATTCGGCGACGTCAGCGCCGCCGGGACGCCGGTGTCCATCCAGCGCATGTCGAAGCCGTAGGAATTGCTCCACGATCCGACCGCGCCGTTCGCCGCAATGCCGCGGACGCGCGCATAGAGCGAGTGCGGCGTGCCCGTGATCCACGGGAGCGCGATCGGCACGGCGGCGACGGGCGTCTTGATCGTGGTGTCGTCCCACGCGATCGAGTTGCCCGAGAACGCCGGGTCCGTCGAGAGCACGAGCTCGTATCGCGCCGCTCCGCGGGCCGGGTTCCACGCGAACGCGGGCGTGCGTGGGAAGGTTGTCGTAGTGGCCGGAAATCCGGGGAGGAAGGCGCGGAGACCGTTCGGCGCGCCGAGCTTCGCAGTCGTATCGCGTGCGGGCACGCGCACGGCGGCCTGCGCCCCGCCCGCGAGCGCGAGCACGGCCAGACAGACGGCAGCTACACGAACGAGCGGCATACCTCTTGGGTTGTCGGCAGCTACGAAGCGGCGGGTGTCCCTCGAACGAGGGATGCCAGGAGTTTCCCGGCGGCGAGGACGAGCGCGTCGTCCCCGGGTTTGCCGACGAGCTGGACCGAGGCCGGAAGCCCGTCCTCCGCGGGTCCGCACGGCAGTGCGAGCGCCGGCCAGCCGAGCGCGTTGAACGGGTACGTGAAGCGGATCATGCGCTCGCGAAGCTCGGCGTCACCGATCCCCACCGGGGGCGCGACGCTCGCGAGCGTCGGCGTGGCGAGGACGTCGAAGCCTGCGAACGCCTGCTCCGCTGCGCGGCGGTAGTCGTCGCGGGCCCGCCGTGCCGCGCTCGCCTCCGCTTCGCCGACAGCCAGGCACCGTTCGATCTTGATCGCCACGTCCTCGCCGTAGAGCTCCGCGTTCTCCGCATACAGCTCGCGGTGCACGTCCGCTACCTCGCGCATGAAGACGGGGGACGTCTTCGTCGGGAACGGGAAGTCGGCGGGCTTCGCTCCGAGTACGCCCGCAGCCTCCTCGACGCGTTCCCGGACGAGTGGGTCGGCGTGCGCGGCCCAGGCGACGCCCCAACGTAGGTCCCGCGGATCGTCAAGCGTGCGCGGCGCGAACTCGCGCGCGAGGACGGTGAGCGCCCGCTCGCAGTCCTCGACGGTCCGTGCCATCGGACCTACGTGGTCGAAGCTCGGCGCAAGTGGGAAACACCCATCCGTCGACACGAGGTCGAACGTCGGCTTGAAGCCGACGACGCCGCAGCAGGCGGCGGGAATCCGGATCGACCCACCCGAGTCGGTCCCGAGCGCTGCGTCGGCGAGCCCGGCCGCGAGCGCGGCTGCCGAGCCGCCGCTCGAACCGCCTGCGATCCGTCCCGGCGCGATCGGGTTCGGAACCGTCCCGAAATGCGGGTTCTCGGACGTGATCCCGTACGCGAACTCGTGCAGGTTCGTCTTGCCGACGTTCACGTAGCCCGCTGCCTCGAGCCGTAGCACCGCCTCGGCCGTAGTTGCCGGCACGTGCTCCGCGAAGATCGCCGACCCGTAGGTCGTGACGAGCCCGGCCGTGTCGAGCAGGTCCTTGACGGCCAGCGAGACCCCCTCGCCCGGCCGCTCGGGCCGGGCGAGGAAGATCCCCTCAGGCGTCTTGCTCAGTGGATCGTCGGCTAGCTCGTTTGCATGATCACGTTGTCGCCGCCCGCCGTGTGGTTGAAGTTGATGACGCCGGGGACGTCGAGCATCGCGCCCTCGCTTCGATTCGGCCCGAAGGCGCTATTCGGCGGGTTCGGCCCGATGATGCAAATCACGGTCATCGTCGCCGGAAGCTGTCCCCGCGGCGTCGTGAGCGTCACATTCAGCTTGATCTTTCCTCCGCAGAAGTTCGGCGGGAGAATCACATCCCCCTCTGGGAAATGCACGATCCCGCAGCCGTACGACTGGTAGTCGAGGAGGGCGGTCGCCTGCCAGCTCCCGCCACCGACGACGTTCCCGTTGCTGGCGGTGTGCGTGAACGACCCTGAACCTTCCGCAGACTTCGGATTCACGGAGAAGTCCACATGGCCGGTGATCGTCACGTGGTCGCCGTTCGCGGCGACGCCGAAGTTAGCCCCCTCCATCTCGAGCATGTAGGTGTGTGTCGCGTTGTCGGCTACCGCGGCGGTCGGCGCGAGTACGAGAGCCGCAGCAAGGCCGAGCACGACAAGCATGAGCCGTCTCATCTATGCCCTCCCCTGGTCGTGAGACGTTTGTCCGGCCGAATCTATGCCCCTCATCGCGACCGGGTCAAACGTCGTCAGTCGTAGTGCAGGTAGATCAGCGAGACGAGGACGGCGCCGCCGGCGATCAACAGCGCGAAGACGAACAGCGCGATCCCGAGCCTCACGTTCTTCCGTGCGATCTCGCGTGTCGCCTCGACCGGGAGATAGGTCGTCCGCTGTGGGACCGGCTCTGGCAGACGCTCCGTCATCCGAGCACCGGGTCGAGCGCCATCGCGACGAACAGCAGCGCGAGATAGAGAAGCGAGTAGTGGAACAGCAGGGCCGCACGCCGCGACGTCGCCTCGCGCAACAGCCGCACCGCGAGCCACAGGAACGCGCCGCCGAGCGCCAGCGCCGCCGCCAGATAGCCGGCGCCGAGCGTTCCCGCCGCGAACGGAACGATCGTCACGCCGACGAGCACCAGGGAGTACGCCACGATTTGCCGGGTCGTCGCGCGCACGCCGCGCACGACGGGCAACATCGGTACGCGCGCCGCCGCGTAGTTGTCGCGGATCAGCAGCGCAAGCGCCCAGAAGCGCGGCGGTGTCCAGAAGAACACGATCAGGAACAACCACAGCGCGGGCAGCGCGAGGTTCCCCGTCGCGGCCGCCCAGCCCACGAGCGGCGGCACCGCGCCGGCCGCTCCGCCGATGACGATGTTCTGCGGCGTCGAGCGTTTCAACCAGCGCGTGTACACGAGCACGTAGAACAGGTTGCCGACCAGCGCGAGCGTCGCCGTCAGCGTGTTCACCGCCGAGGCGAGGAGCACGAACGAGAAGGCGGAGAGCGCGAGCCCGAACTCCAGCGCCCGGGCGACGGGCATCCGCTCGGCAGCGAGCGGCCGTGCGCGCGTCCGTTCACCCATCAGCCGGTCGATGTCGCGGTCGATCACGTGGTTGAGCGCCGACGCCCCGCCACAAGCGAGCGCGAGCCCGGTGATCGTCACCGCGATCAGCCACGCGGGCGGAACGCCACGCGCGCCGACGAACATCCCGCACAGCCCGGTCAGAAGCAGCAGCGACATGATCCGCGGCTTCGTCAGCGTCACGTAGTCGCGCAGCGAGGCGCGCGGCGCGGGCGCGCCGCGAAACGTCGCGGCTGCGGCCACCACCGCGGCGGAAAAGCTCAGCGCGGCGGCCGCCACGTGCACCACGGGTGACGTCAGGAGCGCCGCGAGGCCGAACAGCACGAGTGCGGCGAGCGCCGAAGGCAGCAACCGCCGATGCGCGAGCCAGGCCGCGATCACGAGCGCGACGAGGGGCGGCACCGCCAGCGCCGCCAGGATCCGGTGCTCTGCGTCGAGCCCGGCGGCGCCGCTGACGACGGCGAGGAGCGTGGCGCAGGCGGCCGCGAGCGCCGTCAGCCGGAGCCAGGGCCCGGGGCTAGCCGACCGCATCGGCCTGCGCCAGCCGGCGCCTCAGGTCGCGAAGCGGCCGTGCGCTCGTCACGTACGGCACCCGGTCGAAATTGTGCTCGGGCGGCGGCGAGGTCGTGTACCACTCGAGCGTGTCGGCGATCCAGGGGTCGTTTCCGGCCCGCGGGCCGGATCGACTCGTTTTCACGACATTCGCGGCGAACACGAGGAACCCGATCGCCATGATGCCCGATCCGATCGAGGACATCAGGTTGTACGTCTCCCAGAGCCCGTGGTGCGAGTACGTGAAGTTCCGCCGCGGCATCCCCATCAGGCCGAGCATGTGCTGGGGGAAGAACGTCAGGTTGAAGCCGATGAACACGAGCCAGAACTGCATCTTCCCGAGTCGCTCGTCGAGCAACCGCCCGAAGATCTTGGGCCACCAGTAGAACAGCGCGGCGAAGACGCCGAAGACGCCGCCGCCGAACATCACGTAGTGCATGTGCGCGACGACGTAATAGGTGTCGGTCACCTGCCAGTCGACCGGGAAGGCCGCGAGGAAGATCCCCGAGAGCCCTCCGATCGTGAACACGCAGAGAAACCCGAGCGCCCACAACATCGGGGTGTCGAGGATGAGGTTGCCGCGCCAGGTCGTCGCGATCCAGTTGAAGATCTTCACGCCCGTCGGGACGGCGATCACCATCGACGAGAGCATGAAGAACACGTTGAGGAAGTTCGGAAGCCCGACGCTGAACATATGGTGGGCCCACACGAGCATCGAGTAGAACCCGATCGCAACGGTCGAGAACGCGATCGCCTTGTAGCCGAAGATCGGCTTGCGGGAGAAGACGGGGATCACCTCCGACAGCACGCCCATCGCCGGCAGGATGATGATGTAGACCTCGGGGTGGCCGAAGAACCAGAACAGGTGCTGGTAGAGCACGGCGCTGCCCCCGTTCGACGGGTCGAAGAAGTGCGTGCCAACCTGCCGGTCGAGGAGCAGGAACGTCAAGGCGGTGCTGATGACCGGGATCGCGAGCAGGAGCAGGATCGAGTAGATCTCGACCGCCCAGACGAACAGCGGGATGCGCATCCAGCTCATTCCCGCGGCACGCATGTTGTGGATCGTGCACAGGAAGTTGATCGCGCCCAGGACGGACGAGATCGCGACGAGGTGGAGCGACAAGATCCAGATGTCCTGTCCGGTACCCGGCGAGTAGAACTTCTCGGACAGCGGCGGGTAGCTGTACCAGCCCGCCTTCGCCGCGCCGCCGGAGGCGAAGAAGCTGAGAAACATCCCGGCGCCGCCGAAGAGGAAGAACCAGTACGACGCCGCGTTCAGGCGCGGGAACGCCATGTCGCGGGCCCCGATCATCAGCGGGACCACGAAGTTCGCGAGCCCGGCCCAGAACGGGACGATGAACAGGAAGATCATCGTCGTGCCGTGGATCGTGAACAGCTCGTTGTACGCGTTGCGCGTGATGAAGTGCTCGTCGGGCGTCGCGAGCTGCGCTCGGATCAGCAGCGCGAGGAGGCCGCCCGCACCGAAGAACACCAGCGACGTGACCATGTACAGGATCCCGATGCGCTTGTGGTCGACGGTCGTGACCCACGAAGCGACGCGCCCACGGCGCCAGTCCTCGCGGTAGCGCGGGGGTGCCTCCGCTCTAGCCGCCACTCGGCGCCCCCTTGTAGACGCGCGTCTTCAAATACGCCTCGAGCGCCTTCACCTGTGCGTCGGTCCAGCCGCGGCCGACGGGGGGCATGTAGCTCGACACCGGCCGCAGCTGGTTCTGACCGTGCTCCAGGATCCGCAGGAGGCCCGCGTGCTCAACGAGGACGGCGTTGACTGCGATGTTCGGCCCGTAGCCGCCGCGGCCCGAGAGCCCGTGACACTTTGCGCAGACACCACGCCACTCCTGGCCGCCAAGAATGAGCGGATCGCGGACGGACGCGAGGTAGCTCCGATACGCCGCGTCGCTTTCGACGACGACGCGCGCCGTCATCTCGGCGTGGAAGACGCCGCAGAACTCGCCGCACTGGCCGCGGTAGGTTCCCATCCGGTTCGCCTTGAACCACGTGTGGTTCGTGACCCCGGGGATCGCGTCGAACTTGCCGCCGAGCTCCGGCACCCACCAGCTGTGATCGACGTCCTCCGAGTGGATGTCGACCCGCACGACACGGTTCGCCGGAACGTGCAGCTCGTCGATCGAGGTCGCCCCGTCGGGATAGGTGAACTGCCAGTAGAACTGATGGGCCTCGACCCGGATCACGAGCGGCCCGCCCTGCGCCTTCGCAGCCGGGACGTTCTTGATCCCGGGCAGCTTGTAGAAGACGAACGCAGCGATCACCGCGAGGATCAACACCGGTGCCGCCGTCCACATCAGCTCGAGCCGCGTATGCGCGTAGATCTGCGGGCCCTCCGCCGTTCGCGGACGGCCGCGGTTGCGGTAGCGGAAGATGAACCAGATCAGCGCGCCCTCGACGATCACGAAGATGATCCCCGTGAAGAGGGCGATCAGCTTGTAGCTGTCGTTGATCCCGCTCGCGTTCGGCGAATGCGGAGTTGCCGGCGCAAAGCCGCCGTTCCCGGCGTAAGCCGCCCCGGCGAGCGCCAGCGCGGCGCCGAGGGCGAGGAGGAGGACGAGGGCTCTTCGCCTCACCGAGACTGGCATCCTAAAGCGGTGGAGGAGCCCTCGCGCGTAGAGCTTCCCGTCGGTGTCGGAGATCGTTACGAGGTGTACGTGAACGGGGTTCGGCAGGAGCCGGGCAGCGATTTCGACCGGATCGGCGACACGCTCGTGTTCAGGCGCTCGCTCGCGCACGAGGGGCGGCTCGGCCCGATCCGCTGGCTCTCGATGCTGCTCGGGATCGCAGGGACGTATCGCAAGCACGACTCGGTCGACGTCGTCTACGAAGCCGGAGGCCGGGCGGCCGTCGCGTCGCTGGTCCCGCGCAGCTAATGCCGCGGCCGATCGACCGGGACGGTGTGCAACGCCTGGTTGCAGCTGGCGCGACGCTCGTCGAGGTGCTGCAGCGACCGCAGGCGACGTCGCGCGCCGGGATGTCCCGACGTGCGCACTCGACGACGACCTCGGTGCCGTGCGCGAGCAAGTGCGCGCCGCCGGCTGGGACGCCTGCATCGTCGTCAACGAGGCGCGCGCCGTTCTCGGGCGGTTCGGTCGAAGCGCGCTGCGGGGAGACGACGAAGCATCTGTCGAGGACGCCATGACCGAAGGGCCGAGCACGGTGCGCCCGAGCCTCGGCGCGTCAGCGCTGCTGGACCGGATGCGACCGAAGAGCCTGACCAGCTTCCTGGTCACAACCTCTGACGGCCGCCTGGTGGGTCTGGTTCTCCGGGACGACCTCGAACGGGGCTGATACCGTCGAGACGGTGAGCGAGCGCGCCGCAATGGCTCCGGCCGCCGCCCATTCGCGTCGCGGGGTCCGTCTCGTCTACCTGTCGGCCGCGATCCTGCTGCTGGTCGCCGTTGCGCTTGCCGCCGCCCGCGTTGGTGAGCACGCGGGGCGGCTCTCCGACTGGCAGGCCCTCGTGCTCGGCATCACGCAGGGGTTCACAGAGCTGCTGCCGATCTCCTCGTCCGGCCACCTCATCCTCGTGCCGTGGATCGCGAACTGGCACTACCTCGAGGCGCATCCCGACTTCAACAAGACGTTCGACGTCGCGCTCCACCTCGGAACCCTCGTCGCCGTGATTGCGTACTTCTGGGGCGACGTCGTGCGCTACGTCGGCGCGTGGTTCTCGTCCGTGGCCAAGCGAGCCGTTACGAACGTGGACGAGCGGCTCGCCTGGATCATCTTCGCCGCGACGGTTCCGGCGGGGATCGCAGGTGCGGCCGGCGAGGAGCCGATCGAGAAGCACCTCGGGCAGCCGTGGCAGATCGCGATCTTCCTGGCCGTCTTCGGCGTCCTGCTCTGGCTCGCGGACCGCCGGCCCGAGCAGCTTCGCATCGCCGACCTACGCTTCGGCACCGGCTTCCTGATCGGCGTCTCGCAGGTGCTCGCGCTGATGCCGGGCGTCTCACGCTCGGGCATCACGATCACCACCGGGCGCTTCAGCGGTCTCTCACGCGATGCTGCAGCGCGATTCTCGTTCCTGCTGCTGATCCCGGTCGTCTTCGGCGCTGTGCTCTACAAGGGCGTGAAGCACGTCGTCATCCACTCGCTTCCGGCCGGCTCGACCGGGCCGTTCGTGGTCGGCACGATCGCCGCCGCGGCCGTCGGCCTGGTCGCGATCGACCTCCTGCTCGGCTATGTGCGGCGGCACGACTACTCACCGTTCGTGATCTACCGCTTGGTTCTCGCCGCCACGATCTTGATCGTGATCGCGACCGGCGTCCGGAGCGCGAGCTTCGGCTAGTCGCCCTTGGCGACCGCGTCGAGGCGGTAGCCGACCCCGTACCGCGTCTGGATGAACGTGTGCCGCGTCGCTTTGCGGTCGATCTTGTCGCGAAGGCGGCGGACGAAGACGTCCACGGTCCGGTCGCGGTGGGTTTCCCGCCGGCCCCAGAGCTTCTGCAGAAGCTCGTCGCGTGTGACGACGCGCCCGCGCTCGAGCGCCAGCTGATGGAGGAGGCGGAACTCGGTCGGCGTCAGCTCCGCGCTCTCGCCGTCCACGAACGCCTGCACCTCGCGCGGGTCGATGCGCAGCTCCTCGATGTCGATCGGCTCGCCGCGCGGCGTCTCGTCGCGCCGGTTCGCGCGTCTCGACGCGGCGCGCACACGGGCGACCAGCTCCTTCATTGAGAACGGCTTCACCATGTAGTCGTCGGCGCCGATCTCGAGCGCGTGGACGCGGTCGTGCTCCGTCCCGCGCGCGCTGACGACGACGATCGGGGTCGCGATCCCTTCGGCGCGCGCCTCCTGGATCACGCTCCAGCCGTCGCGCCCGGGCAGCATCAGGTCGAGCACGACGACATCGGGCCGTTCGAAGCGCAGGCGCGCGAGCCCCTGGTCGCCTTTGCCCGCGACGACAGGATCGAATCCCGCCGCCGCCAGATGCCGAGCCATCCCGTCGGCGATGACGGCGTCGTCCTCGACGATCAGGACTTTGGCCATACTCGCGTCGGATGATGGAGGAGGCACGGGCCTACGAAGAGCTGCGGGTCGGCTTTACAGCGGCAGTGTCGCATGAGTTGCGCACGCCTCTGGCCCGGCTGCTTGCGCTGCTCGAGTCGGCGGCGCTTCCCGGCGGCGATCGCGATGCACTGCTTGCCAAGGCGCGGGAGCAGGTGGAGGAGATGAGCGAGCTCGTCGACGACGTTCTCTTCCTCTCGGAGCTTGAGAGCGGGCGCGAGGTCGTCGCCCTCGGCTCGACGCCTGCGCTGCCGGTGCTCGAGGAGGTCCACGACCGGCTCGCCGACAGCGCGGAGCGCGCCGACGTCGACATCGTCGTCGACGCGCCGCCTGCGGTGGAGCTGCCGCTTCGCCGCCGGATGCTGTACGTCGTCGCCGAGAACCTGGCCGAGAACGCGATTCGCTACGCGGGCCCGGGCGCGACGCTGACGCTCGGCGCGCGCACCGGAGTCCTCGAGGCGAACGACGACGGACGCGGCATCGAGGAGGACGAGCTCCCCCGCCTGTTCGAGCGTTTCTTCCGGAGTGACCGGGCGCGCGCGTCGCGCGGCACGGGTCTCGGTCTCGCGATCGTCAAGCACGTGGTCGCCTCCGCGGGGGGTGAGGTTCACGCTTCCGGCGGGCCGGGGCGGGGACTGCAGATCCGCTGCACGTTCCCCGCCCCGTAGACCGGTCAGGAGTGGATCAGCGGCAGGGTCTTCAGGCCTGCCTTCAGCACGACCTTCGGAAGGGGTGAGAAGAGCAGCTTCGGCCCGTCCGTCTGTCCCTTCGTCATCGCCCAGCGGATGAACTTCCTCAGCTCGGCCGCCTTCGCCGTCTGCTTTGGGACGATCACGTAGGTGAACGTGCAGATCGGGTAGGCAAGCGGCTCCCGCTTCGCGGGATCGACGATCGAGATGCCGCCGTTGTTCGGTGCGACGCGCAGGATCGTCGCGCCCGCCGCCTTGATCGAGTTGAGGCCGGGGATCTGGAACTTCCCGGCGCGGTTCTGGACCGCCGCGAACTTGAAGTGGTTCGCGAGCGAGAACGCGACGTCGACGTACGTGAGCCCGCCGTTCGTCTGGCTGAGCGCAGCGGACACGCCCGAGCTGCCGCGCGCGCCGACCCCTGTCGGCCAGTCGACCGCGACGCCTTTGCCCGGTCCGGACCTCCACTGCGGGCTGACGTGGTTCAGATAGTCGGTCAAGTTGTACGTGGTGCCGCTGTTGTCGGAGCGATGGATGACGGTGATCGCGAGGCTCGGCAGGCTCTTGCCGCCGTTGAGCTTCTTGATCGCCGGGTCGTTCCAGTTCTTGATCTTGCCGAGAAAGATGTCTCCGAGAACCTTCCCCGTCAGGTGGATGTGGTTGGGCAGTGCATCGCCGCGGTAGGTCGCGTTGATCCCGCCGCCCGAGCCGATCGGGCCGTAGGTGACCTTGATGCCCAGGTCGGTGTCGACCTTGGGGATCCAGGATTGGACGAGCTTCGAGACGAACGAGCTGCCGGCGCCCGTCAATGAGCTGCTGCTCTGCTTGGCGCTTGCCGGCGCGACGAGAAGCAGCGCGAGCGCGAGCGCGCCGAGGACGGCCAGAGTCCGACGTGACAAGGTTTCTCCTCTCCGGTGGTCAGGTCACCGCGAGCGTGCCTGCTGCCGCTTCCCGCATGGGGAGAACCCTGGTGACGAACTGGTGACAAGGTGGTGACCGGCCCTTGGATCGAGGGCCGGCGGCAGTACGCTCGCCGCTGAGTGGACGCCGTCCCGACGACGAGCTCGATCCGCGTATCTCGTCGCCGGCTGGGTGATCGGTTCGGCGACGTCTTGCTGCACGGACTGACGCTCGCGGGCGCTCTCGCCGGCGTCGCTGCGCTGGTCGCGATCGTCTACAAGGTCTTCCACCTCGCACACCCGGCGTTCTCGCGGTTCGGGCTCCACTTCGTCGTCGCGCGGACCTGGGACCCGGTGCACAAGCACTTCGGTGCGCTGGCGTTCGTCTACGGCACAGCGATCTCGTCCCTCATCGCGCTCGTGATTGCGACGCCGCTCGCGATCGCCATCGCGCTCTACCTGAGCGAGCTCGCGCCGCGCGGCGCGCGGGGGATCATCGGCTCCCTCGTCGAGACGCTCGCCGCCATCCCGAGCGTCGTCCTCGGCCTGTGGGGGATCCTCGTGCTCGGCCCGTTCCTCGCGCACCATCTCGAGCCGTGGCTCCACGACAAGCTCGGCTTCATCCCCATCTTCGGCGTGCCCGAGGCGACCGGGACAGGGCTGTTCACGGCCGGCCTGATCCTCACGATCATGATCGTTCCGATCATCGCGAGCATCAGCCGCGAGCTGTTCCTCGCCGTGCCGAGCGAGCTCGAGGAGGGCGCGCTCGCACTCGGAACGACGCGCTGGGAAATGGTGCGCGGCGTGATTCTCCCTGCGACGCGTTCGGGGATCGCGGCCGCAGTCATCCTCGGTCTCGGCCGTGCTCTCGGCGAGGCAATCGCCGTGACGCAGGTGATCGGCGGCGGCACGAAGATCGCGAAGAACATCTTCGGGCCAAGCGACACGCTGGCGAGCAAGATCGCGGCCAGCTACCAGGGCGCCGCCTCCGGTCTCGAAGCGTCGTCGCTCCTCTACCTCGCAGCACTCCTGCTGGTGATCGGGTTGCTCGCCAATCTGACCGCGCAGGTGATCGTGCGCCGGTTCGACCCGTTGCGGGAGTCCCGCTGATGAGCGCGGTCACCCCCGAGCTGTCACTGCGCCCGGCCGGCCGGCTGCGCCGACGCCGCGTCGTCAACCGGATGATGGAGGGCTTCGGTACGGCTGCTGCGCTCCTGGCGGTCGGCGTGCTGGTTCTCGTGGTCGTGTCCGTCGCGTTGCGCGCCGCCCCGGCGATCAGCTGGCACTTCTTGACGACGCCGCCCGCGCTGTTCGGCGCGCCCGGCGGCATCTCGAGCGCGATCATCGGTTCGGGATTGATCGTGGGGATGGCGACCGGGATGGCCCTTCCGGTAGGGGTCCTCGGCGCGGTCTACCTGACGGAGTTCTCCAACCCTCGCGTTGCCGCGGTGATCCAGCTCTGTCTCGACATTCTCAACGGCATGCCGACGATCGTCACCGGCATCTTCGTCTACGGCCTGCTCGTGATCGGCCACGTGCAGAGCGCGTTTGCGGGCGCGTTCGCGCTGGCGATCGTGATGCTGCCGCTCGTGGCGCGTGCTTCGCAGGAGGTGCTCCTCCTCGTCCCACAGTCGCTTCGCGAAGCGAGCCTGGCGCTGGGTGTCAGCCGCTGGCGGACGACCGTCGGCGTGGTCCTGCCGACGACGCTCGGCGGGATCCTCACCGGAACAGTGATCGCGGTGGCGCGTGCGGCCGGCGAGACGGCGCCGCTGCTGTTCACGTGCTCGATCTTCAACCCAGCGGTCAGCACGGACGTCACGCACGCGCTGCCGAACATCCCCGTCCTGATCTTCACGTACTCCGAGCAGCCGGACAAGGCGTTACACGAGCAGGCCTGGGCAGCTGCGCTCGTGTTGATGGCCTTCGTCCTCGTCGCGAGCCTGGCTGCCAGGGCATTGCTCGCACGCAGCAGGAGGAAGCTCGGCCAATGACGAGTGGGAGTCGCACCGATACGATCACGATCGACGTGGCGCCCGTGGAGATCGCTCAGCAGCGGAAAGCGCCCGTGCCGGAGCTGCGCGAGGTCGTCTTCGACATCCAGGCGCTGACCGTGACGTACGGGACGGTGACCGCCATCAGCGACGTCGACCTCGACGTCTACCGGAACCTCATCACCGCGGTGATCGGGCCTTCGGGCTGCGGAAAGAGCACGTTCATCCGCTGTCTGAACCGGATGAACGACCTCGTCCCCGGGGCCAAGATCGACGGCAAGGTCCTCTACCACGAGCAGGACCTCTACGGCGACGGAGTGGATCCCGTCGAGGTCCGACGGCGGATCGGGATGGTGTTCCAGAAGCCGAATCCGTTCCCGAAGTCGATCTACGACAACGTCGCCTGGGGGCCGCGAGTCCTCGGAATGCGGAGCGGGCTGGACGAGCGGGTCGAGAACGCGCTGCACGGCGCCGCGCTCTGGGACGAGGTGAAGGATCGGTTGAAGAAGAGCGCTCTCTCCCTGTCCGGTGGCCAGCAGCAGCGCCTCTGCATCGCACGCGCGATCGCGATCGAGCCGGAGGTGCTGCTCCTCGACGAACCGGCGTCCGCGCTCGACCCGATCGCCACGTCGTCGATCGAAGAGCTGATGCACGAGCTCAAACGGGACTACACGCTCGTGATCGTGACCCACAACATGCAGCAGGCTGCGCGCGTCGCTGACCTGACTGCGTTCTTCAGCCTCGAGGTCGGCGACGGACGCAGGACTGGTGTCCTCGTCGAGTACGACACGACCGAGAAGATCTTCACGAACCCCTCCGACAAGCGGACGGAGGATTACGTCACCGGCAGGTTCGGATGAGGACGACTTTCCAAGAAGAGCTCGACGTCCTCGAGGCGACGCTTCAAGAAGAAGGGGCGCTCGTACTGCGGGCGCTCCGCGGCGCGATCAACGCGCTCGAGCAGCGCGACACGGAGCTCGCCGACGAGGTGATCGCCTTCGACGACGACGTCGACGAGCGGTACGTCCGCATCGAGGAGGGGATCCAGTCCCTGCTCGCGCGGCAGACGCCGGTCGCCAGCGACCTCCGGCTGGTGCTTGCGATCCTGCATGTCAACCTTCACCTCGAGCGGATGGCTGACTACTGCGTGACGATCGCAAAGCTGTCTCAGCTCGTTCCCGCCGAGGTCGACCCCGGTCCGCGTTTCGTCGAGGGCTTCGAGGAAATGGGGTCACGTTGCGAGGAGATGATTCGCGTCGCACTCGACTCGTTCGGAAGCCGGGATCTCGAAGGAGCGGAGAGCCTCGTCGAGCTCGACGAGCTGATCGACCGGGCAAACAGGCGCGTTGTGGAGCGCATCCTCGAGCTCGGCAGCGATCCGGCGATGCGTGAGTACGGGCTGCGGATGGTCGTCGTTTCCCGGGCACTCGAGCGGATCGGCGACCACGCCGTCGACATCGGCGAGCAGACCTCGTACCTCCTCACGGCACAGTTCCGCGAGTTCACGGACGCCTCGCACCCGACTCCGCGAGCCTGATTAGACTCCCGCGCGCCGTGGCGCGGATCAATCTCGTCCCCCAGAACCGTGAGTTCTTCAGGCTGTTCGTACGCGCGTCCTCGAACGCAGTCGGCATCGCCGAGCAGCTCGTGCGGCTGCTGGATGATTTCCCCGGTAACGACAACCTCTTGCGGGAGATCAAGGAGTCCGAGCACGAGGGCGATCGGGTCACGCGCGAGCTCGTCGACCTGCTCAACCGGACGTTCGTGACGCCCTTCGACCGCGACGACATCTACAAGCTCGCCGGTGCGATCGACGACGTCTGCGACCACGTGGACGAGGCGGCGGGGAACATCGTCGGTTACGGCGTGGAGGACATCCGGCCGTTCGCAAAGCAGCAGGCGCACGTGATCCTCCGGAGCGCGCAGAAGCTCGACGAGGCCGTCGGACGTCTCGAGGGATTCAAGGATTCGAGCCGGCAGCTGCACGACCTGCGCGACCTCGAGGACGAGGGAGACCGGCTCAACCGTACTGCGGTCGCCGAACTGTTCGCCACGGCGAAGGACCCCATGGTAGTGATCCGCTGGAAGGACATCCACGAGCAGCTCGAAGAAGCGGTCGACGCGTGTGAGAACGCCGCCGACGTCCTCGAGGCGATTCTCGTCAAGAATCGGTAGCGGGGGATGAACGACGTCCTGCTTGTGGTCGTCGTCGCGATCGCGCTCGGCTTCGACTTCACGAACGGCTTCCACGACACGGCGAACGCGATTGCGACTTCGGTCGGCACGCGTGCTGTGACACCGCGGATGGCGGTGCTGATCGCCTCGGTTGCGAATCTCGCCGGTGCATTCGTCACGACGGCCGTCGCGAAGAACGTCGCGAAGGGACTGATCGACGCGAATCTCGCCACGCAGCAGACACTGCTGGCAGCGCTGTTCGGCGCGATCACGTGGAATCTGCTGACGTGGTGGTTCGGCTTACCCTCGAGCTCGTCGCACGCGTTGATCGGCGGGCTCGTCGGAGCGGCGCTCGTGCAGTCCGGCGAGAAGGGCGTGCTCTGGCACGGGCTCGCGCACAAGGTCGTGATCCCGGCGCTCGCCGCACCGGCGATCGCGTTCGCTGGGGCGTTCCTCCTGCTCCTGTTCATCTACTGGGCGTTCGTGTGGCTGCACCCGGGGATCGCCAGCCGCGGCTTCCGGCTCGGCCAGCTCGCCACCGGCACGTGGGTTGCGTTCACGCACGGGGCGAACGACGCACAGAAGACGATGGGCATCATCGCGCTCGCGCTGGTCTTGCACCGCCACGGCGACATTGCGGACCTGACGATCCCGACGTGGGTCAAGGTCGCTGCCGGGCTCGCGATCGGCCTCGGCACGTACGCCGGCGGGTGGCGGATCATCCGGACGCTGGGCCAGCGAGTCTTCCGGATGGAGCCTGAGAGCGGGTTCGCCGCGCAGGCCGCTGCGGGGACGACGATCTATCTGGCGACGAAGTACGGCTATCCCTTGTCCACGACCCACGTCGTGTCGGGCGCCGTGCTGGGGGCCGGCGCGACGAAGCGTCTCTCGGCCGTCCGCTGGGGCATCGCCGGCAACATCGTCGTCGCCTGGGTGCTGACGCTCCCCGCCGCCGCAGCGGTCGCGGCCGCCTTCTACTGGCCGATTCAAGGTGTCTTTTGAGGCCATGTCCCAGGGACAGTCCCCTTGAGTGCCTGGCCCGGGTAGGGACTGTCCCTCCCCCAGGGACTGTCCCTCGGGGGTGGCTCTTTGGGACACCTTGCGGCCGTACCTGCGCCGCGCCCGTTTGTCGTTGTACCCACCCGGAGACCTCGTTTCCGCCTAGATGTCCTGCCCACAGACGTTGTGAACGCGGCTGATTGGTGGCCGGTCTCCGAGTGAGCTGTGTGGCCGCTGCCGGTTGTAGTAGCGGATGAAGCTTAGGAGGGAGCGGGCTCGCTCGCTTGAGTTTTGCCAGGTGCGGCTGTAGGCCCATTCGTTTTGCA
>VAXU01000092.1 GCA_005885125.1 Actinomycetota bacterium
TGCAGGAGCTCGGGTTCTGCAACGGGATCGAGAACTATTCGCGCATTCTCGAAGGGCGCGCGCCGGGAACCCACCCGTTCACGCTGCTCGACTACTTCGGCAAGGACTTCGTCGTCTTCATCGACGAGTCGCACCAGACCGTCCCGCAGATCGGCGGGATGCACGAGGGCGACCGCTCGCGGAAGCAGACGCTCGTCGAGTACGGATTCCGGCTGCCGTCGGCGCTCGACAACCGTCCGCTGCGCTTCGACGAGTTTCTCGAGAAGGTGCCGCAGATCGTGTTCGTGTCCGCGACGCCGGGGCCGTTCGAGCTGCGCAACTCGACCCGCGTCGCGGAGCAGCTGATCCGCCCGACAGGCATCGTCGACCCAGAGGTCGAGCTCCGCGCGACGAAGAACCAGATCGACGACTTGCTGAACGAGATCCGCCGTCGCGAGGAGGTCGGCGAGCGCGTACTGGTGACGACGCTGACGAAGAAAATGGCGGAGGACCTGACGGATTACCTGCTCGAGTCCGGGGTCAAGGCGCGCTACCTGCACTCCGAGATCGACACGCTCGAGCGGATCCAGATCATCCGCGAGCTGCGGCTCGGGGACTACGACGTGCTCGTGGGCGTCAACCTGCTGCGGGAAGGACTGGACCTCCCCGAGGTGTCGCTGGTCGCGATTCTCGACGCGGACAAGGAAGGCTTCCTACGCGGGAAGACGGCGCTGATCCAGACGATCGGCCGGGCGGCGCGGAACGTGAACGGAAAGGTGCTGCTCTACGCGGACAAGATGACGGAGGCGATCCAGGGAGCCCTCGGCGAGACGGACCGCCGCCGCGCGGTCCAGCTCACGTACAACGAGGAGCATGGGATCACGCCCGAGACGATCCAGAAGGGCGTGTCTGACATCGCCGAGTTCCTGTCGCTCGAGCAGCCGACGGTGCCGTCGACGAAGCGGCGGCGCGGGCGGAAGGACGTCGAAGGGCTCGACCGCGGGGAGTTGGAGAAGCTCGTCATCCAACTCGAGGAGGAGATGTTCGCCGCGGCGGAAGAGCTCCGCTTCGAGTACGCCGCGAAGCTGCGCGACGAGATCAAGGAGATCCGCCGCGAGCTCTTGGCGCTGACAGCCGTGTAACGGGATCGCAACAGGCGGCCGCGCCGCCGCGGGTGGTTAGCCCGAGGGCGCCGCTGCCGAGGCGCGCACGGGGGCGCTCCACGGGAAGTCGATCCAGCGATCCGTGCGGCGCCAGACGTAGTCGCAGCGGACGACCGAATGCGGTTTCTCGTAGAGCACCGCCGTTCGCACTTCAGGGACGTGCTGCGCGCAGAACTCGCTCGCGAGTGCCAGCGTGCGCCCGGTGTCCGCCACGTCGTCGACCACGAGCAGACGGTTGGCACGAAGGAGCGCGAGGTCCGGTACGGGCGGAAGGAGCAACGGCTCTTCCAGCCGCTCGTCCACACCGGTATAGAACTCGACGTTCAGCGTCGCCATGTTCTTCACGCCGAGGGCATAGGCGAGCGCACCGGCGAGCGGCAGCCCGCCGCGGGCGAGCGCGAGCACCGCGTCCGGGCGGAAGCCGTCCGTGTGGATGGTCGCCGCCAGCTCGCCGACGGCAGCGCCGAGGTCGTCCCACGTCATGTGCTCGCGCGGATCGGCCGTCACGCGCGCACGCGGGCCGAGAAGGTGCGCGAGATCGTGCCCGCGGGGCCGGTCACCGCGATCTTCACGGCGAGCTGCTTCCCCGCCGCGGTCTTCGGGATCATCCACATGCACGAAGCGCGGCCCGAATACGCGTCGAACGTGATCTGGCGCTCGCGTAGTGTCTTGCCGGCGAGTCGAGCGCTGCAGGCGACGGTCGGCGACACGCGGTCGGCACCGCTCGCCTCGCTGACGTCGTAGATGAGCCTGAAGCTCCGGCCCGCGCGAGGCGGTGAAGGGCTCGCGCCGAAGTTGAGCCCGAAGAGCTTCGGGAGCGTCACCTCGTGGGAATCGCTGCCGTCCGCGTTCATCACGTAGATCTCGTTCGCGAACGGCGACGGCCCGCGGGCAAAGGCGACCTGCCTCCCGTCAGGCGACCAGGCAGGCCAGTCGTCCTTCCCAGGATAAGTCGTCAGCCGCCGCAGACTCGTCCCGTTCACGGCCATCGAGTACAGCTCCGTGTTCCCGAGCGGACCGTCGCGGTCGGCCTGGAAGATGACGTGCTTGCCGTCGGGCGACCACGTCGGGCGCGACTCGTTCCAGAAGAACGAGGACGGCGTCAGCCGATGCTGGTCGCTCCCGTCCCCGTTCATCACCCAGAGGCTCGTCTTCGAGCCCGTGTCGCGGTCGGTCACGAACAGGATCCGACCGTCCGGTCCCCACTTCGGGGTGTTGTCGGACGAAGGGGAATTCGTCAGCCGCCGCTCGTCGGAGCCGTTCACGCTGATCGAATAGATCTCCGAGTTTCCGTCGCGGTCGGAACGGAACGCGATCCGCTTCCCGTCAGGAGACCACGTCGGCCCGTAGTCCCGATGTTCGTCGAAGGTCAGCTGGGTCTGGTTCGTGCCGTCGCGGTTCATCAGCCAGATCTCGAGCTGCCCGGTGCGATCGCTCGCGAACGCGATCCTCTTGCTGTCCGGCGACCAGGTGGCGAGGTCGTCGTGAGCGGCGCTCGTCGTCAGCCGGAGCTGATCCTTGCCGTCCGGCCGCATGATGTAGATGTCGCCCTTGCCGTTGCGGAAGCTCGTGAAGGCGATCTGCGTCCCGTCGGGAGACCACGCGGGCGCGTCGTTGCCGACGACGTCGATGGCCGTCCGCGCGGACGCCGCGCCTGCCCCGAGCAGGAGCGCAGCTGCCCCGATCGCGATCGGCAGGATCCGGCGAATGACCTTCTCAGTATCGCGCATTGGACGGCCGTTTTAGACTCCAGGGATGCTCGGCGCAATCATCGCGATCATGCTCGCCGGCTTCGTCACGGGCGCCCTCGCGCGACTGGCGGTACCCGGCCCCGATCCCATGCCGATCTGGCTGACGATCGCGATCGGTCTCGCGGGATCCTGGGGCGGCGGTGGGATCGCGGCTGCGATCTGGGGCTGGAACTCCACCACGGGCGTCTCGATCTTCGGCTTCATCGCGGCGATCCTGCTCGTGATCGCGTACCGGCGCTTCTACCAGGGCCGGCCGCTGACCGGACCGGATGCGATGAAGTTCCCGGAGCGCGGGATCGGGCTCGACCGGTTCCGCGAGCGACAGGCCAAAGCGGAGCACATGCTGAGGAAGGCACAGCACGCCCAGGCGCAGTCGCAGGTGCAGGACGTGACGGAGCAGATTCGCAAGCTCGGCGAGCTCCACGACCAGGGCGTCCTCACGGACGAGGAGTTCGAAGCGAAGAAGCGGGAGCTGCTCGGCAAGCTCTGAGGCGCGATCCGGTTGTTTGCGCTGAGCGCCTAGACCGGCTCGGAGGCGAGCGGCTCACGGCCGCGCGGGAACTGACGCTCCGCCGTCAGCCCCCAATCCGTTCGGCGCCAGACGAAGGTGTGGACGCGCAGGCAGGCGTCCTCGACCTCGTACACGTGCAGGCCGCGCGCTTCCCCGTGCCGCCTCGGCCGGGGTTGGCCGAGGCCCGGTGCGATCGAGACGACGACGCCGCGCTCGGATCCGGTCGAGATCTCGAACTCCCTGCGCTCGCTGACCGCCGCCTGGTGGATGTGCCCGGCGAGGATCAGGTCGGCGCCGGCGCGGACGAGCGACACGAGCACGTGATTCCGACGGGCGACGGGTTTCTTGCGAGTCCGCCACGGCGCCCCGATCAGGTGGTGATGGAGGACCGCGATCCGGAAGGACGGCTCGGGCGCATCACGCAGGCGTTCCTGGGCCCGCTCGAGCTGTGCGTCGCGGATCCCGCCCGACTGGTGCCGCCACGGCCGAACGGAGTTGAGGCCGATCACGTGGAGCGTGGGGGACGAGAACGTCGGCTCGGTCGTCTCCCAGCGCCGCTCGAACTCACGAAACGCGTGTGTGAACCGGCCCGGGAACGTGTAGGGGATGTCGTGGTTCCCGGGGACCGCGAGGACCGGTCGCTCGAGGCTCTGGAGGAACCGCGAGGCCCGGGCGAGCTGGTCGGGGCGCCCGCGGTGGCTCAGGTCGCCGCTCGCGATCACGAGCTCCGGCCGGAATCGCTCGATCAGGACGGGCGCGCCGCGCTCGATCGCCTCGTCGTCTCCGGCCCCGAAGTGCAGGTCAGAAAGGTGTAAAACCCGGGTCGTCGGCATCGCGCCAGCCTAAACGGCGGCTAGACTGCGGTCCGTGGCCGACGAGTCCGCCGAGATCTTCGACGATCTCTACCTCGGACTTCGCGCCGGCGGCGCGATCCGAAAGCAACGCCGGGGGGAGCCCCTGACGTCCGAGGAAGAAGAGGCCCTCGGGCGCTGGCAACGGCTCTCGACCTGGCGCAAGGCCTTCGCGATCGGAGGCTTCGCGGTCGGCACCTTCGGGCTCGGCTTCACCCTCGGCGGCCTCATCTTCGGCCGCTGGCGCAAGGCGTAGCCGCATTTAGGCCGCTTAGCTCCTACTGAATTCATACCCAGGCGGCCCCTGAACCCATCCGGGCGGCTCCGATGCTGTGCGTGTCCACTCCCCCAAGAAAGGGACACGCATGTTCAAGAATCGCACGTTCACGAAGATCCTCCTCTCGCTCGCCACGGTGGCAGTCGTCGCGGTTGCGGCGGTCGGTGGGACCTTCGCGAACTTCACGGCGACACCGACCTCGATCGCCTCCAACGCGTTCGCGGCCGGCTCGCTCTCGATGACCCGCTCTGGGTCGGGCGCCATCTTCTCCGCTTCGGCGATGAAGATCGGCGACTCGGCGACGGGCTCGGTCACGATCTCGAACACGGGTAGCCTCGCGGGCACGTACACGCTCGCGGGTTCGAGCAGCGGCAGCGCGGCGCTTGCCAACCAGCTGACGCTGAAGATCTACGCCGACGTCGACAACAGCGGGACGCCGGTCTACGACGGCTCGCTCGGCGGGTTCAGCTCGTCCTCGCTCGGCACCTTCGCAGCGAGCACCGGTTCGCACACCTACTACTTCCACGTGAGCCTGCCGACGACCGGCACGGACGCCGCCGACAACGCCTTCCAGGGCCTCTCGGCAACGGAGACGTTCACGTGGTCCGCGGTGCAGGCGTAACCATGAGTTCCTTCCGGACGATCATGCGGATGACGGCCACGCTCCTTGCGGGCGCGGCCGTCATCTGCGTGTTTGCCTACGCGGCCCTCCTCGTCGCGGGGTTCAAGCCCGTCGAGGTCTACTCGGGCTCCATGGTCCCGACGCTCCGCGTGGGCTCCATCGCGTTCGATCGTCCGGTCGCCGGTCGCTCGGTTCGAGTGGGCGACGTCATCACTTTTCAGGATCCGTACACCAAGGGGCGGCTCGTCACGCACCGGGTGATCCGGATCTTCCACACGAAGCACGGTCTTGCGTATCGCACGAAGGGCGACGCGAATGCAACGCGTGACCCGTGGACGATCGCGCTCCCCGGTCGGGTGGGACGCGTGTCGTTCTCGGCCCCCTACATCGGCTTCGTGCTCTGGTACGCACACACCCGCGAGGTGCGCAGCGCGCTGATCATCCTGGTCGCGCTGTTCCTCCTGATCTCGACGCTTCGTCGAATCTGGCGGGACGAGCCCGGGGCGGTCGGAGCTTGACGCACCGGCTCGCAGTCCTCGCGTGCACCGGGCTCGCCTTCGCCGGCGCGCTCACGCATTTCTCCTCGGCCTCGTTCACGAACGCGACCGCCGTTCCGTCGAACGCGGTCACCGTCGACAAGCTCGCGAACTACTTCTCGGTCGTGCCGGGAACGGCGGTTCAGGCGGGAACGTCGACACCGGTTGCAAGCGGCAACGTCGATACGCTCTCCCTCGCGTTCGGAACAGTGCCGTCTGCGAGGACGTTCACGTCGGTCTTCGTCATCACGAACGTCTCGGGCTCGTCGCAGACGGCGACGCTCGCACTGTCCGGCGCCGCACAGATTTCGT
>VAXU01000093.1 GCA_005885125.1 Actinomycetota bacterium
CGCTTGCGGCGGAACAAGCGCCCGATTGTAGCCGGGTCTCTAGGCCGTGTTGACCGTGATGAACGGCGTGTGCTGAGGCACGTCGGTGCCGCCGTCCTTCTCCTGGGTGACCAGCACGGTCGCGCCGCGGGGGACGGGCAGGTCGAGCGGAACGGCGGTCACGTCACGCCCGGCGTCGAACGTGCCGGCCGGCCGCGGCTTGCCGTTCTCTGCCACCCACGCTTCGTAGGTCATGCCCTTTCGAGCGGGTGGAAGCCGCCTGAGCACGAGTGCGGCCTCGCCGTTCGGCGTCACGGCGAGGAGCCCGCCGCTCGGGACACCGTATGGATGCGCGTCCGGCGCGGCGAGGATGGCGGCCACCCGCTCCTGGTCTGACGCCAGGGCCCGCTCCTTGTCGAGCTTGCTGGACAGTGAGGCGGCCCAGACGGCGAGCACGATCGCCGCCGCGATCGCGACGGCAGCCGCTGCCGCGGCCGGGATCGCCCAGCGCGGTCGCAGCGGAACGACGTTCGGCCGCTCCGCCCGGGCGCTCGCGAGGATCCGATCCCGCAATTGTGGCGGGGGCGTGGACGCATCGACGGCGTACGCCAATGACGTTGCCGTCTCGGACAAGGACGCGAGCTCGTCGCGGCAGCGGTCGCAGCGCGCGAGGTGCGCCTCGTACTCGCGACGCTCGTCTGGGTCGAGCGCGTCGAGTGCGTAGGCCGCAGTCAGGTCGTGGAGGGCCGCGGTTCCCATGTCCTCTCTCCCGACTCGGGCTCCGCGAGCAGCTCGCGCAACCGGCCGAGGCCGCTGAACATCCTGGACTTGATCGTACCGATGGGCTGTCCGAGCCTCTCGGCGAGCTCCGACTGCGTGAAGCCTCCGTAGTACGCGAGCTCGAGTGCCTCGCGCTGCTGGTCGGGGAGTTGCCGCAGCGCCGCCTGTACGCGCTCGCGCTCGTAACGCAGCCAGACGAGATCCTCCGCCGGCCCGTCACTGGGACGATCGCCCGCCGCCTCGATCGGCTCGGCGCGGCGGCGTTCCTCGCGCCGGACGAGGTCGACCGCGCGCCGGTGCACGATGGTCAGCAACCAGGTGGAGGCCTTTGCACGCTCCGGCATGAACGTGTCGGCCCGGCGCCACGCGCTTAGAAACGCCTCCTGTACCGCGTCCTCGGCGAGCGCGTCGTCGCGGAGGATGCGCAGAGCGAGCCCGTAGGCGACGCGCCCGAAGCGGTCGTACAACTCGCCGAGCGCTTGCTCGTTGGAGCGCGCGATCAGTGCGATCACCGCCTCGTCGGACAGGTGGGCGAAGGCACGCGACATCGCGGAGACAGTCTTGCCCATCGCTCCTGATTCGCCTAGCGGGTGCCGGCGGTTCGGTCGAACCGGTCGGGCTCGTCGCGCGAATCAGGCGCGACACACGACGGCCACCGACAACCGCAGACCCCGACCGGCCGTCGGAGGAAGGAGCGAAACGAACAATGCGTAAGCTCGCGTTCGTTCTTCTGGCGGGACAACACCGACACCTACGCGTTCCGCAGTCCGGACAAGCCGGACACGGTGACGATCATCGCCAACTGGATCCCGGGTGAGGATCCCGCCGCAGGCCCGAACTGGTACACGTTCTCGCCGTCGGCGCGCTACGACGTCTACGCCGACAAGAACGGCGACGGCAAGCCTGACATCACGTGGCGCTTCCGGTTCAAGACCGGTGCGCCCGTCGCGTTCCTCGGGAACACGCAGCAGTCCTACACGGTCACCCGCGTCGAGAACGGGAAGTCGCGCGTCGTCGGCCGCGGCTTGCTCACCCCTCCCGACAACATCGGTCCGCGTTCGACGCCCAACTACCACGCGCTCGCAATGGCGCAGATCCATCAGCTCGACGACGGAGCGACCGTCTTCGCCGGACAGCGTGACGACCCGTTCTTCGGCGACGTCGGCGCCGTGTTCGACCTCGTGGCGATCCGTTATGGGACCGGCGCCAACGGCGGCGGGAAAGACTTCTTGGCCGGGTACGCCGTGCATTCGATCGCGCTGCAGATTCCGCTCTCGCAGCTCGACAACGGCGGGAATCACGTCGTCGGCGTCTGGTCGGCGACCGATCGTCCTGTCGTCACGACGAAGCTCGCGAAGTGGCGTGGCCGCGCCTTCCTCCAGAAGAAGGGCGTCTGGAAGCAGGTCTCACGCCTCGGCGAGCCGCTGATCAACGAGCTGCTCATTCCGACACAGCTGAAAGACAAGTGGAACGGGACGACGCCGGACAAGGACAAGCAGTTCGCGCAGTACTACCGGGCTCCGATCCTGGCGAAGCTGCTGAATCAGCTGTACGGCGCGTTCGGGCCGTTCAAGGAAACCGATCGGCAGGACCTCGTCTCGATCCTGCTGACCGGCCTCCAGACCCCGAAACTGAACTACACGGGGCCGACGATGGCCGATGAGATCCGCCTCAACCTGTCGATCGCGCCGACCGCGCCCGTTGGGCAGGGAAATCGCCTTGGCGTCCTCGGCGGCGACCTGGCCGGCTATCCGAACGGCCGCCGGCTCGAGGACGATGTGATCGACATCTCGGAGCGGGCCGTCGGCGGCGTCCTGATCGGGCACAGCCTCCCGCTCGGAGACGGCGTCGACGCGAACGACGTGCCGTTCTCGACGTCGTTCCCGTACGAGGCCGATCCGTTCAGCGGTTATGCCGACACGAAGGGCAAGGACTACCCAACGCACGGCTAGTCCGCAGCCGAAGAACCTCGGAAGCAGAGGCCCGCCGACCGGCGGGCCTCTTTCGTTCTCCCGGACCGAACCGATCCGCGGCCGACGCCGAATCAGGGCGACGTTTCGACCTTGGGGGGAGAAGGGAGCAGGCAATGCCGGTACTCACTCTGAACACGAAGTGGCCGTTCCTCGCGCTGACCCTGGCGTTCGGCGCCGCGGTGCTGCTGCTCGTGCTCCTACGCGGCGCGGCACCGGAGGCCGCGAAGGCCTCGAGCCACGCGGAGGCGCCGCTGATCAGTCAGGCCCCGAGGGCTGACAACACCGACCTGTACGCGTTCGTCAGCCCGGACCGGCCGGACACGGTCACGCTCGTGGCCAACTACATCCCGCTCGAAGCGCCGGCCAGCGGTCCGAACTTCTACAGCTTCGACGACACCGTCGCCTACGACATCAACATCGACAACAACGGCGACTCCGTCGAGGACCTCACGTACCGGTTCCGCTTCACGACACATACGCGGAACCCGAACACGTTCCTCTACGACGTCGGGCCGATCAAGTCGCTCGACGACCCGAACTGGAACAGGCCTCAGACCTACAGCGTCACGCTGATCAAGCACGGGCCGGGCAACTCCACGACGTCGGAGGTGCTCGGCGAGAACGTGCCGACGCCGCCCGACAACGTCGGTCCGCGCTCGACGCCGAACTACGGTGCGCTTGCCGACGCAGCGGTCACGAGCCTGCCCGGCGGGATCAAGGTCTTCGCCGGCCAGCGGGACGACCCGTTCTACGTCGACCTCGGCTCGGTCTTCGACCTGGCGGGTCTGCGTCCGTTCAACCCGTTCCACGCGATTCCGCTCACGGCGGAGCCGGGACGTGACGCACTGCGCAACTACAGCACGCACACGATCGCGATTCAGGTCCCGATCGACCAACTGACGACGTTCTCGAACAAGATCATCGGCGTCTACGCAAGCGCAAGCCGCCAGATGGTCCGGGTGCTTCGCAATGACGGCACGAGCGACCAGAACGGTCCATTCGTGCAGGTCTCGCGCCTGGGCGAGCCGCTGATCAACGAGGCGGTCATCCCGCTCGGCCAGAAGGACTTCTGGAACCGGGTCGACCCGCAGGACGACAACCAGTTCGTGCAGTTCTACCGGAGCCCCGAGGTCTCGCGGCTCGAGAACGCGCTCTACGGGGCACCGCCGCAAGGTCATGTCGGCGGCGCGCTCATGCCGATCTCCGAGACCAACCGGGACGACCTGGTGGCGATTCTGCTGACGGGGGTGCAGGTGAGCCCAACTTTCAATCTCAACTTCACCGGCCCGAGGAAAGCCGACTTGTTGCGGCTGAACACGTCGATTGCTCCGACCGCTCCCGCCGGCAAGGGGGACCGGCTCGGCGTCCTCGCAGGCGACCTCGCCGGCTTCCCGAACGGCAGGCGGCTCGAGGACGACGTCGTCGACATCGAGCTGCGGGCGTTCGCCGAGGGCTACGGCCCCTTCCTTCACGCCGTGCTCGGACTGCCCGACAAGACGCCGAACGACCTCCTCGGGGACGGCGTCGACACGAACGACAAGACCTTCCTCGACCACTTCCCGTACGTCGCCCCGCCGGCCGCGGGCTACGACGTGCCGTAACGGAGATGACGCGAGGAAGAATCGCTCTGGGATCGGCGGCGGCGCTCATTGCCGCCGCCGCCCTCCTCCTCGGCGGCGTGCTGCGCGGGCCCGCTCCCGCGGACTCGAACGCCGCGTCGGCACGGATCGCGCCTGAATCATTGACGAGCGGTTTCTCGCCGGGCGGGACGACGACGCAGCTCGTCGAACGCCTCCAGACCGCGGTGCGGGCCGCGCCGCAGGACGTGAGCTCGCTCGACCTCCTTGGCCTCGCGTACCAGCAACGCGCTCGCGAGACCGGCGATCCTGCGTACTACACGAAGTCCGACGGCGTGCTGCGCCGGGCGCTTTCGCTCCAGCCGAACGACCTGTTTGCAACGAGCGGGCTCGGCTCGCTTGCGCTCTCTCGTCACCGCTTTCGCGACGCGCTCGCCCTCGGACGCCGTGCGCACACGATCTCGCCCTCGACAGCCCGCAACTACGGCGTCATCGGCGATGCCCTCGTCGAGCTCGGCCGCTATCGCGAGGCATTCGCGGCGTACGACCGGATGGGGGCGCTGAAGCCGAGCCTCGCCTCGTATGCGCGAATCGGGCACGCGCGCGAGTTGCTCGGCGACGTCCCCGGCGCGATCCAGGCGATGAGACTCGCGCTCGACGCTGCCTCCGGCGAGCCCGAAGCAGCCGCGTGGACCTCCGTGCAGCTCGGCAAGATCTACTGGGCGACGGGGAGACTCGGCGCAGCTGGCACGCTGTACCGCGCGGCGCTCGCCCGCTTCCCGGGCTACGTGTACGGGTTCGACGCGCTCGCGCAGGTCGAGGCGGCTCGCGGGCACCTCGGCCACGCGATCGCGCTCGAGCAACGCGCCGTCGACACGATCCCGCTCCCGCAGTTCGTCAGCGCGCTCGGCGACATGTACAGGCTTGCCGGGAACGAGCGGCAGGCGGGAAGGCAATACGCGCTGATCGGCGTGATCCAGCGGCTGCTCGTCGCGAACGGCGTCAAGACCGACCTCGAGACCGCGCTCTTTGACATCGACCACGCCATCGGCCTGCGGCACGCGCTGGCGCTCGCACGGCTCGCGCACGCCGACCGGCCGTCGATCGACGGCGACGACGTTCTCGGATGGGCGCTCGCACGCAACGGTCGCTGCGCGGAGGCGCTGCCCTTGTCCCGTCGCGCACTTCGACTCGGGACGCAGGACGCGCTCAAGTTCTTCCACCGCGGTGCGATCGAGCGCTGCCTCGGTCATGGCGATACCGCGCGTGCCTGGCTCCGCCGCGCGCTCGCGCTGAACCCGCATTTCTCGTTGCTCTGGGCCCCGGTTGCGCGGAAGTGGCTGTCGTGAAGCGGCTCGTCCTCCTCCTCGTCGCGGCGGCAGCGCTCGTCGTTCCCGTTGCTGGGTCTGCACATCCGCTCGGCAATTTCACCGTCAACCGCTTCAGCCGGATCGAGATCTCGGGGCCGCGCGTGTACGTCGTGTACGTGCTCGACTTGGCGGAGATTCCGACGTTCCAGGCCGGCAAAATCGACGCGCGGGCCTATGCGCGGCGAATTGCGCGGGGCGCCGAGCTGACGGTCGACGGACGCCCAGCGCGCCTGGTCCCCGGCTCGACGGCGCTCGCGCATCCCCCGGGCGCCGGCGGCCTGCGGACGACACGGCTCGAGGTCGTCCTGCGCGGACCGCTGCTCGAGGGCGCGAGCGACATTCACTACGCCGACCGGAACTACGCCGACCGCATCGGCTGGAAGGAGATCGTCGTCGGCAAGGACACGCACAGCACGAGCGACGAATTGCGCGCGTATCCCAAAGATCTCCTTCAGAGCCCACTCGACGTCACGTCCGCGGACGCTCGGCTCGTGCCGCAGGCGGGTGCCGACGCCCCGCCCACGCTGTCGCGCGGCAAGAGCCTCCAGGCGCCCGACCGCATTGCGGACGCGGGCTTCGCGCGCCTGATCGGGCGCGGCCACCTCGGGGTCTGGGTCGTCCTCGCGTCGCTCGCTGCCGCGCTGTTCTGGGGCGCGGCGCACGCGCTCGGGCCGGGTCACGGGAAGACGATCGTCACGGCGTATCTCGTCGGGCAACGAGGAACGCCTCGGCATGCCGCGCTGCTGGGGCTGATCGTGACGGTGACGCACACGGTCGGCGTCTTCGCGCTCGGGCTCGTGACATTGCTCCTGTCGCGGTTCGTCGTGCCGGACCACCTGTACCCGTGGCTGAACCTCGTCTCGGGGCTGCTGGTCGTCGGGATCGGCGCGTCCGTGTTCACCGCTCGCTGGCGCCATCGCCGCGCGCACGCTCACGGCCACGAGCACCATCACGATCATGTGCACGACGAGCGAATCAGCGCACGATCGCTCCTCGCGGTGGGCGTCTCCGGGGGATTGCTCCCCTGCCCGTCCGCGCTCGTCGTGCTGCTCGCGGCCATCTCGCTGCATCGCGTTGCGTTCGGCCTGATCCTGATCGTCGCGTTCAGCGCCGGCCTCGCGCTCACGATCACGGGGATCGGCCTCGTGGCCGTCCTCGCCAAGCGCGCCTTCGGTCGCCTGAGTTTCGAAGGGCGGGCGGTGTCGCTTCTTCCTGCCGCGAGCGCACTCGTGATCCTCGCAGCAGGCGTCGTCATGACTGTCCACGCGCTCCCGAAGGTGTAAGAGGTGTTCGGTCTCGACGACAGGATCGCGTCCTTCTCAGACGGGACGACCTTGCTGGTCGTCGCCGCCGTGGCCGTCGTGCTCGGCCTTCGCCATGCAAGCGATCCGGACCATCTCGCGGCAGTCACGACGCTGATCGCCTCGGGGCGAGAGCGCGCTGCGCGACGAGCCGCGCGGCTGGGCTTCGCATGGGGCCTCGGTCACGCGACGTCGCTGTTCGTCTTTGGACTCCCCGTCGTCCTGTACAGCGCCTACCTGCCAAAGACAGTGCAGAGCGCCGCGGAGACAACCGTCGGCGTTCTGATCGTGGCACTCGCGGTGCTGCTGCTCGTGCGTTGGCACCGCGGTCTCTTTCATGAGCACCACCACGATCACGCCGGCGACGAGCACGCGCACATGCACTCGCGACTGCTGCTGGCGGCGATCAGGAGCCACGTGCTCGCCGTCATAGCGCTCGCGCTGTTCGCCTTTTGCACCGCCGTATCGATGGCCTTGCTCTCGACGGGTCTCGGGCTCACGCTTGGCACTGCGCGTGCACGCCGCTCGTTTGCACGCATCGCGCCCGCGCTCGGTGTCGTCAGCCTCGCCTTCGGCGTCTGGTACGCGCTCGGCGCTCAGGGCGTGGTGCCGTATGTCTTCTAGCCGGGTGGTAGGTTGCACCGGTGGCAACAACCGCGCCGTACGGCTCCTGGGAGTCGCCGATCACCCTGGAGCTCCTCACAGGCGGCGGCTTGGTCGCCCTCGGCGCCGTCGACGCCTCGGAGCACGGGATCTACTGGACTGAGAGCCGGCCCCACGAGCAGGGCCGGACGGCACTCGTCTTCCGACCGTACGGCGGCGAGCCCGTCGACGTCGTGCCGGAAGGATTCAACACACGCTCACGCGTGCACGAGTACGGCGGCGGCGCCTACTGGCGTCACGGCGACACGGTCTGGTGCTCGAGCTTCGTCGACGGCCGCGTCTACCGCTTCGACCGGCCAGGAGCCGAGCCGCAGCCGGTAACACCGGAGCCGCCGGCGCCGAACGCGATTCGCTATGCCGACGGCCGCGTCACGCCCGACGGTCGCCTGATCGTCTGCGTACGCGAGCGGCATGACGTGGACGGCGAGCCGGTCAACGAGCTCGTCGCGTTCCCGGCGGACGGCTCGCAGGAGCCGCGCCCAATCGCGAGCGGGCGCGACTTCTACTCGTCGCCGCGGATCAGCCCGAACGGCCGCCGCCTCGCGTGGACATGCTGGGACCACCCGTTGCTCCCGTTCGAGGGCGCAGAGCTTCACGTCGCGGACCTCGCGGCGGACGGCTCGCTGTCGAACGAGCGCCATGTAGCAGGCTCGGATCGCGAGGCTGTGACGCAGCCGGTCTGGAGCCCCGAGGGCATCCTCCATTTCGTCAACGACCCGAACGGCTGGTGGAACCTGTACGCCGAGCGGGACGGCGACCTGCGCGCCCTGCACGAAGCCGAGGCGGAGTTCGCACCACCGCAATGGATCTTCGGAATCTCGTCCTACGTCTTCCTGCCGGACGGCCGCATTCTTCCGACCGTACGGCGGCGAGCCCGTCGACGTCGTGCCGGAAGGATTCAACACACGCTCACGCGTGCACGAGTACGGCGGCGGCGCCTACTGGCGTCACGGCGACACGGTCTGGTGCTCGAGCTTCGTCGACGGCCGCGTCTACCGCTTCGACCGGCCAGGAGCCGAGCCGCAGCCGGTAACACCGGAGCCGCCGGCGCCGAACGCGATTCGCTATGCCGACGGCCGCGTCACGCCCGACGGTCGCCTGATCGTCTGCGTACGCGAGCGGCATGACGTGGACGGCGAGCCGGTCAACGAGCTCGTCGCGTTCCCGGCGGACGGCTCGCAGGAGCCGCGCCCAATCGCGAGCGGGCGCGACTTCTACTCGTCGCCGCGGATCAGCCCGAACGGCCGCCGCCTCGCGTGGACATGCTGGGACCACCCGTTGCTCCCGTTCGAGGGCGCAGAGCTTCACGTCGCGGACCTCGCGGCGGACGGCTCGCTGTCGAACGAGCGCCATGTAGCAGGCTCGGATCGCGAGGCTGTGACGCAGCCGGTCTGGAGCCCCGAGGGCATCCTCCATTTCGTCAACGACCCGAACGGCTGGTGGAACCTGTACGCCGAGCGGGACGGCGACCTGCGCGCCCTGCACGAAGCCGAGGCGGAGTTCGCACCACCGCAATGGATCTTCGGAATCTCGTCCTACGTCTTCCTGCCGGACGGCCGCATCGCTTGCATCGTTACTCGCCGGGCGATCGAGAGCCTCGAGTTGCTCGACCCTCGCACGGGCGCACTCGAGCGGCTCGACCTGCCGTTCACGGCGTACACCGGTTCGGCGCTGGCGCAGCATGACGGCCGGCTCGTCACGGTCGCCGCGACCGAGACCGAGGGATCGGCCGTCGTGACGATCGACGTCGCGACCGCCGCCTACGACGTCGTGAAGCGCGAGCTCGACGACGAGGTCGACCCACGCTACGTCTCGCGTCCCGAGCCGATCGCGTTCCCAGGAGACGACGGTGAGTCCTATGGGTTCTTCTATGCGCCGACGAATCCCGAGTTCACGGCTCCCGAGGAAGAGCTAGCGCCGCTGGTCGTCCTCGTACACGGGGGCCCGACCGCGCACGATCAGCCGGCACTCGATCTTCAACTTCAGTTCCTCACGAGCCGCGGGCTCGCGGTCGTCGACGTCAATTACGGTGGCAGCACCGGTTACGGCCGCGCTTACCGCGATCGCCTACGCGGTCGCTGGGGCGAGGTCGACGTGCAGGACGCGGCGGCGGCCGCGCGTTTCCTCGCTGACGGCGGCCGTGTCGATGCCGAACGCGTCCTGATCACAGGCGGGAGTGCCGGCGGCTACACGACGCTGCTCGCCCTGGGCGTCTCCGATGTGTTCGCCGCGGGGATCTCCGAGTTCGGTGTCGCCGACCTCGTCAGCTTCCACGCCGAGACGCACAAGTTCGAGTCGCGCTACGACGAATACCTCGTCGGGCCGTGGCCCGAGGAGAGGGATCTCTACGTCGAACGCTCACCCGTGACGCACGCGGACAAGATATCGCGCCCGCTGCTGCTCCTCCAGGGACTCGACGACAAGGTCGTGCCGCCGTCGCAAGCCGAGGCGATCGTCGCCGCACTCGAGCGCAATGACGTTCCCTACGCCTACGTCGCATTCGAAGGCGAGGGACATGGCTTCCGCGGCGCGTACGCGATGCGCCGCGCGTTGGAGACGTTCCTGTCCTTCATGGGACAGCTGTTCGGGTTCGAGCCGGCCGACGAGCTCGAGCCGGTGCAGATCGAGAACCTCGAGACAGCTCCTCACTAGACTCCGCGCAATGGCAGTGGCCGACCTCACGCGGAACGCGGTCGACGTGCTGCCGAAGGGAGAGCTCGAGCGCAAGCTGAAGCTCGGGCGCCCGTTGCGCGTCAAGCTCGGGATCGACGCGACGTCGCCCGACATCCACCTGGGCTTCGCGTACGTGCTCGACCGGCTGGCCGAGTTCCAGCGCGCCGGGCACATCGTCGTGCTCATCGTCGGCGACTACACCGCAAGGATCGGAGACCCGTCGGGCCGTTCCGATGAGCGTCCCGTCCTTCCGGACGAGGTGATCGACGCGAACGCGGAGGAGTTCGCACAGCAGGCGTTCCGAGTCCTCGACCGCGAGCGCACGGAGGTCCGCTTCAACGGCGAGTGGCTCGGGGCGCTGTCGTATGCGGACGTTGTCCGGCTGGCGCGCACGATCACCGTCGCGCGGATTCTCGAGCGGGACGACTTCTCGAAGCGGTTCGGCGCGCACGAGCCGATCTCGGTCTCGGAGCTTCTCTATCCGTTGATGCAGGCCTACGACTCGGTCGCGATCGAGGCCGACATCGAGATCGGCGGCACTGACCAGCTCTACAACCTGCTCACCGGGCGGGACGTAATGGAGCACTACGGGCTCGACCCGCAGGTCGTGATGACGTACCCGCTGCTCGTCGGGCTCGACGGCGGAGAGAAGATGTCGAAGTCGCGCGGCAATTACATCGGCATCAACGAGCCGCCGGAGGAGATGTTCGGCAAGACGATGTCGATTCCCGACTCGGCGCTACCGCAGTGGTGGGAGATGCTCGTCGGCGAGCCGACGCATGCCGACGATCCGATGGAGTGGAAGCTCGAGCTCGCGCGCCGCATCGTCGTGCGGTGGCACGGCGACGAGGACGCGCGGGCGGGAGAGCAGCACTTCACCAGGGTCGTGCGCGAGCACGACGCGCCCGAGGATGTCCCCGAGGCCGCCCTTCCGGACGGCGATCCGGTCCACCTGCCGGCGCTGCTGGTCGAGCACCTGGGCGTCCCCTCGACGAGCGAGGCACGCCGTCTGATCGTTCAGGGTGGGGTCAGGATCGACGGCGAGCCCGCGGCCGACCTCGACATTCCCAGGAAGCGACTCGAGGGCGCCCTCGTCCAGGCCGGAAAGCGCCGATTCATGCGGTTTCGGGCCGCTTGACCGCGAGTTGATCACTGCTATCATTCCCCGGCTGCCCACAAGGCGGCGCGTAGGAGAGTCCCTGCAACTCGACAATTGGAGCGCCTTCGGACGCACTCGGATACGACGAAATCCTGGTGATCTGAGGGCCTCTGGCGCGAGTCGGAGGCTTTTTTACGGGCCGAACCTCAGAAGCGGCGCGGTCTTTGAAAACTCAGCAGCGTGCGTTTACGTCGAGACCTCGGCGATGCTTCGGCATCGGCGAGGAAACGAATAACCTGTCATGTCTCTTCGGAGACAGACTTTGAGCACAAGCTCAAAGTGACGAAGATTGCCGGCTTGCCGGCAACCATCTTCACGGAGAGTTTGATCCTGGCTCAGGACGAACGCTGGCGGCGCGCTTAACACATGCAAGTCGAGCGAGAACCAGGCCTTCGGGCCTGGGGACAGCGGCGAACGGGTGAGTAACACGTGGGTAATCAACCCTTGGTACCGGGATAGCCCGGGGAAACCCGGATTAATACCGGATGGCCCTTTGGATCTTCGGATCTGACGGAAAAGGTAGCTTCGGCCTCCGACCGAGGACGAGCCCGCGGCGGATTAGCTTGTTGGTGGGGTAACGGCCTACCAAGGCGGCGATCCGTAGCTGGTCTGAGAGGACGATCAGCCACACTGGGACTGAGACACGGCCCAGACTCCTACGGGAGGCAGCAGTGGGGAATCTTGCGCTAATGCGGGAAACCGTGACGCAGCGACGCCGCGTGAGGGAA
>VAXU01000094.1 GCA_005885125.1 Actinomycetota bacterium
CCGACGGTGGCGCGCGCGACCCGGCTCGGGTCGGTGCATGCAGGCGCGCCGCTGACGCCCTTTCTCGGGCCGCTGTTCCCGCCGGGTGAGGGCGCGCGGAGACGATCGCGGGAGATCACGTTCGTCGAGTCGCTGCTGGAACGCATCGGTCCGTTCGCACACCTCGAGGCACGGTGCAATCCCGGTTTCGACTACTGGACGCCGCTTCGGTGGCACGGCTTCCGGCAGACGACGAACTACACGTGGCGGCTTCCGGATCTTTCCGACGTCGACGCGGTGTTCGCCGGCTTCCGCGAGAACATCCGCGGCCACATCCGGGCCGCGGAGAAGAGCGGGATGACGGTGACCGAGGGCGAGCTCGCCGATTTCCTCGAATTGCATCGCCGGCGCTTCGCGCGCGACCCGCACGGGATCGAGCGGATCGATCCCGCGGCCCGCGATCGCGGCGCGCGTACGATCCTCGTCGCGCGCGACGCGGACGGCCATGCGCGCGCAGGCGGCTACTTCGTCCACGATGCGCGCTTCACCACGTATCTGCTTGCCGCCACGGATGCGGAAGTGCGCGGCGCGGCGGCACTTGTTCTGTGGGAAGCGATCAGGCGCGCGGCCGAGCGCGGGACGGCGTTCGACTTCGAGGGCTCGATGCTGCGCCACGTCGAGTCGTTCGTGCGTTCGTTCGGCGGTGTGCCGACACCGTATTCGATCGTGTGGCGCACGCCGTCGGCGGCCGTGCGCGCCGCGCGGGCGGCGAAGCGGACACTGCGACGGCGGTGAGACCACCCGCGGTGGTGGTCGGGGTCGGATGGGTCGCCGGCCTCGCGGCGATCCGCTCACTCGGCCGCGCAGGCGTGCGCGTGCTCGCGGTCGACGATCGGCGAAGCGCGCTGGGATTTCGTTCGCGCTTCGCCGAGATGCGGCTCGCGCCGGCGCGGTCGGGAGCCGCGTACGTCGAGTTCTTGCGTTCGCTGGGCGGCGGTGTCGTCTTCCCGACACACGACGACGATCTCGAGGCGATTGCACGCGCGCGAGACGAGCTGCCGTTCGCGTGTCCGTTTCCCGGTTGGGACGTGCTCGGCGCGATCCAGGACAAACGACGTCAGCTCGTCGTCGCCGACGAGGTCGGGCTCGCGGCGCCGCTGACCGCAGACGAGCCGACCGACGCGCTCGGGTTCCCGGTGCTGGTGAAACCGTCGGACCCGACGGCGTTTCGCCGGCGGTTCGGCGTCAAGGCGTTTCGCTGCTCGACGATGCCCGAGCTCGAGCGCCGTTTCGACGACGCGCGGGACTTTCGTCCGTTCGTGCAGGAGTGGATTCCGGGCGATGACGACACGTTGTGGACCGTCGGCTCGTACCTCACTCCGGATGGAGAGGAGCTCGGTCTGTTCACCGGGCGCAAGCTGCAGCAGACGCCGCGTGAGATCGGGACCGCGCGCGTCGCGGAGGCTCGGTGGGCTCCCGGTCTCGCGACGGACGCCGTGAAGCTCCTGCGCGCGCTTCACTTCCACGGGATCTCGCAGGTCGAGTTCAAACACGATGCGCGCGACGGGCGCGACAAGCTGATCGAGGTGAATCCGCGGTTGTGGGAGTGGCACGGGCTTGCGGCGGCCTGTGGCGTCGATCTCGCGCGCATCGCGTATTTCGACACGATCGGCGAGCGCGCGTCACCCGTGCGAATGAACGGCGACGGGAGGCGGTGGGCGATCACGGTTGCGCGCGGTGCGCGGCCGGCTCCGCAGCGACCGCCCTACGTGGATGCGATGTGGGCGCGCGACGATCCCAAGCCGGCATTCGTGCACTGGGCCCGTGTGGTGAAACCGTGATCCCCGAGCAGGTGGAGCGGCGTGCGCGCTGGGTGCTCGACTCGATCGGGGCGACGGAGCTTGGATTCGGCGACGACGTTCCGTACCGCGCCGAGGCATGGGAGGCCATCGACCGCGGCGAGCGTCCCTCTCGTCACGACCTCGCGGAGGCGTTCTTCCATCTCGCGCGCGTCGAAGAGCGCGGCGGACGGCGCGACGAGCACGGACGCTTCCTGGCTGCGTGGTCATGTCTCGATCCGATGCATCCGCCGTTGGAACGATTACGAATGAACCTCGGGCTCCCCGCACCGCGCTATGACGGCGCCCGCTTCGCCGTCGCACTCACGCACGACGTCGACTCGGTGCGCCGGTGGACGCGCATCGGGATCCGTGGCGCGGCTGCGCGGCTGAAGGACGACGTGCTCAGGGGCCGAGTGCGTGAGGCAGCGCGCGAGGCGACCGGTCTCGCCCTCGCTCCCGTTCACCGCCTGCGCGGGACGGATCCGAACTGGCGCTTCGACCGCATTGTGACCGAGGCGCGGCGCCGCGGTGCATCCGGCTCGACGTTCTTCGTGTTAGGCGGGCACGCCGATCCGCATGACGGCTCGGCGCCGGAGATGTACGACCGCTTGCGTCCCGCGCTGGTCGAGACGCTCGTAGACGCGGACGCGGAGGTCGCCTTGCACGGGTCGTACCGCGCTGCCGACGAAGCGTCCTTGCTCGCGGAGGAGAAGCGCCGGCTCGAGTCGCTCGGCGCGCGTCCTGACGGCCAGCGCTTTCACTACCTGCGCATTGATCCGCATCGCAACCTGCGCGCCGTAGCCGACGTGGGTCTCGCGTATGACTCGTCGCTCGCGTTTCCCGACGCGATCGGCTTCCGCGCCGGCATCGCGCGTCCCTTTCGGCCATGGGATTTCGAACAGGAGCGACCGCTCGATCTCGTCGAGATACCGCTGGCGGTGATGGACGTGACCCTGGCCGAACGGCGCTATCTCGGACTGTCTCCGCGTGCGGCATGGCGCCAACTCGAATGGCTGCTCGATCAAGCGGCCGAGCACGGCACGGCGTTCGCGATCCTCTGGCACCCCGACCGCTTCGACCCGCCGACCTCGGGCGGCTGGGACCGCCTCTTCTACCGGGTCATCGACGCGGTGCGAGCGCGCGGCGGAGCGTGCATGTCCGCGAAAGACCTGGCCGCGCACGCCGTGTCGATCGACCGTCCCTAGCCCCCACCCACCCAAAACGGGGACCGAACCCGAGGGTAGCGGCCCTACTGCCCTTCCGCATCGTCTGTTTCGTACCGAAAGCGTGCCGATTCGTCGGCGCGGCGCACCTCGTCCCACTCGACCTGGTCGAAGTAGCGCACGAGCCAGGGCAGATTGAGATCTTCCTGGTAGACGACCGTCGAGATGCGCGGGTTCACCTCGATCACCTGCTCCCCGACCAGCTGGATGTTGAAGAAATGATCGATGCGCAACTCGCCGACGATGCGTGCGGCGACGTCCATCAACGCCGGATCCCGCAACGTCTCGAAGTACATGGCAAGACCCGCGCGCATCGACTCGCGCGTCTTCGGATGGCCGAGCAGGATCCGGCCTTCGCGCGCGATGCCGTCGATCGTGCGCTCGCGTCCTTGCGCCAGCTCCATCACGAGGAGCTCGGGGCCTCTTTCTTCGGGCAGCACCTCGAGCACCTCGGTCAGCCGCATGGCGACGTTCCCCGGCCGTCCCTCTAGCAGTTGCTTCGCCCGGTCCGCCGTCGGGTCCAACACGCGGAACCCGCGCGAGCCTGAGGAGAAGACAGGCTTGAAGCAAACGGCGCGATCTGGATAGCCGAGCTCCTGTGCCGCATGGCGCAGGCCACTCCCCCCGGTCACGCGTCTCCACGCCGGCGCCCGGACGCCGAGCCGCTCGAGCAGTGCGTACGTCTCCGCCTTGTCGTTCGAGCGCCGGATCGCGTCCGGCGGCGAGACGAGCACCGCGATCCCCTCCGCCTCGAATCGCTCGCGCGCCTCTGCCAGCCCGAGCAGGTCGAACGACGACTGCGGGAGCACCGCGTCGGCACCCTCGCTGCGCGCGATCCCGAGGACCGTGTCGGCGAACGCGGGATCGCTCCCGCGCGGCACGACGTAGAACGCGTCGCAATAGTGGCGGCCGATCGCCTGCGGAGACATGTCAGTGCCGACGAGTCGGACCGCGCGCTCGCCGTTCAGACGCAGCGCGCGCAGGAGTGCCGCCGTTCCCGGCGCACCCGACGCCGTCACGACCACCGTTAAGTCGTTCACCAGACCTCGACGTCGACGAGCCGGGCCGCCGCCTCCGCGCGCTCCAGCGCCTCGAGGTTCGTGTCGCCGATGGCGATCACGTACCCCCGTCGGTCACCGTCGAGCCGCACCGGGTTGATCGTCTCACCGACGGCCAGGTACGTGTCCGCTTCGACCACGCCCGGGAAGGCCAGCACCTTCTCGAGCGATCCGATCCGGCGCACGGTTCCCGACGGCAACGGGCCCGGCTCGGCGGTCAGGAACCGGATCGCGAGCGGTTGCTGGAACTGCGGCTGGACCAGCGTGTCCGGGACGTCCTCTCCAAGCGCCTGCAGCAACGCCACCTCGACGAGATCGACCCCGACCGCATGCGCGGCGAGCCGTGCCATCTCGCCGCCCGGGATGCGCGCCGCCACCTCGATCACGCGCAGGCCGTCCGGGGACGCGAGCAGCTGTGGAAACGCGATCCCGTCCCGCAGCCCGAGCGCGTGCACCGCGCGGACGACGAGATCCTCCGCCTGCGCGAGTGCGTCGCTGAACAGCGTCGTCGGGTAGACGTGGATCCAGCCGACGCCGAACCCGACTCCGGGCGGGCGCAGACGGTCGGACAGCGTCAGCGGCTCGACGTGCCCCCGTCGGGCGATCGCGAGCCCGTTGAGCTCGAGCCCGTCGTGGTAGCGCTCGACGATCGCCTCCTGCGTCGGCGACTCGGCAAGAGCGGCGTGGAGATGCGTCTCGAGCTCGTCGGGGTACTGGAGCAGGAACAGTCCACGCTGTCCGCCCGTGTTCGCCGGCTTCAACACGGCGGGGAGACCGACCGTCTCGACGGCCGTTCGCGCTTCCTGCAGCGTCCGGATGGCGGCGAACTCCGGTTGCGCCACGCCGGCCTCCGCGAGCCGGCGGCGCATCGCGATCTTGTGCGTCATCAGGTGCGCCGTCTTGCGTCCGATTCCCGGCAGGCCGAGGTCCTCGGCCACACGGTTAGGCCCGGAGCATCGGGATTGCGGTCGACGGCGACCACGCGCACACCGAGCTCGCGCACGCGTTCGATCGCGCGCCGCTGGTGCCGGCCCGCGCCGACGAAGAGAACCGTCTTCACGGCGCGCGACTCTACTGAGGCTGAGGATCGATCCCGCGATGGACGAGCTCGAGCAGCGCGTTCACGTCGAGCTCGAGGCCGAGTGAGACGGCGAGGGCCAGACCGTTCGCGACGATGTTGATGAACGCGATGACGGTCTCGAGGTCGATGTCGTCTCGCAGCTCACCCTGCTCCTGCAGGGATGCGAGCAGCTCGTCCCCCCGCCGCGACGCCTCGGGAGAGCGGTTCTGGAGCTCGCGCATCAACTCCGGATTCGTGCGAAGACGCCGGGCGAGCTCGAAGTAGACGGCCAGCCAGTCCGGGCTCTCCTCGGCCAGCCGGCGTAGCAGCACGTCGATTCCCTCCTCCTCCAGCGTGCGCATGAACTCGAACTGGTCTTCGGCCGCCAGCGCCAGGAACAGCGACCACTTGTCCGGGAAGTAGTTGAAGATCGCGCCCCGCGAGAGCCCGATCTCGCCCTCGAGCTTCGCGACCGTCGCCCCCTCGTAGCCGTCCCGCGCGAACGCCCGCCGGGCGCCCTCCAGGATCTGGCTGCGGCGAGCCTGGACGTGCTCCTCGGAGACCTTCGGCACGGTCACACTTTACAAAACCGTACAGACGTTTTATTATCCTGGCCGTGGAGCTGCTGCGGAATCGGTCCCTGGCCGCCGTGCTCGTCGCAGAGACAGTGTCCCTAACCGGTTCGGCCATGACCTTCGTGGCGCTGCCGTGGTTCGTCCTGGCCACGACCGGGTCGACCGCCCGCATGGGGTGGGTGCTCGCTGCCGAGCTGATCCCGGTCGGGCTGTTCGGAATCCCGTCCGGCGCCGTGATCGCACGGCTCGGGGCGAAGCGGACGATGAACATCTCGGACGCGGCGCGCGCGCCGCTGATGGCGCTGATTCCGATCCTCCACTGGACCGGCCACCTGTCCTTCGGCGCGCTGCTCGGCCTCACGTTTCTCGTCGGCTGTTTCCTCGCGCCCTACTACTCGTCGTCGCGGCTGATCCTCCCCGGGGTCGTCGGCGAGGACGAGCAGCTCGTCGCTCAGGGATCTGCATTCGTGCAGGCCGCAAACCAGCTGACCCAGCTCGGCGGGCCGATCGTCGGCGGGCTGCTGATCGCGTGGATTGGCGCGCCGAAGGTGTTGCTGATCGATGCGGTCACGTACGCGTTCTCGTTCTGCGTCATTCTCACGTTCGTTCGTGCCGGCAAGCGCGTTGCGCCCGACGAGTCGTCGCGCGGGCTCTTCGCCGGACTGCGCTACGTGATGCGCGACAAGCTCCTGGGGCCCACGCTGCTCGTCGCCGCAGTGCTCAACTTCGTCGCCCAGGGCCTTGTCGCGACGCTGCCGGTGCTCGTCTTTCGCCGCTACGGCGCGGACGCGAAGATCGTCGGCTTCCTCTTCGCAGCCTTCGGAGGAGGCGCGCTCGGGGGGAGCATCCTGGCCGCCGGCATCGTCAAGAAGATTCCCCTCCTGCGGCTCGCGGCGACCGCGATCCTGGTGATGGCGCTGCCGCTCTGGCTGCTCGCCGTTCAGATGCCGTGGGTGCTCGTGATCGCCGTGTTGGCCGCGTTCGGCTTCTGCGCGCCGCTCGTGAACGCGCCGCTGCTCGCCGTGATGACCGTGCGCACGCCCGAGGCGCTCCGGCCGAAGGTGATCACGGCGGTGATGACGATCTCGAGCATCATCGGTCCGCTCGGCTTTCTCGCCGCGGGATTCGGGCTCCAGTACGTCTCGCTGACGATCGTGTTCCTCCTCACAGCCGCCGGCTTCACGCTCGGCGCGATCGCCTTCTCAGCCGCGGTCCGCAAAGGGGACGTGCCGGCCGCTCCGGCCGTCCCCGAGCCGGCGATCTAGTGTCCGACGACGTCTCGATTCGAGACGCTCGGACCGAGGACGCCGAAGCGTTCGTTCGCGCTCACGAGCTCGCGTGGGACGCCATGGCCGGCCCGATCGTCGGCACGTCGCTGGCTGAGCTCGTTCCCTTCGAGAGCAGGGTCGAGAGCTTCGATTTGTGTCTGCGAAGCGGAGGCGTGCGAGCTCCGGGACCTGTTCGTCGTGCCGGACGCTTGGGGCTCCGGCGTCGCTCAGGCCTTTGCTGGAGACGGCCCTCGCTGCGATGCGCGAGCGCGGAGCAACCGAGGCCCTGCTCTGGGTCGTGGAAGCGAATACACGGGCGAGGCGCTTCTACGAGCGGGAGGGCTGGACCGCTGACGGCGAGACGCGCGCGAGCCCGCTCGGTCCGCGGGAGCTCCGCTACCGGCGAGTGCTGTAGACGCGGATACACTCGCCGCGTGGCTCTGCAGGGGAAGCGTTTCCTGATCACCGGCGGCGCGGGCTTCATCGGGACGACGCTCGCGCGCAGGCTCATCGACGCGAACGAGATCGTCGCGCTCGACAACCTCCACCGCGACGCGCTGTCCGGCACCGAGCTCGCCGACCATCCGAACTTCACGTTCGCGCAGGGAGACGTCCTCGACGCCGATCTCGTCCGGGACCTCGCGGCGGGAGTGACGCACATCGTCCACTGCGCTGCGATCGCGGGTGTCGACGCTGTACTCGAGAGTCCCGTGCGCACCATGCGCGTCAACCTGATCGGCACATACAACGTGCTCGACGCGGCGCACGCGACGCAGTCGTCGCTCGAGCGCCTCGTCGACTTCTCGACCAGCGAGGTCTTCGGGACGCACGCGTACCGGGTCGAGGAGACGCACGTCACGAGTGGGGGCTCGGTCGGCGAGGCGCGCTGGACGTACGCGGTCTCGAAGCTCGCCGGCGAGTACATGGCGCACTCGTACTTCGACGAATTCGGATTGCCGGCGTGCACCGTACGTCCGTTCAACATCTACGGCCCGGGCCAGGTCGGCGTGGGAGCGATCCACACGTTCACCGTGCGGGCGCTCGCCGGCGAGGAGCTCGTCATCCACGGCGACGGCTCCCAGATTCGCGCGTGGTGCTACATCGACGACATGATCGAGGCGCTCCTGCTCGTCCTCGAGCGCGACGAGGCTGTCGGTGAGACGTTCAACGTCGGCAACACTCGCTCGACGGTGACGGTCCTCGACCTGGCTCAGCGGATCAAGCGGCTGACCGGGTCCGAGAGCGAGATCGTCTCCAAACCGCTGCACTACACGGACGTGGAGATCCGGATCCCGAACGTCGACAAGGCGCGGAGGCTGCTCGACTTCGAGGCGAAGGTCGACCTCGACGAGGGGCTCGCGCGGACGATCGCGTGGTACAGGGAACGGAAACCGGCACTCGCGTAATCAGGCTCGCCTGGCCCGACGTCGGGCCGGAGGAGCTGGCAGCGCTCGCGGAGGTGCTCGCCTCCGGCTTCCTGACGATGGGCCCGAAGGTGCAGGAGTTCGAAGCAGCGCTCGCGCGCGCCTGCCACACCGAGCACGCCGTCGCCGTGTCGTCCGGAACGGCGGCGCTGCACCTCGCAGTGCTGGCCCTCGGAATCGGGGAGGGCGACGAGGTGATCGTCCCGGCCTACACGTTCCCGGCGACGGCGAACGCCGTCGCGCTGGCCGGCGCACGACCCGTGCTCGTCGACGTCGACCCGGAGACGATGAACGTCGATCCCGGACGCGTATACGACGCTGTCACGCCCGACACGAGGGCGGTGATGGCAGTCCACCTCTTCGGGCGCCCACTCGACTGGGAGGCGCTGCAGAGCGCCGTTCCTCCGGACGTCGCGCTCGTCGAGGACGCCGCCGGAGCGCTCGGGGCGCGCTGGCGCGGGATGCCCTGCGGCGGTCTGGGCATGCTGGGCTGCCTGTCGTTCCATCCGCGGAAGATCGTGACGACGGGCGAGGGCGGTGCGGTCACGACCTCGGACGACGCCCTCGCCGGCGCAGTGCGCCGCCTGCGCCACCACGGGATCGCGCCCCGCGGCGACTTCGAGATCCCCGTACCGTCCACGAACTACCGGCTCTCGGATCTGCACTGCGCGATCGGGATCACGCAGCTCGCACGGCTGCGAGAGTTGCTCGCAGCGCGCCGCCGGGTCGCTGAGGCGTACAACGAGCGGCTGCAGGGGATCGTGCAGACGCCGAGCGCGGACGAGGGCGACGAGCACGGGTGGCAGGCCTACATCGTCCAGCTCGGCGACCGGGACGACGCCCTCGCCGCGCTCCGCGCCGAGGGGATCGAGGCGCAGATCGGCACATATGCCCTCCACCGGCTCGGCGCCTTCCACGACCAGGGCCCCTTCCCGGGGGCGGACAGGTGCTTCGAACGGGCGCTCGCCCTCCCGCTCCATTCCCGGCTGACCGAGGAAGACATCGAGCTGGTCTGCGGGGCCTTGACGAGGCTTGTAAGTTAGTGCTAACTTCCTATACGTGAACGCTACCGCAGCTGCCAGGCAGACCGCGGAGGAGCGCCGGGAGGCGATCCTGGACGCCGCGCTGGTGTGCTTCGCGGATCACGGCGCGCACGGGATGTCGACGGAGGCGATCGCCCGCGCAGTCGGGATCTCGCAGCCGTACATCTTCCGCCTGTTCGGCACGAAGAAGCAGCTCGTCAAGGCGACGATCGAGCGCTGCATGACTGAGACCCTCGAGATGTTGCGGGCCGCCGCGGCCGGGCTGACGGGTGAGGAGGCGGTGAACGCGATCGGCCAGGCCTACAGCGAGCGCGTCTCGAACGCGACCTATCTCCGCGCACAGATGCAGTCGTACGTCGCCTGCGAGGACGACGAGATCCGGGAGGTCGTCCGCCGCGGCTTCGGCGAGCTGGTCGAGTACGTGGAGCGTGCGACCGGCCTCCCGCCCACGAAGGTGGCCCAGGTGTTCGCGCACGGCATGTTGCTGAACGTGATCGCGGCGATGGACCTGCGCGGGGCGGAGGAGCCCTGGGCGCGGCGGCTGATCGAGGGCTGCAAGGAGCCCGAGTGATGGCCGGTGACCCTTTTTTCAGGCTGGAGTAAGTGAGGACTAACTCAATTGGCCGGTTCTCCGTACCTCGAGACGCCGGAAGACCCCATTCGCACCGCTTTTGGGCTCCCGCACGATGACTGACAACGATGTGAAAGGAGGAACAGTGTCGGCAAAGACACGCACGATCTGGACGTTCGCGATCACCTCGGCGGCGGTCTTCATGGCCACGCTCGACAACCTCGTGGTCACCACCGCTCTGCCGGTGATCCGTAAGGACCTCCACGCAACGATTCAGAGCCTCGAGTGGACGGTCAACGCCTACACGCTGACGTTCGCCGTGCTACTGCTGACCGGGGCCGCGCTCGGCGACCGGTTCGGCCGCCGGCGCATGCTGGTGATCGGGCTCGCGATCTTCACCCTCGCCTCGGCAGCGGCCGCGCTCGCCCCGTCGGCCGGCGTGCTGATCGCGGCGCGCGCCGTGCAGGGCGTGGGCGGAGCGATCGTGACGCCGCTGACGCTGACGATCCTCAGCGCCGGTGTCCCTGCCAATCGCCGCGGCGCCTTCATCGGTGCGTGGAGCGGCATCGCCGGGCTCGCCGTCGCACTCGGCCCGCTCGTGGGCGGAGCGGTCGTCAGCGGCATCTCCTGGCATTGGATCTTCTGGCTCAACGTCCCGATCGGGCTCGCGCTGATCCCGATGGCGCGGCTGAGGCTGCGGGAGACCTACGGGCCGACGAATCGGCTCGATCTTCCCGGCCTCGCGCTCGCCAGCGCCGGATTGTTCGGGATCGTCTGGGGCCTCGTCCGTGGGAACGCGCAGGGCTGGGCGTCCACGGAGATCGTCACGGCGCTCACGGCCGGCGCGATCCTCGTCGCCGCATTCGTAGTCTGGGAGCTGCGCGCGGTGGCGCCGATGCTGCCGATGCGCTTCTTCCGGAACCGGGTCTTCGCCCTGGCGAACGTCGCCTCGCTCCTGATGTTCTTCGGGATGTTCGGCTCGATCTTCCTGCTGTCTCAGTTCTTCCAGACCGTGCAGGGCTACTCGCCGTTCGGCTCAGGCCTCCGCATCCTCCCGTGGACGGTGATGCCGATGTTCGTCGCGCCGATCGCGGGCGCTCTGTCCGACCGGATCGGCGGCCACCGGCTGATGGGGATCGGCCTGACGCTCCAGGCGACTGGGCTCGCGTCGATCGCCGCACTGTCGACCGCGACGGTCCCGTACTGGCAGCTCGTCGTGCCCTTCATGGTCTCCGGCATCGGCATGGCCATGTTCTGGGCGCCGGTCGCGAACGTCGTCCTGTCGGCCGTCAAGCCCGAGGAGGAAGGCCAGGCCTCGGGGACGCAGAACGCGATTCGCGAGCTCGGCGGCGTGTTCGGAGTCGCGGTCCTCGCCTCCGTCTGGTCGAAGTACGGCAGCTACTCATCGGGCCCGTCGTTCGTGGACGGCATGCTGCCGGCGCTGTGGATCGGCACCGCCGTCGTCCTCGCGGGCGCGGTCGCCGCATTCGCGATCGGGAAGCGCCGCGTGCGAGTCGCGGAGCTCGTCGAAGCGGAGCCGCTGCTCGAAGCCGCGTAGGGCGCCGGGGTGCTAGTTGGGGGGAACCTCCCGGTTCCCCCAAACCCCTTCCACCGGTCCGCTAGCGCGGACGAGTCGCTTCACGACTGGGTCGCAGTCGCCACCGCCAGGACGGCGCGGCGGTTGCGGCCCAACAGCTTCGCGGCATAGAGCCGGTCGTCGGCCTTGCGGAAGAGCTCCACGGGTCCAGGCCCGTCTTCCGGGCGCACCGCATAGCCGAAGCTCAGCTCGAGCCCTTCCCGCGCCAGCCGCTGCTTGAGGAGCGTGCACAAGGCCTGCGCCTCCTCGACGGACCCCTCCATCAGCACGGCGAACTCGTCGCCGCCAACGCGCGCGAGGTCGTCACCGGGCGCAATCGCCGCGGCGAACACCTCTCCGACCTCTCGCAGCACGCGGTTCCCTTCGGCATGCCCGTGTGTGTCGTTGACCTCCTTGAGGTTGTCGAGGTCGCCGAGCACGAGCACGAACGGCGTTCCCGTTGCGCAGCGGCGCGCGAGCGCCTCGTCAAAGACGCGCGCGTTCAGCAGGCCGGTCAGGAAATCGCGATCCGCCAGCTGCCTGAGTTTCGCGACGTGTTGCCGGTGCTGACCCGCAAACCAGCCGATCAGCGCGCCGCAGGAGCAATAGGTGATCGTGCGGATCACCGTTGCACTGGTCAGCGCGTCGCGGGTCGGCACGCGCGGGGTCACGAAGATCGACAACACGTAGAGGCCGGTCGCGAGAAGCCCACCGCCGATTCCGGCCCAGGTTCCGGCTGCGAGCGCGATCATCGCGACCGGGATGTAATAGAAGTGCCCGATTCCGAGGCCGGGCACCTCGAAGATCACGAAGCCGACGAAGATCCCGCCGAAAAGCGCGATTGCGCAAACGATCAGAAGCCGCCGATGAAGCGCCGCAACAGGCACCGCGAAGCTCAGCTTGTGCGGCTCGCGGCGCTCGCGCGTCCCTCAAATGAGTGATCGCGGGATAGTCTCTCGCGAATGGTCGAGACCGATCTGCTCGGGAGTAGGCGAGCGACGGGCGAGGACGCTCCGGCACCGGACGTCTCGCTCGTCGTGACGCTGTACAACGAGGTCGATTCGCTCGAGGAGCTCTACCGCCGGACGGTCGCGACCCTCGACCCGGGGCCGCGCTCGTACGAGCTGATCTTCGTGGACGACGGCTCGGCGGACGGCACCTTCGCGGCGCTCGAGCGAATCCACGCCGACGATCCGCGTGTCCGGGCCGTCCGCTTCAAGCGGAACTTCGGTCAGCACCCCGCCATGCACGCCGGCCTGTCGCGCGCGCGCGGCGAGATCGTGGTCACGATGGACGGCGACCTCCAGAACGCGCCCGAGGACATCCCGCGCCTGATCGACGCGATCGAGGCCGGAAACGACGTCGCGAGCGGCCGGCGCGAGGCTCGGCACGACTCGTGGGGCCGCACGGTGCCGTCACGGCTGATCAACGGGATGCTCAGGCGCTTCACGGGAGCGCCGATCTCCGACTTCGGCTGCGCGTTCAACGCCTACCGCCGCGACGCGGTCGACCCGATGCTGGGCTCGATCGGCAAGCAGAAGTTCACGAAGGCCCTGGTGCTCTCCGGTGGCGCGCGCGTCGTCGAAGTGGACGTCGCGCACGCGCCTCGTCAGGGGGCCTCGCGCTACTCGCCGCTGCGGCTGACACGGCTCGCGCTGCACGTGCTCGCCGGGTTCTGGCCGCAGCCCATTCAGTGGATCGGCGTCGCGCTGGGAGTCGTGTGCTCGCTGCTCGCGCTCGGCCTCGGCGCGTACGGGATCGTCTACTGGGTCGGCGAGTCGAACTTCCCAGGGCCGCTCTTCGGCGGCGTGCTCGTGCTATTCGTGCTCGGAATCCAGGGCTTCATCCTCGCGCTCGTCGGCGAGTATCTCGGCCGGATTCAGCGAGACGTGGAGGGTCGGCCGCTGTACACGATCGATCGAGAACTGGGATGACGACGAAACGCGTCCTCGTCACCGGCGGCGCCGGCTTCATCTCGTCGAACTTCATCCACCACCTCCTCGCGAAGACGCCGTACGAGGTCGTGTCCCTCGACGCCCTGACCTATGCGGGAAACCTCGAGAATCTGAGCGGCGTGATGTCGCACGAGCGGCTGTCGTTCGTGCACGGCGACATCCGTGACGCGGATCTCGTGCGCGACGTCGTGTCGGAGGTGGACGTGATCGTCAACGCCGCGGCGGAGTCCCACGTGGAGAAGTCGATCGCCGAGGGTGCGCGGGAGTTCGTGACGACGAATGTCGAGGGGACGCAGATCCTGCTCGATGCGATCCGAGAAGCGCCGGTCGAGCGCTTCATCCTCATCTCGTCCTCCGAGGTGTACGGCACGGCCGAGCGGGCGCCGATGGACGAGGAGCATCCATTGAACCCGCGCTCGCCGTATGCGGCAACGAAGGCGGGAGCGGACCGGCTCGCGTACGCGTACCACGTCACGTATGGGTTGCCGATCGTGATCGTGCGTCCCTTCAACAACTACGGCCCGCGCCAGCATCCGGAGAAGGCGATCCCGCGCTTCATCACCCAGGCACTCCGCGACGAGCCCCTGACGGTGCACGGGGACGGCCACGCGTCGCGCGACTGGCTGTACGTCGACGACGACGCAGAGGCGATCGAAGCGGTGATCGCGGCGCCCATCGATGCCGTCGCGGGCGAGGTGCTGAACGTCGCGACGGGTATCGACATCCCGGTCGACGACATCGCGGATCTGGTTCTCGACGCGCTCGGCAAGTCAGGGTCGCTGAAGTCGTACGTGACGGAGCGGCCCGGCCAGGTCGACCGCCACGTCGGATCGACGGAGAAGATGGAGCGGTTGACCGGCTGGCGCGCCGGCACGTCGTTCGAGGCGGGCGTGGCGCGCACGATCTCCTGGTACCGCGACAATGAGGCGTGGTGGCGGGAGATCCTGCAGAGCGAAACGCAGCACGTCTCCTCGTCCTAGGCGCAGGCCCGGCGCAGCTCGGGCTGCTCGCCGCCGCACGGAGGCACGATCTGTACGTGATCGCCGTCGATCGCGATCCCGCCGCGCCCGGCTTCCGGTACGCGGATCGGCGCGCGATCGTCTCCACCGAGGACGAAGCGGCGATCGAGCGGCTCGCAGCCGCCGAACGCGTCGACGGCCTCATCGCCCCGGGAATCGACTGGCCCGTCGCAATCGCGGCGCGTGTGGCGGACCGCCTCGGGCTTCCTCATCCCGTCTCGCCCGACACGGCGACGCTGTCGACGTCGAAGCTCCGCCAGCGAGAGGTGTTCGCGGCGGCGGGAGTGCCGCAGCCCGCGTACGTCGTCTGCTCGGGGACCGACGAGGCAGCGGCCGCGGCGGAGCAGGTCGGATATCCCTGCGTGGTCAAGGCGCCCGATCGGCAGGGCCAGCGTGGGCTGACCCTCGTGCCGGAGCCGCGGCGCATGCGCTCGGCGGTCGAGGTCGCGCTGGATGCGTCTCGAAGCGCGACGCTGCTCGTCGAGCAGCACGTTGCTGGTCACGAGGTGACCGTGAACGGCTTCTCGCTAGGGGGACGGTTCCGGCCGTTGACGGTCACGGACCGGTTGACGGCGGAGCCGCCCGCGTTCGGCGTCGCGCTCGCACACGTGCCGCGCGTCGGGGAGGTGGCGACGCGCCTCGGCGGCGGCCACGACGCGGAGCTGTGCCGCGCGGTGCTCGGCGTCGACCTGAACGGGCTCGCGCTGGCGGCGGCGCTCGGCTGGGAGATCGCGCCGCTGCAGCTGGCGCCGGTCGCGCAGGCGGGCGGTGGGTGCGTCCGCTTCCTGGTTGCGCCGACCGGCGAGCTGCGACGCGTGGCCGGGCTCGAGGAGGCGTACGCGGTCGACGGGATCAAGGGAATCCGGCTGTATCGCAAGCCGGGACACCGGTTCGGGCCGCTGCTGCGCGGTTCGGACCGCGCGGGCGCGATCCTGGCCGTGAGCGCATCCCGCGAGGAGGCGCTGCGACAGGCAGACCGCGCGGCGGAACTGATCCACTTCGACACGGTTCCGGTCGAAACGCCCTTGCAGAAGGTCTGACGCCCGAGCGCCGTCTGGACTTCGCAGCACGGCCCCACCGGCCAGGTGTGGAAGAAAAGTCACACTTTTCGAACATTGGGGTCAGACCGTGGTGTTTTCAGCCGGGGGCCGAAGGGCGGCCGGAGGCGCGCTGTACGCTGCGTGACGCGATGCAGGACGTTTCCTCGCGGCGCGAGACGATGCTCGGCTTCCAGCCGCCGGCGATCGACGACGACGAGATCGCGGCCGTTTCGGAGACGCTGCGGTCGGGCTGGCTGACGACCGGCCCGCGGGCCGCGGAGCTCGAGCGGCGCCTGGCCGAGTACCTCGAGGCGGAGCATGTGCTCGCGCTCGCTTCCGGCACGGCGGCACTCCACCTCGCCCTCGTCGCGCTCGGGGTCGGCGAAGGCGACGAGGTGATCACGACGCCGATCACGTGGCCGGCGACGGCGAACGTCATCGTCCACGCGGGCGCGACGCCCGTGTTCGTGGACGTCCGCGACGCAGACCTCAACATCGATCCCGCCCGCGCGGCCGACGCGGTGACCGGGCGAACGAAGGCGATCCTGCCGATCGATCTCGCGGGTCAACCGTGCGACCTCGACCCCATCATTGCCCTCGGCATTCCAGTCGTGGAGGACGCGGCGCACGCGGCCGAGAGCCGCTACCGCGGCAGGAAGATCGGCGCGATCTCGGACGCAACGTGCTTCTCCCTCTACGCGACGAAGAACATCGCGGCCGGCGAGGGCGGCCTGATCGCGACCAACCGCGCCGACATCGCAGACGCTGTGCAGGACCTGCGCCTGATGCGCCGCGGCGACGGCTCCCGCTACGACATCCCGGTGCCGGGCTACAAGGCCAACCTCTC
>VAXU01000095.1 GCA_005885125.1 Actinomycetota bacterium
CCGAGCGGAACTCGCGCATCAAGCAGGTCGCCTCGGGACGCTTCGGCGTCACGCCCGAGTACCTGGCGTTCGCGCGCGAGCTCCAGATCAAGATCGCGCAGGGCTCGAAGCCGGGCGAAGGCGGCCAGCTCCCCGGCCACAAGGTGACGGCCGAGATCGCCGGGCTGCGGCACACGCAGCCGGGAGTCGGGCTCATCTCGCCGCCGCCGCACCACGACATCTACTCGATCGAGGATCTCGCGCAGCTCGTCTTCGATCTCAAGCAGGCGAATCCGGCCGCGGATGTCTCGGTGAAGCTCGTCGCCGAAGCGGGCGTCGGCCTCGTCGCCGCGGGAGTCGTCAAGGCGCTTGCAGACGTCGTGCACATCGCCGGCGCGGACGGCGGCACGGGCGCGAGCCCGCTGTCGTCGATCAAGCACTCCGGGGCCCCGTGGGAGCTCGGGCTCGCGGAGACGCAGCGCACGCTCGTCGAGAGCGGCCTGCGGCAGCGGGTTCGTCTGCGCGCCGACGGCGGGATGAAAACCGGCCGTGACGTCATCGTGGCTGCGCTGCTCGGCGCGGACGAGGTGTCGTTCGGCACCGCGCTGCTACTCGCGGAGGGCTGCCTGATGGTCCGGTCATGCCATCTCGACACCTGTCCGGTCGGAATCGCGACGCAGCGGCCCGAGCTGCGCACGAAGTTCGCGGGGACGCCCGATGCGATCGAGACCTATCTGCTGTTCGTCGCCGAGGAGATCCGGCATCTGCTCGCAGCGCTCGGCCTGCGAACGTTCGCCGACGCGGTTGGCCGTTCCGATCTGCTCCATGCCAAAGCGCCGACGGGTCGTCGCGCGGCCTCGCTCGACCTGCGGCCGCTGCTGCACAGAGCTCGCGGCGCGTTCGCCGGAGAGGCGCAGCTGCGCGCGGAGGGGGCCGAGCTCGGGCTCCGCCTCGCATCCGACGCGGCTCCCGCACTGGACGAAACGCGGATCGTCGACCTCCGCTACCGCGTTACGAACCGCGACCGCGCCGTCGGCGCGCGCCTCGGCGCCGCGATCGCAGAGCGATACGGCTCCGCACGCCCGCCCGGCCGCATCCGCGCCCGCTTCGAAGGCGCAGCCGGCCAGAGCTTCGGCGCCTTTCTCAGCGCCGGCGCCGAGCTCGAGCTGATCGGCGAAGCGAACGACGGCGTCGGCAAGGGAATGGGCGGCGGCCGCATCGTCGTGCTCCCCGCGCCGGACGACGCAGGCGACCCGGTCCTGCTCGGCAACGCCGCTCTCTACGGCGCAACCGGCGGCGAGCTCTTCTGCGCCGGCCGCGCGGGCGAGCGATTCGCCGTTCGCAACTCCGGCGCCGTGTCCGTCGTGGAAGGCCTGGGCGACCATGCCTGCGAGTACATGACCGGCGGGGTCGTGGTCGCGCTCGGCGAGGTCGGGCTCAACGTCGCCGCCGGCATGAGCGGCGGGGAGCTGTACGTCTTCGATCCCGACGCGCGGCTTCCGTTGCGGCTGAACACGCAGCTTGTCGTCGCCGAACGGACTGCCGGACCGGAGCTGCGCGAGCTCCTGGAGGTGCACCTGCGCCACACCGGCTCGCCGCGCGCAGCAGCCGTGCTCGAACGATGGGACGAGACCGCCGCTTGGTTCTGGCGTGTCATCCCGCGCACAGACGTCGCCGCGCGCGAGGAAGCCCCAGACACAGAGGAAGTTGCGAGCGCCTAGCTCTACTTAGCCCGTGTTTCGCAATGCGGCCGCGATCCCCGCGATCGTGCGGAGCAGCGGCCGGCGGACACGCTCACGCTCGTCCTCGTCGGCTGCATTCCTGTACCGGCGCAGGAGCTCCACCTGCAGGGCGTTCAGCGGGTCGACATACGGATTGCGGAGCGTGATCGAGCGCTGAACGACCGGCTGCCGGTCGAGCAGCCCCTGCGACTCGACGATCTCCAGCACCGCTGCGGTCGTCCGCTCGTGCTCCTGGCGGATTGGTTCCCAGAGGCGTGCGTCGCCGACGAGCTCGAGGTAGCCGTCCGCGATCTCGAGACTCGACTTCGCCAGCGTCATCTCGAGGTTCTCGACGAGCGAGCGGAAGAACGCCCACTCGCGCGCAAGCCGCCGAAGCTCGCCCAGATCGGCGTCGGCAAAGGCGGCCCCACAGCCGTACCACGCGGGGAGAAGGCAGCGGTTCTGCGTCCAGGCGAACACCCATGGAATCGCGCGCAACGAGCCGAAGTCCGCACTCGCACCCGGACGGCGCACGGGCCGCGAGCCGATCTCGAGCAGCGACAGCTCCTCGATCGGCGTGAAGTCGCGGAAGAACGTCGGAAAGCTCTCGTCCTCCCACACGAGCGCGCGGTACGCCCGGTGAGCGCGGGCGGACAGCACCTCGACCGTCTCGCGTGCGCCCGGCGGCGGCTCCGCCTGTGCCACGTCCGGAAAGGCCGACAACAGCGTCGCGGCGAGCGCCGCTTCGAGATTCGTGTACGCGAGACCAGGGAGGCCGTACTTGAACGAGATCGTCTCGCCCTGCTCCGTGAGCTTCAGCCGGCCCGGCGGCTGCCCCGGCGGCGTCGCGAGGATCGCCGCGTAGGTCGGCCCGCCGCCGCGTCCCGCACTCCCGCCGCGCCCGTGGAAGATCGTCAGCTCGACCCCGCGCCGGGCCGCGACCGCGGCGAGCGCTTCCTGCGCGCGGTAGATCTCCCACTGCGCCGTCAGGTAGCCACCGTCCTTGCCCGAGTCCGAGTAGCCGACCATCACCTCGAGCCGGCCATGACGGGCAATGCGCGGGTCGTCGAGCAGCTCTTCGACGATCGCCGGCGCCGCGCGCAGGTCCTCGATCGTCTCGAACAGCGGCACGGGTGACAGCGGCTCGTCGGCCCCGTCGAGCACGGCGAGGACGTCGGAGGCGTTGGTCGTTCCCGAGACGATCACGGTGTCGACCGCCCGCGGTCCATGGTGACGGCGGGCAGCGGCGACCGCGGCCAACGCAGCGCGGGCGCGGTCGCTCCGAATCTCGGACGCGTGCAGCCGGACGTCGAGCTTCGCGAGGTGGAATCCGAAGATCTCGACGCGACGGCGGAGATCGGCGAGACCGCCGTCGGCGATCCGGGCTCCCCGATTCGTCCGGAGGCTGCGGTCGACAACGGCGAGATCGGCGGCGAGCTCGTCCGGCGAGCCATAACCGCCGTTTCCGAGCCGCCACCAGACGAACGAGAGCTTGCGCCGGTAGGGCTCGCCCTCGTTCTGCGCGCCGATGAGCGTCGCATAGTCCGCGAGCTCCTGCTCGTCGCGCCCGATCGACTCCAGCAGCTCGTCCGAGACCGACGCGAGCGAGCCCGCGACCCCGATCGTCGCCGCCAGGCCGCGCACCTCTGCTCGATAGCGCGCGAGCACGAGCGCACGGGCACGCTCGAGCGCCTCGGCGATCGTGTCCGGCCCCGTCGCGGGATTGCCGTCCATGTCGCCGCCGATCCACGTCCCGAAGCGAATCGGCGCCGGCGCATCGCGGAAGAACGACCGGTACGCCGCGAGCAGACGCGGCGCCTCGCCGAGGAGGCTCTGCTCGAAGAACCACAGCCCGTGCCGGATCTCGTCCACGACGCGCGGCCGCACCGTGCGCAGCTCGTCCGTCTGCCAGAGCAGCGTCACCTCTCCGGTCAGCGCCCCCGCGACGGCGTCCGCACGCACCGGCGACGCAAGCGGATCGTCGAGCTCTGCGAGCAGTCCGCTGATCCGCAGGTGAGCGCCGAGAATCGTGCGGCGCGTCGCCTCGGTCGGATGCGCCGTGAGCACGAGCTCCAGTGACAGGGGCGGCGCCGGGCGATCGCCGAGACGGTCGAAGGCGTCGCGCAGGGACTCGCGCGGCACGCGCTGCTCGAGGTCGTATTCCCGCCGCCGGCGAAGGCGGTGATGCTGCTCGGCGATGTTGACGAGCTGGAAGTAGATGGCGAAGGCCCGGATCACCGACGCCTGCCGATCGAGCGGGAGCAGGCGCACCGCATCCCGCAACTCGTCGCGCGGCCCACCCTCGCGCGCCTGCCGCGCGAGCAGCCGGATCCGTTCCTCCGCGGCGAGCAGCTCCTCGCCCTCCTGCTCGACCAGTACGTGACCGAGCACGTCACCGAGAAGCCGAACGTCACGCCGGAGCCGCGTGTCCGCGCTCACCGGCCAATCCTGAACGCCAGGAGGGGGAGGACGCCGCCCGGTGAGAGCGGCGCCCTCCCTGTGAGGGACTAGCCGGAAGGCTCCGGCACCGGGTCGGCGAGGATCGCCGGCGCCGCCCGAGCAGGCCCGTGCGCAAGGCCGAGGTGGCCATGCGCCTCCGTCCCGTAACCGCCCGGGACCGGGATGTAGAACTCGGGATAGCCCCACATGCCGTGCTCAGAGACGTCCAGGCCGGCCGTCTCGGTCTCGGGCTCGACCCGGATACCCCAGAGCCGCTTCATCGTCCAGAGCGACCCGAAGGACGCTGAGAACGTGAAGCCACCGACGGCGACGAGGCCCAGCGCCTGAATCCCGAGCTGGTGGAACGACCCCGTGTACACGAGCCCACCCCGCCCCGTGGCGAGGTTGGCCGCCAGGCTCGGCACGGCGAACAGGCCGGTCGCGAGCGTTCCCCACACACCCGACATGCCGTGCACGGCGACGGCGCCGATCGGATCGTCGATCCCGATCCGCTCGACGAACAGCACGCCCGCGACCGCGATGAACCCGGAGACGAGCCCGATCACGATCGCCGCCCACGGCGCGACGAAGCCGGACGCGGCCGTGATCGCGACGAGCGCCGCCAGCACGCCGTTCAGCATCATCGAGACGTCAGGCTTGCGCAGGATCACCCACGCGCTGACGATCCCGCCGATCGCACCGGCCGCGGCCGCGACGTTCGTCGTCAGCGCGACGTAGCCGAAGTAGCCGATCTTGTCGCCGGTGATGACGGCGAGCGTCGACCCCGGATTGAAGCCGAACCAGCCGAACCAGAGGATGATCGTCCCGAGGACGGCGTACGGCATGTTGTGGCCGGGAATCGGGTTCGCCCGACCGTCCTTCCCGAACTTGCCGATGCGCGGCCCGAGCAGGATCGCACCGGCCAGCGCGGCCAGCGCGCCCTGGTAGTGGACGACCGTCGAGCCGGCGAAGTCCTGCATTCCCTTCCCGAATAGCCAGCCGCCCGAGTGCCAGATCCAGTGCGAGGTGACCGAGTAGATGAGCGTGAAGATCGCGCCGAACGCGAAGTACACCCAGAGCTTCGCCCGTTCGGCCATCGCGCCCCAGACGATCGCGAGCGACACGCCTGCGAACACGACCTCGAACAGATACCCCGTCGCGCCGGGAATCCCGGTGAAGAACGAGTACGGGGCCTTGCCGATCGAGAGCATCTCGTTCGTCGACGGGAAGAAACCGTGCGTGCCGACGATCCCGTTGCCGTCGCCGAACGCGATCGCGAATCCGAACGCCCAGTACACGAGCGAGCAGACGCCGAAGATGAGGACGTTCTTGCCGGCGATGTGCGCGGCGTTCTTCATCCGAGTGAGGCCCGCCTCGAGGAACGCGAAGCCCGCCTGCATGAACATGACGAGGACGGCGGCGACGACGACCCAGACGGTGTTGGCAGCGATGACCAGATCGGCGGTCTTCATTGGACTTCCACCGCCTGTGCCAGCGGCCTGCCGGTCCGGTTGTGCGTGACGTTGTCGACCGGTGTCGTCCAGACGAGCCCGTCGCCCGACTCGTTGCCGCTCCGGGCGGAGTCCACGATCGCCTCGACGACGGCGTCCGCCTGGTCGTCGTCGACGATGAACGCGAGGAGCGCCTTCGGGAGGAACCGCGACTCGAAGATCCGACCGCGATATTCGTGCGTGACGCCCCGCTGCCTGCCGTGGCCGATCGCCTCGATCACGGTCACGCCGACGTGTCCGGTCGCGTGCTCGACCGCGTCGATCACCGTCTCGACGCGCTCGCGAATCACGACCGCTTCCACCTTGATCACGTGATCACCGGCGCGCAGCGCCCGTCCGCGCCAGCGGACCGGTGGAGGGGGTTCGGGGGAACCGGGAGGTTCCCCCGAGAAGTGCGTGGCCTGCTAGTCATGTGATGACCTCACTCCTTCGTTCAAGGAACAGGGTGTCTCGCCACACGCCGTCTCGCTTCGCGATCCGCTCTCGCATGCCGACGATGCGGAAGCCGCACTTCTGATGCAGAGCGACACTCGCGCGGTTCTCGGGGAAGATCGCCGTCTGGATCGTCCAGATCCCCGCCGCTTCCGCACCCGCGATCAGCGCTTCGAGCAGCGCCCGCCCGATCCCGAGCCCGCGAGCCTCACGCGCGACGTAGACGCTGTTCTCCGCGATGCCGAGGTAGCACCGCCGCTTCGAGACGCGGCTCAGCGCCGCCCAGCCGACCACCTCGCCGAGCAGCTCCGCGACGAGCCGGTGGACGCGAAGATGCGCGGCGTCCCAGTCCTCCCACGAGGGCACCTCGGTCTCGAAGGTCGCCAGGCCGTCGCGCATGCCGTCCCAGTAGATGTCTGCAACCGCCGGCCAGTCGTCGGGCTCCAGGGGCCGGAGCTCGGCGGACGGCGGCGCAGCGAGCGTGTCGTGTGTCCGTACGCCGAGCTCCGCCCTACGGGCCAATGTCACACGCTCCGTGTCATGTACGCCGGTGACACTCACTTAGCCTCCAAGCTCCCTTCAGCAGTCGTAGTAGAGGGAGAACTCGGCCGGATGCGGGCGCAGCCGCACCACGTCGACCTCGTTCTCACGCTTGTAGTCGATCCAGGTGCGGATCAGCTCCTCGCTGAACACGTCTCCCTTCGTCAAGAACGCGTGATCCGCTTCGAGCGCGTCGAGCGCCTCCGGCAGCGACCCCGGCACCTGTGCGATGTCGTGTCCCGCCTCTTCGAACAGGTCGAAGTCGGCCGGCTCGCCGGGCTCGAAGCCCTGCTCGATCCCGTCGAGCCCCGCCATCAGCATCGCCGCGAACGCGAGGTACGGGTTCGCCGACGCGTCCGGGCAGCGGAACTCGATCCGCTTCGCCTTCGGCGACTCGGAGTACATCGGGATGCGGATGCACGCACTGCGGTTCCGCTGCGAGTAGACGAGGTTCACCGGCGCCTCGTAGCCCGGCACAAGCCGCCGGTACGAGTTCGTCGTCGGCGCGCAGAAGGCGAGCAGCGCCGGCGCATGCGCGAGCAACCCGCCGACGTACGCGCGCGCGAGGTGCGACAGCCCCGCGTACCCCGACTTGTCGGCCATCAA
>VAXU01000096.1 GCA_005885125.1 Actinomycetota bacterium
CACCACCTCCTTTTCGCACTGTCCTTCATGAGCTGACCGTCTCCGCTACCAATCAATCTGCTTCTTCCCATGGCTTGCGAGGTACGCATTGGCCTGGCGGAACGGGCGACTGTCCTTGAAGCGAGGCGCTGGACAGTTACCAGCGGATGGATGACCTGATTCGAGCACGAAGTGATGGTTGGAGTTGACGCAATCGCGCTTGCGGCGAGCGCGGTTGCCCCAGAGCATGAACACGAGCCCTTGCTGGGCGCCGAGTACGCGTAGACACTCATCGGTGAAGGTCTCCCAACCAACGTCTCTATGCGCACCGGACGGGCCCTCAGGAGCGACGGTGAGAATCGTGTTCAGCAGCAAGACGCCCTGCTTTGCCCAGCGCGTGAGGTCACCACTTCCACTCGGCGGCACCCAGCTACCACCATTCCGGGCGACCTCGTTGAAGATGCATCGCAGCGAGTGCGGATGCTTGACGCCTTTCGGCACCGAAAAAGCAAGGCCATCGGCTTGGCCTCCATGTGTGTACGGGTCGTGGCCGAGGATCACGACTTTCACGCAAGGGAAGGGCGTCTCTTCAAGGGCACGCAGGACCTTTGGTGCGGGTGGGTAAAAGGCTCCCTGTGTCAGCCGACTCGCGATCTCGTTGAGTGCGACGAGCGCCGTGGCCGGGAGAACTTCGGACCAACTACCTGGCAGCCGCCCGAACATCGTCGCGGAGCTGGTCGTCGTCAAACGCGTCATCTCTCTTGCCTGTGCATGCGGGCCCGCGCGCTCCCGGCCCGGTGACGACGCAATGCGCCGCACGGGCCGTTATACCGTCCGTGCTACCAAACTGAGAGAAACTCGCTGAACTGAGGGCACATCAAAACGCTTGAACAAGCGGAATGAGCCCAAGCGACTGAGCGTTTGGCCTTATCGCACCCAGGAGGTCGCCGGTTCGAGTCCGGCTAGCTCCACTTCTCCGATCATGCGTCGGTTCTAAGCTCTGGTCGTGCAATCGCCGCAAACGCGGTACGCCCAGCGAGGCGAGGTCAACATCGCCTATCAGGTGGTCGGTGACCGCGGGCTGGATCTGATCATCGTTCCCGGGTTCATCTCGCATCTCGACCTGCAGTGGACCGACCTCGGCTACAGCCGCTTCCTGGAACGGCTCGCCTCCTTCACTCGCCTGGAGGAGCGGATCGCCGACGTCAGGGCGGTGCTCGACGCCGTCGGGTCGGAACGGGCCGCCTTGCTGGGCTTCTCGGAAGGCGGACCGACCTGCGTCTTGTTTGCGGCGACCTGGCCGGAGCGCACGAGCGCACTCATCCTCTACGGCTCGTTCGCACGCGGGCGCTGGACCACAGACGAGCTTCGGGCCATCGGTGTGGACCCCGAGAAATACGACCGGGTTGTGTCGGGGTTCGACGACCTCCTCTCCCATTGGGGCGAGGGACGGCTCGGCCGGCTCATTGCCCCGAGCGCGACGGGCGATCTCCAACGGCGCTTCTGGGCGATCTTCGAACGCGCCGGTGCAAGCCCGACGATGGCGCGAGCGTTGGTCGAGGCGACTTTGCTGGCGGACGTGACCGCCGTTCTGCCGACCGTCCAGGCGCCGACGCTCGTCCTCCATCGCGCCGGCGACGTCTTCCTGATCGAAGGCGGCCGCCACCTTGCGCGAGGAATTCCGCACGCTCGCTTCGTCGAGCTCGCCGGAGAGGATCACGCGTTCTGGGCCGGGGACATCAACCCGGTGATCGCAGAGATCGAGGAATTCCTGACAGGTGTTCGGACCGGCCCCGCGTCCGATCGCCTCCTGGCGACGATTCTGTTCACCGACATCGTCGGGTCGACCAGGCGCGCGAGCGAGCTCGGTGACCGCGGCTGGCACGAGCTCCTCGACCAGCACAACGCGCGTGTGCGCGAGCTACTTGAACAGTTCGGCGGTCGAGAGCTCGATACGGCCGGTGACGGGTTCTTCGCCAGTTTCGAAGGGCCGGGGGCAGCTGTGCGCTGTGCATGCGCCATCCGCCGGTCGCTGCGTGAGATCGATCTCGACGTACGGGCCGGAGTGCACATTGGCGAGTGCGAGAAGATCGGCGAAAAGCTCGGCGGCGTCGCGGTTCATGTCGGCGCACGCATCGTGGCGTTGGCGAGCGGCGGCGAAGTCCTCGTCTCGCGGACTGTGCGGGACCTCGTCGTCGGTTCGGGCCTGCAGTTCGCCGACCGCGGTACTCATCGGCTCCGAGGGATCGACGAGCCGTGGCAGCTCTTTGCCGCCGACGATGCCGTCTCCCCGCGAGCTCGGCTGGGTGGGCCCCACGAGCACCTGCGCACGGGCGATCGGGCGCTCCTGCACCTCGCGCGGCGCGCGCCGGCTCTCCTGCGCCTCGGCGCCCGGCTGGCCGGAAGCAACGGCTGAGCCGAGTAACCGAGATCGCGCACATCCCGTGGCGTCCAGACATGCCTGGTCTGAGCCCCACTGCGCGCGGCTGGTCGTTCAGACTTGGGTCATCCGAGGCCGAGAGGCGCTCCTGTCAGGAGCGCGTTGAGGTTCGCGCAATACTCGGTTCGGCCCATCAGCCGATCGAAGTCCGGCTCGGCTGGACGCCGAGCCATGACGACTTCGATCGGGGTTCCTCGAGGCCGGCCGCTGCGGCCGACGCCGGCAAAGCTGGCATCGGCGGCGATTGGCGCGGAAGCGTTGCAGTCTCGGCGCGAGTTCGCCTTGACACGCCGCGATCTCCGACATCCGTGTCGGACACCGGGGTCCCTCATAGCGCTGCGGAAGCGTCTTATAGTCACTCGCAGGTAGCTAGATGGAGTTGCGCCCACTTGGCTCGAGCGGTGTCTCGATCTCGCGCGTCGGTCTCGGCGGTCTCGAGCTCGGACCTGAGACGGACGAAGAGCCGAACGTTGATCGCGCGGTCCACGTGATCGAGACCGCTGTCGAGGCGGGGATCAACTGGCTCGACACCTCGGAGAACTACCTCGAGACGCGAAACGAATCGTTGATCGGCGCCGCGCTCGACCGGATCGACGCCGACTTCCTGCTTGCGACGAAGGTTGCACCCGGTGCCGGCGTGACCGGCGGTGGGACAGGTTTCCAGCGCGCACAGGTTCACCAGGCCTGCCGGAACAGCCTGCGTCGGCTCGGGCGCGACCAGATCGATGTCTACTTCCTGCACTGGCCCGACCGTACCGGTGTGCCGCTCGAGGAGACCTGGGGTGCAATGGCCGAACTGGTCGATGCCGGGCTCGTGCGGGCGATCGGGATGTCCAACTACGACGTGGAGGACATCGAGCGCTGTCACGAACAACGGGCGGTTGACGTCGTCCAAGACGGCCTGTCCTTGATCGACTACCTCGACCATCGGGCCTCGATCGCCCGCTGTGGGGAACTCGGGATCGGCGTCACGGTCTTCGAACCGCTTGCAGGCGGGGTCCTGAGCGGAAAGACCCAGGAGGAGGTGCTCGCAGTCTGGAGCGCTTGGGTCGAAGAGCCCTTCTATAAGCGGCTGTTGAACCCCGGGAAAGTCGATCGGAGCTTCGCCGTCGCCGACGGAATACGTCCGATCGCGGAACGGCTTGGTGCGACCGTCGCTCAGGTCGCAATTGCGTGGCTACTTCATCAGCCGGGTGTTACTGCCGCGATCGCCGGCAGCCGGAAGGGCCGCCATGTACGCGAGAACGCGGAGGCGGCGAACCTTGATTTGGACGGCGCGCTCGGCGAGCTCGAGCCACTCATCCCGCTCGGCCCTACGTTCTCCACAGTCTAAGAACGTCGCAAGGTCGCCGACCGAAGGCGAAAGGCTTGAAAGGTGTCCGGCTAGCTCCCTCGCCCGTTACGGAAATCAGAAGCTCAACTACACGGTTACGCGGCTTCCAGCGTCGCGCGGCACGACACGATTCGCTTCGGCGGCGTGGAGTGCGTCGACGAAGTTGCTTGATGTCGAGACCGACCCGAAGATGCGCTCCACGAGCAGGATCGTCGCGTCGTGGTTGCTCCGGCTGAGGCTCGCGCCCATGGGTTCTGCTGTGCAGTCCTCGAGGAGGACGCAGTGGTAGTCGCGGAAGAAGGCGTCGCGGATGGTGGACTCGACGCAGATGCTCGTCGTGCAGCCCGTCACGATCAAGTGCTTCGTCCCCGACTCTTTGAGGAGCTCATCGAGCTCCGTCCGATAGAAGCCGCTGAATCGGGTCTTGTAGAGGACCGTGTCGTCGTCGGCCGGTGCGAGCTCGTCGAGGATGTCGGTGCCCCACTCGTCTCGCGCCAGCACGCCGTCCTTTACGCCGAGGTGAAGGAAGAGATGACCGTTCGGCACGTCCTCCGCGCCGAGATCGGACAGGTCGGGCAAGAAGCCCATCTTCAAATAGACGATCTTGATTCCGGCTCGGCGCGCTGCCTCGACTGCCGCTCGCGTCGGCGCGACGGCGGCCTGGATGCCGCCGATGCCAATCCCGGCGTTGTCGAACATGCCGCCCGGCGAACCGAACGCGTTCTGCATATCGATGACGATTACCGCGGTTCGAGCGGGATCGATCTCGACCGGCGCAGGTGTGGCCTGGATCTCCAGGGTCTGCATAGCGGTTCCCTCCTCCTTGTTCACGTGGTCGCTCCGTTGGCGCTGCGCTTTCGGCGTCCCGCCCCTGGTCGCGCCAGGTCGCGGTTCGCTTCGATAACCCGCACAAGCAGGTCGAGCAGGACCTCGCGCTCTGCTGGATCCAGCACGTCGAGGACCTGCTGCTGATGCTCGATCGCCTTCGGATGGAGCTTGGTGAAGAGCTTCTCGCCCCGCGGCGTGAGTCGAACGAGTCGGGCTCGGCGGTCGGCGCCGTTGACTCGTCGCTCGAGCAGCCCCTTTGACTCGAGGCTTCCGACGAGCAGGCTGGTGCTGTTCCGGTCGACACCGAGCCGCGCGGCGAGGGCGCTCTGGTCGATGTCGGGCTCCCCGTCGGTCGAGTTCACGTAGGCCATCACCGCGAACTCGAGCGGGGTCAGATCAGCCTCCGCCACAGCCATGGCGCTCGCTCCGGTGCAGATCTGGAAGAAGCGCCGGGCGAGTGCGAGAGGGATCCGTCGCACCGGCGGCCCATCCTCGAGCAATAGCAGCGGCACCTTGGTACCAGGATCCGTCATAGTTATGATGATCCTACATATGAGGGTCTGCTGTCAAGGGACCGGCGGAGGGGACAGCACGACCGTCAGCACAAGGGCCGAGTCGTACTCATGCGAGAAGCTCCCCGGGAGGTCATAGAGATCAGCCTGCTGAGAGCCTTTTCGGGCTTGCCTCGTAGAGGCGCGCGAGGAAGTCGCAGATGACGAACTCCTGCGCAACGTTGTCCGTCTGCCGCGTCGACGCCCGCGCGAGTCGCTGCGTCTGACGTCGGCATAGGTGTAGCCGGTCATACTTCGACGCAACGGCGACAGCTGCAGGTCGGCGAACGAGAGGGAGGGACGATGCCGCTCTATCTAACGAGGTTCAGCTACACGCCGGAGACTTGGGCGAGGCTGATCGGCAATCCAGAGGATCGCCGAAAGGCCGCTCAGGCGTACATCGAGTCGGTCGGTGGGAAGCTCCACGGGTTCTGGTACGCCTTCGGCACACACGACGGCTACAACCTCTGGGAGGCCCCCGACAACGTGTCAATGGCCGCGGTGGCACTGGCGATCAGCGGCGGCGGTGCGCTCAGCTCGCTCGAGACGACAGTCCTCCTGACCGTCGACGAAACGATGGATGCTCTGCGCAAGGCCCAGCAAGTTCAGTACCGAGCGCCGGGCGCGTAGCGACTCCCGCGCCTCAAGGAGCCGGCGACGACGGAACGCCAGCGGCGCGGGGCGCTTCGCCGGCTCGAGTCTCGAAGAGCTCATCGACACGCCGGACGACGTCCTCGCCGGCCAGGCCGCGGAGCGCAAGCGTCGTCCGGCGCCGAAGGACGTCCTCGGGACGCCGGGCCCACTCGAAGTCGCGCGCATAGACGGCCTGTGCGGCGACGTCGGGCCCGTCCGGATGCAGCGGGCGGAGGAGCTCGGGCTCCTGCTCGGCTGGAGCGAGTACGTCCTCCGCCAGGCTCCCGTAGTGATGGGTGAGGTGTTCGTAGACGCGCGCCTCGAGATCGGGCCAACGGCGGGCGAGCCGCCGAGCGGCCTCGCCGGGGTCGACTGCGCCCGGGAGCGGGAACGCCCGTCGGTCGAGCCGGTGGAGGCCGAGCTCGGCGCGAAGCATGCTCAGCGCGTCGAGCGCGATCCGCCGGTAGGTCGTCAGCTTGCCGCCCGCCACGCTCAGCATCCCGCCCGTGCCTCGATGGAACACCGTCTCGCGGCGGGCGCTCGCGGTCGCACCGTCCCCACTCGGAAGGACACGGAGGCCCGCGTACGTCGAGCGGATCGCGTCAGTGTTCAGCAACCCGGGCTCGACCGCGACCGAGGCCTCGTCGAGGATCTGCGCGACCTCGGCCTCGGTGGCCTCGACGGCCGCGGGCTCTCCCTCGTAGAGCGAATCCGTCGTCCCGAGCAGCAGCATGTCCTCCCACGGAACGGCGAAGGAGACGCGCACCTTGTCGTGGGGAACCGTCAGCGCCGCCGACCACGGATCGTCCAGGCGCAACAGCACGTGCGAGCCCTTGCTCAGCCGAATCGTCGGCAATGCCGCGGGGTCCTCGAGTCGCCGCACGACGTCGACCCATGGCCCGGTCGCGTTGACGACCGATAGTTGAGGACGACGGAGCCCGCCTCCTCGGCGGCGCGCAGGTTCGCGAGGCAGAGCCGCCCGTCGTGCGTCGTCGCGTCGGCGTAGACGCCGCACGAGCGGAGGCCGTCGAGGCGGAGGCCCGGGACGCGCTCGCGAGCGCGCTCGGGCGAAGCCAGGCGGTGGAGTCGCGAGCGTGCGAATGCGCCGTAGAGGACGAGCCCGGCCTGGATCGTCGCCGGACCGTACGGGCCGTTCCGGTAGAGCGGGAACAGGAAAGGCAGGCGTCGGATCAGATGTGGCGCGACCACCCGTGTCAGCAAACGGCGCTCGTGCAGTGCTTCGCGAACCAGTCGAACGTCGCCCAGCCTCAGGTAGCGGAGGCCCCCGTGGATCAGCTTCGAGGACGCCGTCGACGTGCCGGCGCCGAAGTCACCTTTGTCGACGAGCGCGACTGCGAGTCCGGCCCGCGCCGCCGTGGCCGCGATCCCCGCGCCGACGATCCCGCCGCCGATCACGAGCAGGTCGAATTCTCGACTCGCGAGCCGCTCGATCGCCGCACCGCGCTGCGTCACTGCCACAGCGGATTCGTCCAGGCCTTGCGGCCGTATTCGTCGACGAGCTCGAGCCGTCCGAAGGGAACACGCGGCGGAATCTGGAGACGAGCGGCAGTGATCTCCCCCGCGTCCGATTCGGACAGGATCTCCCCACGGTGCCGGTAGCCGGACGGGCCGGCGCTGACCGATGACCCGCGCTGGCGGCGCGTGCACAGGGTGACCCGTCGGCAGGGACTGCACCGGACTTCGACTGCGCCGTCGTCGACGCGGAGCTCGTGCACGACCGGCCCGGTCGAGCTGTAGAACGAGCCGGTGGCGAGAGCTTGCAGCACCGCGGCTTGCGAGCGCTCGGCGACGCGCGCCCAGACCCAGGCGAAGCGGCTGTCGAGATCACCGTGGTGCGAGTCGTCCGCCGCGATGCCGAAGCAGTGCAGCCCTCGCTCGAGCAGGTCGTCCCAGTGCACGGTCGAGAGGCCCCGCCCCGTCTCGAGCTCGCAGCCCGCGTTGTAGACCTCCAGGCCCGCAACCCCGTCGCCCAGCGACAGGCCGCCCGGAGACACGCCCGTCCAGTACGGGTGGGCGAGGTAGGCGACGCCTCCGTGCTCGTCGACCCAGGCGGCGGCAGCGGCGAGATCCGGCCGGGCGCGGACGAACTCGAGCGGATCCTCGTCGATGCCGAAGGCGAGCAGATGGCCGTCCGCCTCGTCCGGCAGGCGGCAGCTCAGCTCGGAGCTCGGGATGACGAGGAGCCGGTCCGTCGAGTCGGCCTCGGTCCGGATCCAGTGGTCTGTGATCGCGAGCACATCGAACTCCGCCGCCTCGTAGTGCCGAACCAGCTCGTCGGGCTCGAGCTCCCCGTCCGAGCGGGTCGTGTGCGCGTGCAGGGCGCAGCGAAGCCACATTCCTGCATCTACGAAGGGATCCCCCGCCGCAGCCATGGAGACAACCCTAGACCGCTCCGGGCCCGTCACCACTTCGTCATTGAACTGCAGGTCTAACCAGCCTACGATCGAGCCTCCACTTACCCCGGGAGGAGATCGGATGGAGGACTACGAGCTGCAAGAAGTCGAGTTCTGGCGCAAGCTCGAGGAGGAGTCACTCAGCCGCAGCGCGATGCTGCGCCGGAGCGCAGCGGCAGCGGTCGGCCTGACGGTCCTCTCCAGCCCGGCCGCCGCGTGGGCGGCCCGCGCCGGCAGCGACGAGGCGATGAGTGCCGACGGCATTCCGCTCAAGCTGATCAAGGCCGCGAAGAAGGAAGGCCATCTGAACGTGATCGCGCTGCCGCACGACTGGGCGAACTACGGCGAGATCATCAGCGCGTTCAAGAAGAAATACGGCCTGAAGATGACCGAGGACAATCCGAACGGCAGCTCCGCCCAGGAAAACCAGGCGATCCGCTCGCTCAAGGGCGACTCGCGTGCGCCCGATGTGGTCGACGTCGGACCGTCGTTCGCGATCGCCGGTGCGGACGAGGGCCTGTACAAGCCCTACAAGGTCGCGAAGTACAAGACGATCCCAGCTGGGATGAAGGATCCGCGGGCCCGCTGGTACGGCGACTACTGGGGCGCGATCTCGATCGGCTACAACTCGAACATCGTCAAGCCGGCGCCGAAGACGTTCAAGGATCTCCTCAAGCCGGCGTACAGGAACAAGGTCGCGCTGAACGGCAATCCACTGACGTCGAACTCGGCCGTCTCGGGCGTCTTCGCCGCCGCTCTCGCGAACGGCGGCTCGCTCAACGACGTCGGTCCGGGCATCAGCTTCTTCCACGAGCTGAAGAAGGCGGGCAACTTCATTCCTGTCGATGGGACCCCGCAGACGGTCGCCTCGGGGCAGACGCCGATCGTGATCGACTGGGACTACCTCAACCTCGCCTACCAGAAGGAGTTCCCCGCCGTCCACTGGACGACGGTGGTCCCGTCCGACGGCGTCTACGGGTCGTTCTACTGTCAGGCGATCAACGCGAGCGCGCCGCATCCGAATGCGGCAAAGGTGTGGATGGAGTTCCTCTACTCGGATCAGGGACAGTTGATCTGGCTCAAGGGGTACTCACATCCAGCTCGGTTCCAGGACCTCGCGAAGCGCAAGAAGATCCCTGCAGCACTGATCAAGGCACTGCCCTCTCCGAAGCTCTACGCGAGGGTGAAGTTCGCGAGCGACGCACAGCAGAAGGCGGCGAAGGCGAAGATCGCAGCCGGGTGGCCCGGTATCTGAGGCACTAACTGGCGACGCAAGCTGAAGCGGCAAGCGCACTCCGGCCGGACACCCGTTCCGGCCGGAGGCGTCTTTCGCTTGCGTGGCTCGGCGTTCTCCCGTTCTTCGCGTACGCGCTTGCGTTCCTATTCATCCCGGCGGGTGAGGTGATCGTCGGCGCGTTCAAGAATGCCCACGGCGGCGCGACGCTGCACCACATGCACCAGATCGTGCAACAGCCTTACCGCGACCAGTACTGGTTGACGATCAAAGTCAGCCTGATCACCGCGGGAGTGGGCTCCTTCCTCGGCCTATGCATCGCGTACGCGATGATCCGCGAGGGCACACCGCGCTTCCTGCGGACGATACTGACGACGTTCTCGGGTGTCGCCGCCAACTTCGCCGGCATCCCGCTCGCGTTCGCGTTCATCGCGACGCTGGGCACCATCGGAATCGCGACGACGTTCATCAAGGACCACCTCGGTTACGACCTCTACGCTCACGGCTTCACGATCTTCGGGCAGACCGGCGTGGAGCTCACCTATTTGTACTTCCAGATCCCCCTGATGATCCTCGTGATCGCGCCGGCGATCGACGGCCTGCGCGCCGAATGGCGCGAGGCTGCCTCGAATCTCGGCGCGACCTCGTGGCAGTTCTGGCGCTACGTCGGGATCCCCGTCCTGCTCCCGTCGATCCTCGGCGCGTTCATCCTCCTCTTCGGGAACTCGTTCTCGGCGTACGCGACCGCGTACGGCCTCGCCGGAAACAGCGTGTTCCTCATACCGATCACGATTGGCTTCTACTACAGCGGGAACGTCGTCTCGGATCCGCATTTCGCGCAAGCGCTCGCGTTCGGCATGTTCGTCGTACTCGCCGTCATGATGCTTCTCTACGTGCCGCTCCAGCGGCGCTCGGCGAGGTGGATGCGATGAGGCGACGCTGGATCGCCCCTTCGGCTGTTGTCTGGCTCGTCGTCGCGGCGGCCTTCTTCCTGATTCCGTTGATCGCGACGCTGCTGTTCAGCCTCAGGAGCATCCAGACAAACAAGTGCTGCAGCGGTGCCGCCTACTCGCTGATCGTCCACGACCACCAGTTCTGGTCGACGATCCGGCTCTCTTTCCAGCTCGCACTCGAGACGATCGCCATCAGCCTGCTGCTGTTCGTGCCGACCGTCTACTGGGTCCATCTGAAGCTGCCGCGTCTGCGCCCGGTGCTGAGTTTGATGGCGCTCGTCCCGTTCGTCGTGCCGCCGATCGTCCTCGTCGTCGGCCTCCTGAACCTGTACAAGGGAGCGCCGTCGTGGTTCTACGACAAGCCGTACGGGTTTCTGGCGACCGCGTATGTGATCCTTGCGTTCCCGTACATGTTCTTCGCCCTCGACGCCGGTTTTCGCTCGATCGACTTGCACACTTTGACGGAGGCCTCGCAGAGCCTCGGCGCGGGCTGGGGGACGACCCTCACGCGCGTGATCCTCCCCAACATCCGCGTCGCGGCGCTGGGCGGCTCATTCCTCACCCTTGCGATTGTGATGGGCGAGTTCACGATCGCGAGCCTCTCGGCCTTCAAGACGTTCCCGCCGTACATCCAGGTCGTCAACGAGTCGCAGCCGTACGAGGCGGCCGCGCTTTCGCTACTCAGCTTCCTGATCGTTTGGGCGGCGATGCTCGCGCTCGTGCTCGTGGGCCGCGGCCGCCCACGGCCGGCGCAGGTGGCGGCGACCCGCTGATGGCGTACCTCGAGCTGCACGAGCTACGAAGGGCGTTCGGCCCCGTCGTCGCGCTCGACGGGATCCAGATCGAGCTCGCCGCCGGCGAGTTTCTCTCGCTGCTCGGGCCGTCCGGGTGCGGGAAGACGACTGCGCTTCGTCTCGTGGCCGGCTTCGACCGCCCCGATTCGGGCTCGATCGTCATCGACGGGAAGGACATCACGCGGCTGTCGCCCAACCGTCGCGACATGGGCATGGTCTTCCAGGCGTACAGCCTCTTCCCGAATCTGACCACCGAGCAGAACGTGGAATTCGGCTTGCGCATCCGAAAGCACAAGCGTGGCGCGCGCCGAAAGCGCGTGGCGGAGTTGCTGGAGCTCGTCGGCCTCGGACACGCGGGCAAGCGCTTTCCGCACCAGCTCTCCGGCGGCATGCAGCAGCGCGTCGCGCTCGCACGCGCGCTCGCGATCGAGCCGCGCGTGCTGCTCCTCGACGAGCCGCTCTCGGCGCTCGACGCCAAGGTGCGGGTTCAGCTGCGCGAGGAGATCCGGCGCATCCAGACGCAGCTCGGGATCACCACGCTCTACGTCACGCACGACCAGGAGGAGGCGCTTTCCGTCTCGGATCACGTCGCGGTCATGTGGTCGGGGCGGATCGAGCAGGTGGGAACGCCGTCCGAGATGTACGGGGCACCGGCGACGCCGTTCGTCGCCGAGTTCATCGGGACGATGAACCGGCTCCAGGCTGTGGTCGTGGACGGCGACCGCGGCGAGGTGGAGCACGCCGGAACGCTGTTGACCGTGGACGCAGCGCGCGGCCGCAGCAGGGGCGAGAAGGTGCTGGTGCTCGTGCGGCCGGAGCTGCTCGAGCTCGAGCCTTCCACCAACGGCAGCACTGCCGGCGACAACACGCTGGGGGGCGAGGTCGTGACGCACACCTTCCTCGGCTCGGTCACGCGACTCAAGATTCAGGGCCGCGAGGCCGAGCTGATCGCCGACGTGCCGACGGCCCGCGTCGACTCTCTTCCCGTCGGCCAGCCCATCGTGGCGCATGTCCCGACCGCGGGCACGCGCCTGCTCAGCCTCAACGAGGAGCCAGCGTCCGACGAGCCAGATCAGGACGGTCGGTAAAGATTCCTTTCACGCCGAGTGAAGCCAGCTCGAGCATTCGCGGCGCCTCGTTGACCGTGTAGACCGTTGTCGCGAAGCCCGCGGCCTGCGCGCGTTCAAGGGCGCGCGGCGTCACGCGTTCGTTCGAGAAACCCACCGCCCAAGCGCCGGCGGCACGTCTGAGCGAGACGCCGAAGCCGACGTGTTGCAGCGTGCGCAGGTTCGGGCGAAGCTGGCGGACCGTTCTACCATCACGCCGACCCGCCCGTTCACGACGTCGAGAACCTCCTCGAGCGCCGGATACTGGTGCGACGCGCGGGGACGGCCGTGGCCGACCACGAGGCTGCCGTCCCTCGTCGCGTGGACGTCGAACTCGACGTAGTCGGCGCCGAGCTCGATGGCGCGCCGGAACGCCGGCAAGGTGTTCTCCGGCTCGTCCCATGAAGCCCCGCGGTGCGCTATCACGAGCGGCGTCACGTCAGTCGAGCAGGCGCTGCATGAGCGGGACGTCGATCGCGGACACGATCTCGTCAGCTTGGGCGAGCCGGTCGGGGGGGAGGGTCCCGAGCACGGCGAGGCAGCGCATCCCGGCCGCCTTCGCCGAGGTGACGCCGGCCTCGGTGTCCTCGAACACGAGCACGTCGGGCGCTTGCAGGCCGCCGTCGAGCAGCGCGAGTGCGCGGAGATAGCCGGCCGGATGAGGCTTTCCTTCGGCCACGTCTTCCGAGGCGACGATCGTGCCGACGCTGTCCGCGAGCCCGGCGGCCCGGAGGACCGGCTCGATTTCGGGTCGGGCCGCACCCGAGACGACCGCGACGGGCACGCGCGCGGCCGTGTAGCGCACGGCCTCGCGCACCGGCTCGGCGACGCTGGAGCCGTCGGCGACGCGCTCCCGGTACAGCGCGATCCGTCGCTCCACGACCGCGTCCACGGCCGGATGGTCTCGGCCGAGCCACGTCCGCACGATCTCCGGATCCGACAGGCCCGCGAGCTCGTCGAAGTACTCCCGCGCCGACAGCGGCCGCCCGTACTCGGCGAAGAGCTCGCGGAAGATCGCGCAGAGGATCGGCTCGTCGTCCGAGAGCGTCCCGTTGAAGTCGAAGATCACGGCCTGGGCAGGCACCAGCCGCGACACATTATCGTCGTGCGATGCCTGGAACAGCTCTCGCGTTCGCGCTCGCAGCTGCCTTCGTCCACGCGTCGTGGAACATCCTGCTCGCGAGGGCGCGCGACCCCGAGGCGGCGACCGCCGTCGCGCTCCTCGTGGCCGTCGTCGCGTTCGCGTTGCCAGCCGCCGCGTTCTGGCGTGTCGATGGGCGGGTGTGGCCGTACGTCGCCGGCAGCGCCGCCTTCGAGCTCTTCTACTTCGCGGTGCTGGCCGCTGCGTACCGGCGCGCCGAATTCTCGGTCGTCTATCCGATCGCGCGCGGATCGGCACCGGTGCTCGTCCTCGTCGCCGCCGTCGTCGTCCTACGCGCCTCGACGTCGTGGGAGCAGGCTGCGGGCGTCGCCCTCGTCGCTGCCGGGATCGTCTTCGTCCGTGGCTCTCGGCATGGCATCAAGCGCGGCGGCGTCGCCTTCGGCCTCACGATCGGCTGCTGCATCGCCGGCTACACGCTCATCGACAAGTACGGCATCCGCTATGCGAACCCGATCTCCTACCTCGAGCTGACGATGGTGCCGCCGTCGATCGCCTACGCGGCCGCGGTCGCCCGGGGGAAGGGGCTGGCCGCGCTCCGGGCTGAGACGAACCCGGCAGCGGTCGTCGCCGGTCTCGCCACCTTCGGCGCCTACGCGCTCGTGCTCGCCGCGCTGGAGCGAGCGCCGGCGGCATCGGTCGCAGCGGTCCGCGAGACGAGCGTCATCATCGCGGCCGCGCTCGCAGGCATTTTCCTGAAGGAGCGCGTCGGCTGGGTGCGGATGGCGGGGGCGGTGGCCGTCGCCGCCGGTATCGGGCTCATTAGCCTCGGGTAGCAGGGCGCTAATCTGCGGACGGTGAAAGGGGGTCTGACGCTCTTGGTCGTGCTGCTCGCACTGGCCTCGTCGTCGGCAGCCGCCGCTCCCGCGCACCAGGTGGCTCGGAGTCATGCCGCTGGGCTCGCACCGACGTGTGGGACGGTTTCGATTGGCGGAAGCACCTTCCTTGCGGAGGTGGTCGCCGGTGTCATCCCGTGCACCTCGGTTCGCTACGTGTTGCACCACGCACGCTTCCGAGAACGGTCTGGACTACGGGGCTGGTCCTGCTGGCGTGGAACTCCGGACTTCGGTTTCACGTCGCTTGTCTACGGCTGCAACGGGTCCAAGAGCCGAGGAGTTCAAGCCGTCCCCGTGAAGGCTCTCGGGCGGATCGGCAAGGCGTGCCGACTGTTCCTCGGCCCCGGCGACCCCTCGATTCACTCGTACGACTTCCGCGTGCACGCCGTCTCCTGCCAGACGGCGA
>VAXU01000097.1:0-5830 GCA_005885125.1 Actinomycetota bacterium
CGTTCTCGCGCTCGCGCGGGCCGGCTTCCTCGCGGATTTCGCGTACGCGTCCGCGAGCCATCAGCGGTCACCTCCCGTGAGCGCGTTCAACGATCGATCTCCTGCCCGCAGTCCGCGCGCTTGCAGACGCGTACCTTCACGTGCTCGCCGTGCGACTCGCGCTCGCGCATTCCGACGCGGGTCGGCCGCTTGCACACGGGGCACACGACCATCACGTTGCCGACCGGCAGAGGCGTCGGCTTGTCGATCACGCCGCCGGGCGTCATCGCCGAGCCGCCCATCCGGCTCGTGTTCTGGATCGGCCGCGGCTTCGTGTGCCGCTTGGCGATGTTGATGTTCTCGACGATGACCTTGCCGTCCTTGGGCCGTGCGTCGATCACGCGGCCCTGCTTGCCGCGGTCCTTGCCGCTGAGGATGTGGACGAGGTCGCCCTTCCGGACGCGCATGGTTTGCATCAGTGGCTCCTCCGGTGGCATTGGTGGATGCCTGGGTCGCGAGCACCAAGCGATGCAAGGACGCAGGGAGCGGCCATATCAGAAGATATGGCCGCGACTGAGGACGCGGCAGCGCGCCGCGTGATCGCGGGCCAGGCGCCGCCGAATGTCGCCGGAGGAGCCACTTAGAGCACCTCCGGAGCGAGTGAGACGATTTTCATGAAGTTCTTCTCGCGCAGCTCGCGCGCTACCGGGCCGAAGATGCGCGTGCCGCGCGGGTTGCGCTGGGCGTCGATGATCACGGCCGCGTTCTCGTCGAACGCGATCGTCGTCCCGTCGTTGCGGCCGAACGGCTTCTTCGTCCGCACGACGACGGCCTGGACGACCTCGCCCTTCTTGACGGCTCCTTGCGGCGCGGCCTGCTTGACCGTGCCGACGATGATGTCGCCGACCCGCGCGTAGCGGCGGTGCGAACCGCCCTTGACGCGGATGCAGAGCAGCTCGCGCGCCCCCGTGTTGTCCGCGACGCGGAGTCTGGACTCCTGCTGGATCACGAGTGATTCCCCCGGTGACGGTTTCGCGTCTCTGGTGCGGGAGGCGCAAGCAGTGCAAGGACGCAGGCCGCGGGCGGGCTAGAAAGCCCGGGCGCGGCCGAGGACGCGGCAATGCGCCGCGCATCGCGCGCCAGAGGCGCACTAACTGTTGCCGGGGGGATCACTTAGCCGCCTCCACGACTTCTGCGAGACGCCAGTTCTTCGTCTTCGAAATCGGGCGGGTCTCGACGATGCGGACGATGTCGCCGACGTTCGCCTGGTTCTCCGGGTCGTGCGCGTGAAACTTTGCGCTGCGGCGGACGACCTTCTTGTACTTCGTGTGCGCCTTGATGGTGTCGACCTTGACGACGATCGTCTTGTCCATCGCGTTCGAGACGACGACGCCGCGACGCTCCTGACGCCGGCCGCGCTCGGACTCCCCCTTCGGAATCCTCGTGATCGGCTTTCGCTCGGCGGGCCGCTCCCGTGCCGGCTTCGTCCGCTGACGGCGCTGCGCGCGCGGGAGGCGCTTCTTCTTCTTCTTCGGCCCACGCTGAGACGCGGCCTCTCCAGCAGAGGGCTCGGCCGCCGCGGCCGGTTCGGCCGTGGGTGCCTTCGCCGCAGTCTCCGTAGGGGCTTCCGCGACCGGCTCCTCGGCCGGCGCTTCCGCCGCTGCCTCCGGCTCGACCGCCTCGGCCTCAGCCGGAATCTCGCCCGCCGTCTCTTCGGTGTTCTGGTTCTCGTTCTCCGTCTCGCTCATCGTTTCTCCAATTGCGTCGCTTCGCGCTCGTGGCGCACGGTCAGGATCCGTGCGATCTCACGCTTCGCCAGCCGGAGTCGCGCGCTGTTCTCCAGCGCGCCCGTCACCGACTGGAAGCGCAGGTTGAAGAGCTCCTGACGCCGATCGTGCAACGCGTTCTCGAGCTCGTCGTCCGTCATGTCTCTCAGATCTCTAGCCCTCAAAGAGATTCGCCTCCCGCGCAACGACCTTCGTCTTGACCGACAGCTTGGTACCGGCGAGGCGGAGCGCCTCCTTCGCGAGCGGCTCGGGAACGCCGGCGAGCTCGAACATGACACGGCCCGGCTTGACGACCGCGACCCAGTGCTCGGGTGAGCCCTTGCCGGAGCCCATGCGCGTCTCGGCCGGCTTCTGCGTCACCGGCTTGTCGGGGAAGACGTTGATCCACACCTTCCCGCCGCGCTTGATCTTCCGCGTCATCGCGATTCGCGCCGCCTCGATCTGCCGGTTGGTGACCCAGGCGGCCTCGAGTGCCTTCAGGCCGTAATCGCCGAACTGCACGGTCGTCTGCCCCTTCGCATAGCCACGGCGGCGGCCGCGCTGGTACTTGCGGAACTTCGTCTTCTTTGGAAGGAGCACTAGCTATCCGCCTTCTTCTTCGGCGCGCGCGTCGTCTTCGGCTTCTCGGCCTTCGGCTCTTCCGCCTTCGGCTTCTCGGACTTGGGCTTTGCCTCCGCCCTCGGCTTCTCGGCCTTGGACTTCGGTTCGGCCTTTGGCTTCGGCTCTGCTTTCGGCTTCGACGCCTTCGGCTTCTCTGCCTTCGCGGCGTCCTCGGACTTCTCGCGCTTCGTCGGGTCCTCCGTCGGCTGCTTCGGCGTCGTCGTGTCGGGCGCGTCGGCCACTGCAGCCGGCGTCGTCTCGACCTGCGGCTCGACCTGTGGCTGCTCACGTCCCTCCGCGGAGGTCGCCTGCTCGTCGGTGCGCGGACGCTCGACGTTGTCCTGGCCGCGCGTCCGGTCGCGCGGAGCCGGACGGCCGCCGCGTCCGCCGGGTCCACCACCGCGGCCACCGGGACCGCCGCCGCCGCGCCGGCGCTGCGGGCGGACCGGCCCGAGCCCTTCGCGGTCGCGCTGCCGGTCGCGGCCGCCCTCGCGTGAGGCGCCGAGACCTTCCACCGCGCCGCCACGCCGGCGCCGCGCCTGGTCCTGCTCGCCCAGCCGTACGTCCTTGTCCGTGTCGAGACCGCTGAATCCCTCCGGCATGATCTCGCCCTTGTTGATCCAGACCTTGACGCCGATCCGGCCGAACGGGAGCTTCGCCTCGACGAAGCCGTAGTCGATGTCCGCGCGGATCGTGTGCAGCGGCACCCGGCCCTCGGAGTAGGCCTCCGAGCGGCTCATCTCCGTCCCGCCGAGGCGGCCGCCGCACTGGATGCGGATCCCTTTCGCGCCGGAGCGGATGCCCGACGCGAGCGCGCGCTTCATCGCGCGGCGGAAGCTGACGCGGTTCTGCAGCTGCTCGGCGATCGACTGCGCGACGAGCTTCGCGTCGAGCTCGGGCCGCTTGATCTCGTTGATGTTGATGTGGACGTTCTTCTTGGTGAGCGCGTGCAGGTCTTTCCGCAGCGCGTCGACCTCGACGCCCGACTTGCCGATGACGATCCCGGGACGCGCCGTGTAGATGTCGACCGTGATCCGCTGCTTGTCCTTGCGGATCAGGATGTCGGACAGGCCGGCGTGCGCGAGCTTGTTGTTGATGTGCTCGCGGATCTTGATGTCCTCGATCAGGTAGCCCGGGAACTCCTTCTTGCCCGTGTACCAGTTCGACTTCCAGTCGTGGATGACGCCGACGCGCATGCCGCCGGGATGAACTTTCTGGCCCATTAACGGTCACCTTTCGTCTGAATCGTGCTCGCCAGCCGCGAAACGCCCGGCTCGCAAGGACGCAGGGGGCGTTCGTAGCCGGAGGCTACGGGCGCGACTGAGGACGCGGCGAGCCGGAGCGTTGCAGCGCCCTGGCGAGTGCGAGGCAGGCGGAAGGGGGCCGTCATTTAGGTCCTGGTCTCCTTCTTCTTGCGCGTCGTCGTGGCGGTCTTCTTCCTTGCGGCCGTCTTTTTCGGGGCCAGTTTCTTCGCCGCCGGCTTCCGCTTCGGCTTCTCCTCGACCGCGGCCTCGGCCTTCGGGTCGGGCGGGGGAGGCGCGGGAGCGGTCGGCGCCTCGACGAGCCGGACGGTGATGTGGCACGTGCGCTTGTGGATGCGGGCGACACGGCCGCGCGCACGGGCGCGCCAGCGCTTCATCGTCGGCCCTTCGTCCGCGTACGCGGCGGAAACGACCATGTGATCGCCGTTCAGGAGGAGATCCGGGCGCGACTCGGCGTTCGCGACCGCCGAGTTGAGCACCTTCTCGACCTCGCGCGCGATCGCGCGCTGAGAGAACGCGAGGATCGTCCGCGCTTCGGGCACGCTGCGGCCGCGGATCTGGTCGGTGACCAGTCGCGCCTTGCGGGCGGACGAGCGCACCCACTTCGCCTCGGCGCGCACCTCGCGGGGTGACTCAGCGCTACGCGCCCGAGTTTCTTGAGGTGCGACCATTACCGCCAAACCGTTTCTGTTCGTCGTGTCATGTCCGTTTCTTCACCTCGGTCTTGCGATCGCCGGAGTGCGCACGGAAGGTTCGCGTGGGTGCGAACTCGCCGAGCTTGTGCCCGACCATCTGCTCGGAGATGAACACGGGCACGTGCTTGCGGCCGTCGTAGACCGCGATCGTGTGGCCGACCATGTCCGGGAAGACCGTCGACGAACGCGACCAGGTGCGGATCATCCGCTTCTCGTTCTTCTCGTTCATCGCCTCGATGCGGCCGAGCAGCCGCGCTTCGACGAACGGTCCCTTCTTACTGCTGCGACTCAACGCTTCTCCTTCCCGCGCCTGCGCGCGCGGACGATCAATTTGTTGGATTCCTTGTGCTTGCGGCGCGTGCGCTTGCCGAGCGTCGGCACGCCCCACGGTGTCACCGGATGGCGGCCGCCTTTCGACTTGCCCTCGCCGCCGCCGTGCGGATGGTCGACGGGGTTCATCGCGGAGCCCCGCACAGCAGGCCGCTTGCCCTGCCACCGGCTGCGCCCGGCCTTGCCGCCGGAGATGTTCTCGTGGTCGACGTTACCGACCTGGCCGACCGTCGCGCGGCAGGTGATCGGGACGCGGCGCATCTCGCCCGACGGGAGACGCAGGACGCCGTAGCCTTCATCTTTCGCGACGAGCTGCACGCCCGAGCCTGCGCTGCGCGCCAGCTGCCCACCCTTGCCGGGCTTCAGCTCGACGTTGTGGACGAGCGTGCCGGTCGGGATGTTCTCGAGCGGGAGCGCGTTCCCCGGGCGGATGTCCGCGTTCGGGCCGGACTCGACCTGCGCGCCGACGCGCAGCCGCGCGGGCGCGAGGATGTACGCCTTGGCGCCGTCCGCGTAGTGCAGCAGCGCGATCCGCGCGGAGCGGTTCGGGTCGTACTCGATCGCGGCGACCTTCGCCGGGATGCCGTCCCTCCTGCGCTTGAAATCGATCACGCGGTAGCGGCGCTTGTGACCACCGCCCTGGTGCCGCGTGGTGATCCGGCCCGCGTTGTTGCGCCCGCCCTTCTTGGTCAGCTTTTCCGTAAGCGCCTTTTCGGGCTTCCTCTTCGTGACCTCCTCGAACGTCGAGACGGTCATGAAGCGACGACCGGGAGAGGTGGGCTTGTACTTGCGAAGGGCCATTAGAGCTGTGCACCCGTGAAGATCTCGATCGTGTCGCCCTCGCGAAGCTGCACGATCGCCTTCTTCCAGCCCGGCCGCTTCCCGCGGTGCGCACCACGGCGCTTCGGCTTCGGCTGCACCATCAGGATGTTCACCCGCTCGACCTTGACGTCGAACAGCTGCTCGACCGCCTGCCGGACCTGTGTCTTGTGCGCGTCCGGATGGACGTGGAAGCTGTACTTCCGCTGCTCGACGCCGCCGTAGGCCTTCTCGGTCACGACGGGAGCGAGCAGGACCTCATTGGGATGCAGACTCACCGGTTCGCCTCCATCGGGGGAACCTCCCGGTTCCCCCGAACCCCCACCACCGGTCCGCGCTTCGCGCGGACCGGCGGCTT
>VAXU01000097.1:5890-6190 GCA_005885125.1 Actinomycetota bacterium
CGCAACGACCACGACCGGTCCCTCCTTGGCCCACGAGGCGAGGAGATCGGCGGCGCGCTTCGTCGAGGGGGCATCGAAACCCGAGCCGTCGAGGACGCCGAAGGTGCCGTTCGAGGCGTGCGACGACAGCGCGCCGCGCAGCGCCGAGCGCCGGGCCTTTCGGTTCACCTTCAGCTCGAAGTTGCGATCGCCGGTCGGGAATGCGACGCCGCCGCCCGTCCAGTGCGGCGCCCGCGATGTCCCCGCTCGGGCGCGGCCCGTGCCCTTCTGGCGCCACGGCTTCGACCGCCCTCCGGAGAC
>VAXU01000129.1 GCA_005885125.1 Actinomycetota bacterium
GACCTCTCCACCGGCTCGACGTGGTCGTGGTTCCCCGCCGCCTGTGCCGCCGCGCTCGAGACCCTTCGCTGGCTGCGGGAGGAACCGGTCCTCGAGAACGTGCGAGCGCTCGAGGCGATGGCTCTGGAGGAGCTCCCGGCGATCATGACGCGGCATCCCTCGGTCGGCGACGTCCGCGCCGTCGGATGCTTCTGGGCGATCGAGTTCGTCCGCGACCGGGAGACGAAGGAACGCGACCTCCCCATGCAGGAGCGGGTCGCGCGGGAGGCCCTCGCCCGCGGCATCATCGGGGACTCGAGCACCACCTCGTACAACCTCCAGCCGTCCCTCGTCGCGCCGATCGACGTCGCTCGACGCGCGCTCGCCATCGTGGGTGAGGCGATCGGCGTCGCGGAGGAGGCGATGCGCGCCTGAGCGCGACCGGGTTCGCCGAGCTCGCGACCGGCCTGAACCATCCGGAAGGCCTGTGCTGGAACCCCTCGGATGGACTGATCTACGCCGGCGGCGAGGACGGGGAGATCTACGCGGTCACCCTCGAGGGAGACGTTCGGCAGATCGGCAGGACGGGAGGGTCGATGCTCGGCCTTGCGTGTGACGGCTGCGGGTGCGTGTACGCGTGCGACGCGGGGGCGGGGGCGGTCGTCCGGATCCGGCCGACGGACGGGACCTTCGAGACGGTGATCCCGGGAGCGGACGGGGCGCCTCTGGACACGCCCAACATGCTCGCGTTCGGACCCGACGGCTCCCTGTTCGTCACCTGCTCGGGCGAGGACGGCCACCCGACGATCGTCCGCCGCCGACCCGATGGCGGCGTCGAGCGCTTCAGCGACGACGTCCGGGCCTACCCGAACGGATGCGTGGTGACCCCGGACGGGGACGCGCTGCTCGTGGTCGAGTCGCACGGGCAGCGGGTGGTCCGGGTGCCGATCCGCGGCGACGGCTCGGCGGGACCGCCGGAGACCATCTGCGAGCTTCCGGATACCGATCCCGACGGCATCGCCCTTGATGAGGACGGCGCGCTCTGGATCACGCGCTACCGGCCCGACGGCCTGGTGCGGATCGACCCCTCGGGCGACGTCGAGGTCGTGGTCGACGATCCGCTCGCTCGGACGTTCGACGCGCCGACGAACCTCGCCTTCTGCGGGAGCGACCGGTCGATCGCCGGAGTCGCGAACGTCGGCGATCGGTACCTGAGCATCGGCGACCTGGGGGTCCGCGGCGCCGCGCGGCACCTCCCCGAGCCCTCGTGGTGAACCGTCGTCGCTTCGAGGGTCGGGGCGCGGTCGTCACCGGGGCCGCGTCGGGCATCGGACGAGCGATCGCCGCGGCCTTCGCGGAAGAGGGAGCGGACGTCGTCAGCGTTGACCTCCGCGATGCCGACGACGTCCCCACGATCGTCGCCGATCTGGGCGAGGCGGAGGCGGCGAGCACCGTCATCCCGGCGGCGGTCGAGCTCCTCGGTCGCGTCCACGTGCTCGTGAACTGTGCGGGGGTCCAGCCCGACGGTCCCGCTCTCGACGTCACGTCCGAGGCGTTCGATCGAACCTTCGCCGTGAACACCCGCGCGCCGTTCGTCCTGATGCAGGGCGCGGTCCGGCATTTCCTCGCCGTCGGCGCGCCCGGACCCGAAGGGGACGGCTTGGGCGGGGCGATCGTGAACGTGGCGAGCGCGAACGCGATCCGCAACGAGTCACCCGAGTCCGTCTACAACGCGTCGAAGGCCGCCCTGGTCGCGCTCACGACGGCGTTCGCGCACGAGTTCGGTCACCGGGGGATCAGGGTCAACTGCGTCGCTCCCGGCGAGACCCTCACGCCCGAGGAGCGTGCGAGCATGACCGCCGCCGACCGTTCCGCGCTGCGGTCCTACCTGGAGCGTGTGCCGATGCGCCGCCCGGGACAGCCGGGAGAGCAGGCCGCCGCCGTGTTGTTCCTCGCGAGCGACGAGGCATCGTTCATCACCGGGCACACGCTCGTCGTGGACGGCGGCGAGCTCGCCGGGGACTGGTTCGATCGGCGAGATGCACCCGACGTCCCGGACGGCCCGTGGTGACCGAGACGGCCCTCATCGCCGCCGGGCGCCACCCTCGACCGGCGCGCCCCGCTCGAGCAGCGATGGTGGCTCGGGGGGCGGCGATGCCGCCACCTCCTCGACGGCCTCCGCGATCCGCGCGCACGACCACCGGAAGAGGTCGAGGGGCATCGTGAGCGCGGGCTGGAGCCGATAGACCCATTTCCCCCATTGCGTGATCCCGAGCACGCCGCGGCGGAGCGCCTGCAGGTGGACGGCGCGGTGGAAAGCCGGCGCCGGATCGAGCGACGCGCGGTCGCGCACGAACTCGATGCCGATCAGCGCCCCCGACGCGCGGACGTCCCCGACCTGCTCGAACCGCTCCACGAGCGGATCGAGTTCCTCGTGCGCGGCCGCCTCGATCGCGCGGGCGTTCGCGAGGGCGGCGCCGTCGTCAGCGAGCAACCCTTCGATCGACGCGATCGCGCCGGCAGCGGCGGCCGGCGTCCATGCGAACGTCCCGCCCAGGTGCAGATCGGAGGAGCCCATGACCTCCTCCGTGCCCAGGATGGCACCGATCGGGGCGCCGCCCCCGGCGAACCCCTTCCCCAGGAGCATGATGTCGGGCTCGATCGCGTATCGCTCGGCGGCGAACATCCGACCGCACCGACCCATCCCCGTCTGGACCTCATCGAGGATGAGCTTCCAGCCCCATCGGCGACAGAGCCCCTGGAGACGGGCCCAGAACGGCGGGGACGGGATCAGCACGCCGCCTTCCCCGAGCACGGGCTCGATCAGCACCCCCGCGATCTGCTCGGGCTCGACCTGATGCACCAGCACCCAATCCTCGAGGTAGTCCAGGTACATGGCGTCGTCGAAGGGACCCGCCGCACCGCGGTGGAAGGGCGCACGGAACGCGTTCGGGTACGGCGTGAACACGAGCCCGGCCACGTACTGGGCGTGCTGGGTCGTGACCTCGGCGAGGTCCGTGGAGACGCCCGCGGTCAGATACGTGCCCTCGCCGTGGTACTGCCCGTAGAAGGTCAGGATCATCGGCCGGCCCGTCGCTTCGCGGGCGAGCTTCACCCCGCCCTCGACGACGAGCGTGCCGCTGACGCCGACGGCGACGCGCGAGAGCCCCGGGGGCGCGATGCGCACGAGGAGCTCGGCGAGCTCCAGCTCGGGCTCGTTCGGGATGTAATCGGTGATCTCCATCCCGTAGCGAGCCTGCGCCTCCGCGACCGCTCGCAGCACGGCCCTCGGGGTAGCGCCGAGCTGGGTGGTGCCCCATGCCGAGACGTGGTCGGCGAAAGTGTTCCCGTCGACGTCATCGATAACCCAGTCGCTCTTGCGGGCCTCCACGAATGGCACCTCGTCGTGATCCGTTAGCGAGGAGATCAAGACGCGGTCGAGGCGCTCGAGCAGCTGCCGGCTCCGGGGGCCCGGGAGCTCCGTTCGCACCGCGGGGTACGTCGTGCCTGCCACGATCCGTCCCTTGCCTCGTTGACGGTCGACAGTCTACAGTCCTGTCTGCAGGCCGCGAGCGATCGTGGTCGGGGAGGCGGGACGATGCCATCGAGGGACGCGTCGGCAGCGCTCAGGCCGCTGCCGAGCCCGAGGTCTCTCGTCCAGGACGCCGCCGACATGATCCGGGAGCAGATCCTCGAGGGCGGGTTCCAGCAAGGCGAGCACCTGGTGGAGGCGCGGATCGCCGAGCAGCTGCACGTGTCCCGCGGCCCCGTCCGCGAGGCCTTCAAGCTCCTTCGCGCCGAGGGGCTCCTCTCGGAAGAGCCGCGGCGCGGGACGTTCGTGGTGAGCCTCACGTCCGACGACGTGCGCGCGATCTATGGGCTCCGTGCGGCGATCGAGGGACGCGCCGCCCGGATGCTCGCCTCGGCTCGCAACCCCGACGGTCTCGCGCAGCTTCGCTCCCTGCTGGAGGGGATCGAGGCGGCGGTTCGATCCGGTGACGGAGGCGCCGTCTTCCAGCGCGACCTCGAGTTCCATGACGGGCTCTGCCGGTTATCGGGCAACGCGCGGATCCACGAGGTGTTCGTGCGGTACGTGCCGATGCTCCGGGCGCTCCTGCGGCTGGACGAGCGGGTGCTCCCTTCGCTGGATGAGGCCGCCCTGCAACATCGTCCGCTGGTCCAGGCGATCGAGGCCGGAGACCCCGGTCTGGCCGCTCGCCTGGCCGAGGATCATTGCGATCGCGCGGGCGAGCTGATCGCGACGTACCTGGATGCCCAGCGACGAGCGGGAGGGGAACGATGAATCGAAAGATCGGCCCGGCCATCCGGAAGCACGCGAGGAGCCCTCGGCGGTTCGGTCCGTTCGCGGTCGTCACGGCCGCGGCGCTCATCGCTTCGGCCTGTGGCGGTGGCTCGAGCTCGGCTCCACCGGGTAGTTCCGCGGGTCCGGCCGCGATCTCGGGAACCCTCAGGCTCTTCTCGTACAGCGACGGCTTCGCGCCCGCATACATCAAGTCCTTCACCGAGCAGTACCCGAACGTGCACCTGGTGAAGGAACCGTTCGGCAACGGTGACGAAGCCGTGGCCAAGATGCAGGCCGGGTTCCAGGCCGACGTCGTGAACAGCTGCGTCGACGAGAACACCCTCACCATGGTGCAGGACGGCCTCTACCAGCCGCTCGACGTCAGCAGGATCCCGGACTGGAACAACATCTTCCCGGCGATGAAGGGCCTTCCCGGCGTCCAGGTCGACGGGAAGGTGTACATGATCCCGGTCGACGCAGGCACCGCGGGGATCATGTACAACGCCGACGTCATCACGACGCCGCCGAACTCGTGGATGGACCTGTTCGACCCGCAGTACCAAGGACGCGCGGCGATCGAGGACAACTCGACGACGGCGATCGACATCGGCGCACTCGCGAACGGCATCACCGACCCGCTGTCGATGACCCCTGACCAGCTCGATACGGTGAAGAACTTCCTCATCGCGCACAAGGGGCAATTCCGCACGTATTGGCAGTCGGACTCCGACATCACGAGCCTGTTCAAGTCCAACGAGGTCGTCATCAGCTCCGGCTACCCCGGCAACGCGAAGATCCTCCAGCGCGACGGCATGAACGTGAAGTTCGCGGTCGCGAAGGAAGGTCAGATGCTCTGGACGTGCGGCTACGGCATCCAGACCGGTGCCTCCAACACCGACGCGGCCTACGCACTCCTCAACTGGTACCTGGACTGGCACCAGGAGCTGTTCGAGGCGAAGACGTGGAACTACGAGGTCGCGAACCAGCTGATCCTCCAGCACGCGTCTCAGGCGCTCATCGAGGACGCTTCGCTCAACGCGCCGAACAGCTTCGCGAACGCGATCCCGGCGAGCCCGCCGGAGAACAGGGCGGCGTGGACCCAAGTGTGGCAAGAGGTCAAGGCGGCCTAGGTGGCTGAGGCCGCGGGGGCGCTCCGGCCCGTCGCCATCCCGAACCGGATCCCCGCGAGGCTCCGGACCCGACGGAGGTTCGGCCTCGGCGCCCGCGTGAGCTTCGTGCTCTTCGCGCTGCTGGTCTTGTACGGACCCCTCATCCTGCTGGCGGTCTTCTCGTTCAATCGGTCGGAGATCATCTCCCTGCCGTGGTCGGGATTCACGACCACGTACTACCACGAGGCGCTGGGGAACCCCGACCTGCGCAACTCGATCCTCAACTCGACGATCGTCGCCTTGATCGTCGCCCCCCTCTGCGTCGTCATCGGCACGCTGATGGCGTTCGCGCTGACCCGGTTCCGATTCC
>VAXU01000032.1 GCA_005885125.1 Actinomycetota bacterium
GAGACGGCGATGCCGAACGTCACGATCGCGAGGTAGAGACCCGAGAGCCGCAACGCCGGGATGCCCACCAGCAGACCGGCAACGCCTGCGATGACCCCCGCGATCGGGATCGTCCACAGATCTCGGACGCCGTGATCGACCGTGAGAATCGCGGTCGTGTAACCCCCGATCGCCATGAACGCGCCGTGCCCGAGCGAGATCTGCCCGCTGTAGCCCGTCAGGATGTTGAGCCCGATGAGCGCGATGAAGTAGACGCCGACAAGCGCGAGCTCGCGCGCGTGGAAGTCGGAGATGAGCCGCGGCATGACGACGACGACGGCGACCAGCACGACGAACGCGAGCGCTTCGAGCAGGCGTTTTAGACGCACCAGTGGTCCGCTCCGTCCTGTTTGTGGATGCCCGGGTCGTGAGCACCAAGCCAGGCAAGGACGCAGGGAGCGCTCGGGCTGGATAGCCCGGGCGCGACTGAGGACGCGGCCTGGCGCCGCGTGATCGCGGGCCGGGCACCGCAGGACAGGGCGGAGCGGGCCACTAAACCCGCCTCTCCGCGACGCGGCCGAACAACCCGCCGGGACGGAACAGCAGCAGCACCAGGATCAGCAGCAGCGCAGCGGGCAGCTTCAGCGTCGACCCGATGTACCCGACATAGCGGCCGAGCAGGTCGATCGTCAGCCCGAGCAGGAGACCGCCGACGACGGCGCCGACGGGGCTGTCGAGACCGCCGAGCACGGCAGCGGCGAAGGCGTAGAGCAGGATCGCCTGCATCATGTTCGGGCCGAGGAACTGCAGCGGCGCGACCATCATCCCGCCGACCGCGCCGACCATCGCCGCCAGGCCCCAGCCAAACGCGAGCATCCAGCCGACGCGGATGCCGACGAGGCGGGACGACTCGGGATTGAGCGCCGACGCGCGCAGCGCGAGCCCGAGCTTCGTGAACCTGAAGAAGAGGCCGAGCACGAGCAGCAGCGCCGCCAGGACACCGATGATCCCGATGTACTGAATGCTGATGTGCGCGCCCGCCACCTTGATCGTCCGGCTCGAGAACCCCCCGTTGAAGGAGCGATCGCCGCCGCTCCAGATGACGTACATCAACCCGTTCAGCAAGAGCGCCAGCCCGAGCGTGACGATCACGATCGTGAGCACCGGCGCTTTCTCGACCGGACGGATGATGACGCGCTCGACCAAGACGCCGCCGGCGAACGAGATCGCGAGCACGACCGGAAACGCGGCCCAGAACGAGAAGCCGTGATTCATGAGCGACCAGGCGATGAACGTGGAGAAGGTCGCCATCTCTCCCTGCGCGAAGTTGATGGCGCGGGTCGATCGGTAGATCAGCACGAGCGCGAGCGCGAGGCTCGCGTACACCGAGCCGTCCGCGAGACCGCTGACGATCTGCTCCGCGAACTCGGTCCACGTGAATGCGGCGATCATCAGTAGCCGAGGTACGAACGGCGGACGGACTCATTGGCACGCAGCTCGTCGCTGGCGCCCTCGACGACGACGCGGCCGACCTCGAGCACGTATGCGCGCGAGGCTGAGGCGAGCGCGATGTTCGCGTTCTGCTCGACGACGAGCACCGCCGTTCCCTCGTCCTCGTTGAGCTTCACGAGTGTCTCGAAGATCTCCTTGACCACGAGCGGCGCGAGCCCGAGAGACGGCTCGTCGAGGAGCAGCAGCCTTGGCCGCGCCATCAGCGCACGGCCGAGCGCGAGCATCTGCTGCTCGCCGCCGGACAGCGTTCCGGCCTGCTGGTCGCGCCGCTCCTGCAACCGCGGGAAGAAACCGAATACACGCGCCGCGTCCTCGTTCAGGTTCGCGCGGCGTGTGTAGGCGCCGAGTCGCAGGTTCTCCCAGACCGAGAGCTCCGCAAACGTGCCGCGGCCCTCGGGGACGTGCGCGATCCCGGCGCGGGCTGCGCCCTCGGGAGTGCGCACCTTCTTGCCTGCGAAGCGAACCTCGCCGCTCCGGCGCACGGTGCCCGAGACTGCACGCAGCGTCGTCGTCTTGCCTGCCCCGTTCGCGCCGAGCACGGCGACGAAGTCCTTCTCGCCGACGTCGAGCGACACGCCCTGCAGCGCCTTGACGGGCCCGTACCGCGCCTCGACGTCGCGCAGCTCGAGCAGGCTCACGCCGCGGTCCCCAGGTACGCCTCGATCACGGCGGGGTTCGCCTGCACCTCCGCCGGCGTCCCCTCGGCGATCTTTCGCCCGAAGTCGAGGACGTGCACGCGCTCGGCGACGCTCATCACGAGCCCCATGTGGTGCTCCACGAGCAGGAGCGTCAGGTCGAAGTCGCCGCGCAGTCGGCGAAGGAGGCCCGCGAGATCCTGGACCTCCTCGTGGTTGAGCCCGCCCGCCGGCTCGTCGAGCAGCATCAGCCGAGGTGAGGATGCGAGCGCGCGTGCGAGCTCGACGCGCTTCTGTGTCCCGAACGGAAGGCCGTCGACCTGGAAGTGGCGCAGCGAGCCGATGCCGACGTAGAAGAGCGCGTCGTCCACGGTGTGGTCACCCGTGCGCGCGTGCGCGCCGACCTGAACGTTCTCCAGCACCGTCAGGCCGCGGAAGAGCTCAACGTTCTGGAACGTGCGCGCGATTCCCCGCCGGATCACTCCGCTCGGGCGGGTGGCGAGGAGATCCTCCCCGTCGAAGCGCACGTGGCCCGCATCGGGCGTGTAGAGGCGGGTGATCACGTTGAACGCGGTCGTCTTCCCCGCTCCGTTCGGCCCGATCAGGCCCACGATCTCGCCGGCCTCGACGTCGAACGAGACGTCGTCGAGCGCGACGATCCCGCCGAAGCGCTTGGTGACGCTGTCGACTTCGAGGAGAGGCACGGCCGGGAGTACCTTAAAGCTGTGCCGCTGCATCCAACAGCGTTGAAGGTGCAGGAGCGCCTGCGGCAACGCGGGCTCGAGGTCGAGGTCCGGGAGCTCGCCAACTCGACCCGGACCGCAGCGGAGGCCGCGGCTGCGGTCGGCGTCGAAGTGGGACAGATCGTGAAGTCGCTGGTGTTCACGAAGGATGGCGGCGCCCCGTTCCTCGTCCTGTGTGCCGGCGATCGGCGCGTCGACACAGCCCTGTTCGGCACTGTCCGCCCGGCGACGGCGACCGAGGTGAGGGCCGCGAGCGGATTCGCCATCGGAGGCGTGCCGCCGCTCGGCCACGACCGCCCGCTGCGCACGGTCGTCGACGAGTCGCTCCGGCGATTCGAGACGGTGTGGTGCGCCGCGGGGACGCCGCACGCCGTCTTCCCCGTACTGACGGAGGAGTTGATCGCCGGCATTCCAGATTCCGACGTGCGCCCGGTCTCGTAGTGCTGGGCCTGCTCATCGCGGCGGCCGCGGCGATGCCGTCGCCGGCATCCCTCCCGACTGTCCCGCGCCTGATCCAGACCGCGCAGCCCGTGTACTGCGCGGGGACACACGGCCGGAGCTTCGCGCTCACCTTCGACGACGGGCCGAGCCCGTACACGCTCCGGCTCGTGCGCGTGATCCGTGATGAGCACGCGCGTGCGACGTTTTTCGACGTCGGCAACCGTGTCGGCACCTGGGAGGCGGGGGCGCGCGCCTCGGCCCGCGTCGGCGAGCTCGGCAATCACACCTGGAGCCACGCGAACCTCAGGTCCCTGAACCGCCGGGATGCCTGGCGTGAGCTCGAGTGGACGCAGCGTGCGCTCGGCCCCATCGTCGGCGCCGTCCCACGCCTGTTCCGGCCGCCTTACGCGGAGGCCCGGCGGGTGGACGACCTCATCGGCCGCGAGCTGGGGCTGCTCGACGTGCGCTGGAGCATCGACGGCGGCGACTCGCTGGTCGGCGCCACGCCCGGCAAGACGATCCGCGAGGTCGTCCGACGGCTCCGGCCGGGCGCGATCGTCCTGCTCCACGATCTCCATCCCTGGACCCCCGAGGTCGCGCACGCCGTCCTCCGCGCGGCCCGGAAGAAGAGACTTCGCGCGGTCACCGTCTCGCAGCTGCTGGCCCGGCAGCCCCCGACGGCCCGGCAGCTCGGCTCCGAGGGTGCGGCCCGCTGCCCGGTGAGGTGAAAACGGTGCAGGGTTTCGCCGCCGACGCGGGTCTCCTGTGCTAAGGGGGCGCCCTTGGTTGTCGGCCTGCTAGGAAGTCGCCAGCTGCGGTCGCGCCCCCTCTACTGAGGCAGCGCGGCCGGCTCGGTGACCGGCGCCCGACAGACGAACCGCTCGCAGACGTAGACGGCAGGACGGCCGTCGACATAGTCCTTTCCGTCGAGCAGCGGCACGCCCTCCGCCGGGCCGCACAGGAGGTGGCCGAACGCCGACGGCGCCTGCGGCAAGAGACGCGCGGCAAGGCGGAAGACGCCGACCGCCTGCCGTTCCAGGTCGTCGTCGCCATAGATGCGCGCGAGCCGAAGGAGCACGTACGCCAGCATCGAGTTCCCGGACGGAGTCGGATGGTCGTCGAGCTCCTTCTTGCGGTTGACCAGGTGCTCGCCGTCGGCAGGCGTGTGGAAGAACCCGCCCTGCTCCTCGTCGCCGAACAGCTCGACGGCCAGCAGCACGAGCCGGCGCGCTTCCTCGAGCCAGCGGAGCTCGCCCGTCGCGACGTGGAGCTCGTAGAGGCCGTTCGCGACGTCGGCGTAGTCCTCGAGGAAGCCGTTCGTGTGCGCGCGCCCGTCACGCCACGTTCGGAAAAGCCTGCCGTCCTCCGTCGAGAGCGGGCCGAGCAGGAACTCCCCAAGCGCCCGCGCCGCATCGAGCAGGTCGGCTCGGTCCAGCCGCCGGCCGGCCTCCGCGAGCGCCGCCAGCGCGAGCCCGTTCCAGGACGCGATCACCTTGTCGTCGCGGAGCGGCTTGGGCCGCTGCTCGCGCAGCTCGAACAGTCGAGTCCGCGTCTGGGAGTCGAGCTCGCCGCGCACGATGAAGCGCCCGTGCTCGAACGGCTGCAGGAGCTCGCGGGGAACGGGATCGTCCTCGGCCCACGTGAACGTCAAGCCTTCGACGCCGTCCGTGTCCGCATCCTGCGCGGACGCGAAGCCACCGTCGGGAAGACGCAGCTCGCGCAGCATGTAGTCGACGGTCTCCTCGACGACCTTGCGGTACCGATCCTTGCCGACCACGAGCCACCCGTGCAGATACGCGGGGACGAGCAGCGCGTTGTCGTACAGCATCTTTTCGAAGTGCGGGACGAGCCACTCCCGGTCGACCGAGTAGCGGTGGAAGCCGCCGCCGACGAGGTCGTACATCCCGCCGAGCGCCATCGCGTCGAGCGTCTTCTCCACCATCTTCGTTTCACCGCGTCGCAGGAGAAACTCGAGTGCAGGCGCGGGTGGGAACTTCGGCGCGCCGCCGAAGCCGCCCCACTCGGGATCGAACTGCGTGCGCATTCCGCTGACGGCCGTGGTCAGCAGTGACGTCGTGAGCGGATCGCTCGACGGTCGCGGCTGCGCGCCGCGGCGGAGCTGCTCGGTCAGGGCGCCCGCCTGCGCAGCGATCTCGCCGCGACGGTCGCGCCACGCTTCGGCGACGGCTGTGAGGACCTGCCTGAAGCTCGGAATCCCGTGGCGCGGCTCGGGCGGGTAGTACGTCCCCCCGTAGAACGGCTCGCCTTTGGGCGTCAGGAAGACGGTCATCGGCCAGCCGCCCTGCCCGGTCATGCCCACGACGGCGTCCATGTAGACGGCATCGACGTCGGGTCGTTCCTCCCGGTCGACCTTGACTGAGACGAAGTGCTCGTTCATCAACCGCGCCGTCGCCTCGTTCTCAAAAGACTCGTGCTCCATCACGTGGCACCAGTGGCACGCGGAGTAGCCGACCGAGAGCAGGATCGGCTTGTCCTCCTCCCGCGCGCGCGCGAGCGCCTCGTCGCCCCACGCGTACCAGTCGACTGGGTTGTCGGCATGCTGCAGGAGGTAGGGGCTTGTTTCAGCGGCGAGGCGGTTCATACGTCAAACCCATACGGTCGCGCCGGCAAAGCCGGCACGACCTCCATGTCGGCGTCGCGAGACGACGCCTTGGCGACCGGGTTGTCGGCGTGCTGCAGGAGGTACGGGCTCCTTTCAGCGGCGAGGCGGTTCATACGTCAAACCCATACGGTCGCGCCGGCAAAGCCGGCACGACCTCTAAGTCGGCGTCGCGAGACGACGCCTTGGCGACCGGGTTGCCGGCGTGCTGCAGGAGGTACGGGCTCGTTTCCTCGGAAAGCCGGTTCACGCCGGTACTTTGCCCTGTTGATCGTCGTCTAGGACGTACGCACCCGGCGCACGAGCTCGAACGCAATGGTGAGCCCGAATGCGATGCCGAACGCGAGCAGCACCGCATAGATGGGCTGGTTGCGGAACATCCTGCCCCCGATGTACCCGAGCAGCACGGCGTACGCCGCCCACAGCACGGCCGCAAGGGCGATGTAGGGCGCAAAGCGGCGCGGCCACGAAAGCTTGACAAGACCGGCCGTGAACGTCGTTGCAGTTCGCCCGCCGGGAACGAAGCGCGCGACGACGAGGACGTAGCTCCCGCGGCCCTTGAGGAAGCGCTGCGCCCAGTCGAGCCGCCTCTGCGCCTTCTCGCCGCCGAACAACCGTTGCTGCACCGGCCGGCCCAACCACCGCCCGGCCGCGTACGACGTGTTGTCGCCGGCAAAGGCGCCGAGCGCGGCGAGCACGAGCACCCAACCGAGCGACAGCTGGCCGCGTGCCGCCTGGATCCCGCAGACGATCGCTGCGGTCTCACTCGGCAGGACGGGGAAGACCGCGTCCCCGAGGCAGATGCCGAACAGGATGGGGTACGTCCAATCCGAGCCGGTGAGGAGGTCGATCAGGTTGTTGAGGATCGCGAGCAAGTGTCAGCGATCCTTCCGCAGCTCGGTCATCCACGACGCGCGAGCTAGGTGGCGCGGACGAAACGCGACGAGCCAGAGCAGGGTCGCACCGATGAGAATCGCGAGCCACCCGGCGTTTGCGGCGGGGACTTGCACATCCGGGAGCGTGGTCGTGGTCCAGTAGCGCTTCACCACCTGCTCGAGCCAGGCGTCGTTGGCGATGTCTCCGAGCCCGTAGGCGATCACGAGCGCGAGGACGAATCCGGACCCCGCGTGGAGGCGGGACGAGCGGATCCCGCCGAGCATGCGGGAGAGGAGCAGCGCGGTGATGACGAGCAGCGTCCCCTGGAGTCCGTGGTGGTCGCCGTAGTGCACCGCCGGATGCACGACGTACGGGCCGGGCTGGTGCCGCAGCTCCTGCGTCTGGAAGATCTGGCCGAGGACGGGGACGTTGGTGAACCCGAAGCCGAGCTCCGCGGCGATCCACGGCAGCGCGAGTAGGACCAGGGCGCCGACGACGGTGATTCGGATCCGATCGCCCCGGATGCGCGCGGGCCGCAACGCAGGCGTCGTCAGCGTGACGAACGCGGCGACCGCGACACCGGCCGCCGGGATGGCGTTCCGCCAGGTTGCGTCGAGGTGGGACTGGTCGATCACGCTCCGCGAGACGATGGGCGCCACGAGCACGACCGCCGCCACGGCAGCGATCCGACGTTCGATTGACATCCGGTCGGCGAGGACCAGGAGCATCGCGACGGCGGCGAGCCCGACGGGGAAGTTGACGTAGACGAGCGCGCGGCTGAGTCCGCCGTGGAGGAAGCCGCTTCCCGTCACGTTGTACAACTGCTCCGGGGGAAGCCGCGAGTACGTGATGACGACCGCCACCGTCGCGACGGCGAACATCGCCCAGATCACGAGCACGACGCGCGTGGGCCGCACGTCGGAAACCGACATGCCTGAAAACACTACGGTCTGACCCCAATGTACGAAGAGTGTGACTTTTCTTCCACAGCCGTCCGGTTAGGCCGGTTCGGCGGCCGGCCAGGTGCCGGCGCGGTATACGTAGCCCTCGAGCCGCCGGCCGAGGACGCCTTCCAGCCAGGCGGACGTCGCAATCAATTCGTCGAGGTCGATCCCCGTTTCGAGACCCTCCCCTTCGAGGAGATACACGAGGTCTTCCGTCGCAATGTTTCCCGTCGCGCGCGGCGCGTACGGGCAGCCACCCAGACCTCCGCACGACGCATCGAGGAGCGTCGCCCCGGCATCGAGCGCCGCGATCGCGTTCGCGTAGCCGGTGTTGCGCGTGTTGTGCAGGTGCGCGCCGCGAGCGCGCGTGCGGTCGACGAGCGCACGCACCTGGGACGGCGTCGCGACGCCGATCGTGTCGGCGAGGACGATCTCCGCGCGGGAGGCGAACCGCTCGGCGATCGCAGCGACGACTCCTGGGTCGACTCGCCCTTCGAACGGACACCCGAACGCGACGCTGATCGTGACGGTCACGGGAAGCTCGCTCTGTTCGACGACGTGCTCCGCTTCGGCCTGCGCTTCTTCCAGACTGCGGTTTCCGTTGCGCTGGTTGAACGACTCGGTCGCTGCGAGCGTGAAGTTGACGCGGTCGAGGCCGGACGCGACGAGCCGCTCATAGCCCTGCTCGTTCAGCGCCAGCCCTGAGTACTCCGTGGCGTCACTCCGTTCGATGCCTGCGACCACCTCCTCCGCCCCGGCCATCTGCGGGACGCTGTCGGGCCGCACGAAGCTCGCTGCCTCGACGCGTGGAACTCCCGCCGCTGCGAGCCGGTTGACGAGCTCGGCCCGAGTCGCCGGCTCGAGCGTCTCCGGCTCGTTCTGCAACCCGTCCCTCGGGCCGACGTCGCAGATGGTGACGAGCACGGGTCAGCCCGAGCCCGTCAGGCGCGCCAGGACGGGCGCGATGCGCTCAATCACCCGCTCCGCCGTCGCGACGTCTTCGGCGGCGAATCCTTCCCGGCCCTTGTCGTACACCTCGACGAGTCCCCAGACCTCGCCACCCGCTTCGAGCGGCAGCATCAGGAGCGAGTCGAACCCGAGCTCGCGCAGCAGCGCGACCTCCTGCTCGTCCGCCTCAGGATCGTCGACCGCAATCGTCATCGACTGCCGCAACTCGAGCACGTCCAGCGTTGCGGGATAGTCCGAGATCAGGTACCCGTGGCCCGTCTGCACCGACTGGGACTCGGTGTACTCGGCAAGCACCACGAGGAGATCCCCGAGCGCGCGCGAAATCGCGCACGCGCTCGCCGGCAAAACATCGACGAGCAGGCGCGCCGCCGCCGCGAGGAGCCCGGAAACTCTCTCCTCACGCTCGAGCGCCAACAGCCGCGCATCGGTGTCCGCCGGCGTGTCACCGCTCACGGGCGCTCGATCCTACAGGCCTACTGGTCGTCGAATCCGCTCGCGTCGACGTGCTCGGGCGTAATCCACACTGTCACGCGGGTCTCGTCGGGGTTCCGGAAGGGGTACTCGTCTCTGCCGAGGTACTTCTTCGCGAGCTTGTCGATCTGCGCGTCGGCACCTTCCTCCGTCAGCTCGCCACGCCCGCTGACAGCCACCCACTTGTACTGATTGTTCGGGTCGAGGACAAGCAGCGAGACCCGTGGGTCGTGCTCGAGATGGCGCGGTTTCGCGCGTCCCCGTGCCGTGTTGAACCCGACGGTGCCGTTCCTGACGTCGACCCAGACGACCGTCGAGTGCGGCGACCCGTCCTCGCGAAGCTCGCTCACAACCCCAACGAAGGGATTCTCGTCGATGAACTTCCGTTCCTTTTCTCCCAGCTTGGCCACACCAATCCTCCTTCGCGCTTCCCCGCGATCCGTAAACGAGCCGGGCCCGTAGCGTCTTCCCCCGGTGAACCAGCTTCAAGCGGCGGAGGCCGCGGGCCGATCTTCCTTCCATGCGCCTGACCGTTGGGAAAGCCGCCCTGCTCGCCGTCGCCGCCGCGTTGGGCGGGATCGGCTTCGCGACGCACGAGAACCGGATCCACGAGCAGGACAAGCTGGCGAAGATCGCGTCGGAGATCGCCGGGCGGAAGGTCGGCGTTCGCTGCCCGGGCTTCTTCGGCGGCCTCGTCGACACGCACGGCGAGGCGGGCCGCGTGCAGTTCGACGCCGGCGGCCGCCCAGAGAACCACACCGACCTCTCGCCGGAGACCTGCGCGCAGCTCCGCAAGCTCACGCACGTCGACTTCTCCTGCCTCGATCGTGGAACGTGCGGCTACGCCCAGTTCCAGGCCGGCTGGGCGGCGCACACGCTGGCACACGAAGCGTTCCATCTGCGCGGTTTCGGCGACGAGGGCGTGACGGAGTGCTACGCGCTGCAGAACACGTCGTTCGTCGCGCAGCGGCTCGGCCTCCCGAGGCAGCGCGCCGACGAGCTGCAGCGCTGGCTGTTCGCGAAGGGGTATCCGAACGAGCCGCCCGACTACCACGCCGCCGGCTGCTACGCGGGCGGTCCGCTCGACCTCAGTCCGCAGACTCCTGCTTGGCCGTGACGAGCTATTTGACGATGGTCGGGATGTTCTTGATCTTCCCGGCGATGATCTCCGCGCGGATCTTGTTGACCTGCGCGATCTCCGACTTCGGGACGCGTGCGTTGATCTTCCCGAGGCCGACGCCGTTGTCCTTCAGCCCGTAGGTCACGTTCCCGCCCTTGAACGTACCGTTGACGACGGCCTGGATCGCCTTGAAGACCGCCACATCGACGCGCTTGGTCGCACTCGTCAGCACGTGCTTCGGGTCGATGAACGACTGGTCGGCGTCGACGCCGATCGCCCAGACGTTCTTCTCGGCGGCCGCCCGGATCACTCCGATCCCGCAACCCCCCGCCACCTGGAAGACGACGCCGGCACCCTCCGCGATCTGGTTCAGCGCGATTGTCTTGCAGAGGTCCTGCCTAGTGAAATCCTGCGAATACGAGTTGATCACCTTGATCCCCGGGTCGGCGGCCTTTGCACCCGCCTGATACCCGGCGATGAAGCGGTCGACCGGCGGCTGCTTCTGCCCGCCCACCGAGCCGACCACGTCCGGCCCGGGCCGTCGCTTCTCTTCGAGCCCGGCGAGGTAGCCGACCAGATAGCCGACCTCCTGCTCGCGAAAGAGAAGGCCGAGCAGGTTCGGCGGCTTGTGCGGCTCCGTCGTCTGGTCGACGTCGACGATCGCGAACTTGTTCTTCGGAAACTGGGTCGCTGCCGTGTCGATCGCGTTCGCTTCCGTGAAGCCGACCCCGATGATCAGGTCGTAGTTCTGCCGAGCAAATGCGGTCAGGTTTGGGACGTATTCGCCGCTTGCAGCCGACAGGTTCACATGCGTCTGCACGCCGAGCGTCTTCGCGTCCTGCAGCCCGACGTACGACAGGTGGTTGAAACCTTTGTCGTTGAGGCCGCCGACGTCGGTGACCAGGCCGATCTTCTTCGACCCCGCGGCCGAGGTGCTCGTCCCGCCGGGTGAGCTCTTCTTGCTGCCGCCGCAGCCGGCGGCGAGAACCGCGAGGAGAAGGACGGCGAGGAGTGCGAGCGACCTGTTCATCCCGACCTTTCGTCTATGGTTTGCGACTATGGGGCGAAAACCTGAAGCGGAGTCTAACACGGGCCACCCGACCCCGTCCCACGTCACGCTGGCCGTCGTCCTCCAGGTTCGCGCGGGCCGGTTGCAGGTGCTGCTCTGGCAGCGCGCGCAGCAGCCGTTCGCAGGCCGCTGGTCGCTGCCCGGCGGCTACCTCCAGCCGAACGAGACGCTGGAGGAGTCGATCCGCCGCCACCTCGCCGCGAAGGTGGACGTCCGCGAGCTCGCGCACCTCGAGCAGCTGGAGACGCTGAGCGAGCCGAAGCGCGTGCCGCGCGAGTGGCAGCTCGCGACGGGATACCTCGGCCTGGTGCCGAGCGACCTCGATCCCAAGCTTCCCGGCGACACCGCGTGGCATCCCGTCGACCGGCTGCCGGCGGTTGCGTTCGATCATCGGGAGATCGTCCACGCGGGGCGTGAGCGGCTCCGCGCGAAGCTCTCGTACACGAACATCGGCTTCGCGCTCGCGCCGGCGCTGTTCACGGTCTCTGAGCTCCGCGACCTGTACACCGCCGCGCTCGGCCACGAGGTCTCGGCGACGAACCTCCAGCGCGTGCTCGTCCGCCGGAATGTGCTCCACGCGACCGGCGCCCGGCGCTCCCCCGGCCCGACCGGTGGGCGGCCCGGCGCCCTCTTCCGGTTTCGAGAGCGGCGCCTGGAGATCACCGATCAGTTCGCCGTGCTTCGCCCGCCCGGACCTGCCCGCGCCGCCGCCTCGTAGAGACGGTGTGAGATCCGCCGTGGACCTCTGGCGCCGCCTGGGCCGTAGAGTCGGCACGCGATGGCGGGCTCCGCACGCGACGAGCGAGCCTGGATCCGGCGCGCGCAAGACGGATCGGTCGCCGACCTCGAGGCGCTGTTCCGCCATCACTGGCCGCGCGCCTATCGCGCTGCGTATCTCGTCGTCCACGACGCGGCCGCTGCGGAGGACATCGCGCAGGAGTCGTTTCTCGCCGCCGTTCGCTCGCTCGAGCGGTTCGACCGGCGCCGTCCCTTCGGTCCGTGGCTACATCGCATCGTCGTCAACCGCGCGATCGACTGGACGCGCGCCCGCGCCCTCCGCCGCGAGGTCGGCGAGGCGCCGCTCGCTTCGGTCGCCGCGGCCGACGCGCCCGACAATCCGCATGCGCGCTCGCTCGCAGGGGCGCTCGCATCGCTGTCCCCGGAACACCGCGCCGTGATCGTCCTCCGCCATCTGCTGGAGTACACGCCCAGCGAGATCGCCGAGCTGCTCGGCCTGCCGCGCGGCACGGTCAACTCGCGCCTGCGACGGGGTCTCGACACGCTCGAGCGGATGCTCGGAGAGGAGCTCGAATGAGGTGGGACGAGCCGGCACCGCGGGAGCACGACGCCGAGGAGCGGTCCTGGCAGGTCGTCCGCGCCGCGTGGGAAGAGCGCGTCGCGTCGGCGCGGCCGAGCCTGGTTCGTCGTCGATGGCCGTTGATCGCGTTCGCGACGGCGCTGGCCGTCATCGCCGCGGCCCTGAGCCCGCCCGGCATGGCCGTGCTCGGCTCGATCAAGGACGCCGTGCGCGGCCGCGACAATCTCGTGTCGCTTCCCGCCCCAGGCCGGATCCTCGTCAACGCACCCGCGGGCGCGTGGGTCGTCCAGCACGACGGCTCGAAGCGATTCCTCTCCAACTACGCCGATGCGGCGTGGTCGCCGCACGGGCTGTATCTCGCCGCCGCGCGCAGGAACACGCTCGTGGCGCTGGAGCCGAACGGCCGGGTCCACTGGACACTCGCGCGCTCGGCTCCCGTCGGCGGCCCGGTGTGGTCATACGAGGGGTACCGGATCGCGTATCTCGCAGGCCACGCGCTCCGCGTCGTCAACGGCGACGGGACCGGGGACCGCCTGGTCGCACCGAATGCTGTCGGAACCGGCCTGCCCGCGTTCGCCTGGCGGCCGGGAACGCACGAGCTCGCGTACAAGAACGGCCGCAACGAGCTCGTCCTCGTGGACGCCGACCGGAGCCGCGTGCTCTGGCACCGTCCGACGACCGGCGTGGAGCGGCTCCTCTGGTCCGATGACGGCGACCGGCTGCTCGTCGCGGCCGGCCCGCCCGTCGTGCTCGACGCGCACGGCCGGACGATCGCGACCTTCCCGCGCCGTGGCGTGACACCGGCTGCGTTCGTGCCGCACAGCCGAGGCCTGACGCTCGTCACGTCGGTCAACGGGCGCAGCACCGTGTCCGTGTACAGCGGACCGCAGTACGCGCGCCGCAGGGTCATCTTCTCCGGCATCGGCGTCTTTGCTGGGCTCGCGTGGTCGCCCGACCGGCGATGGCTGCTGGTCGACTGGACCACCGCTGACCAATGGGTGTTCATCCGCGTGATCCCGAGTCCGCGCGTGCGCACGGTTTCGAACATCAGCCAGACGTTCGGCACCGGTCCCGAGTCCCGGTTCGCGGTCGCAGGCTGGTGCTGTCCGTAGAGGCCTGCTACGGTGCGATGCGTTCCCGGCAAAAGGAGGTCGACCGAATGAAAACTGCATGCGCCTCCGCCCGTAGAGCAACGCGGCTCGACCGCTAGCCGGCCGGAACCACTCTCCCGTCGAGTCCCGTGAGCTCGCCGCGCCCTGCGCGGCGGATCAGGCGTTCCCACTCACCAAGGCGTCGCTTGCGATGCCGCTTAGAAGGACGTGCGGGCTTTGCCCGGGCGTCCGTTGAAAGGAGACTCACGTTGCTCGACGCAACTTTGCAGGAGCTCGGCTGGGACGACCGATGGGCGTCCGAGCTCGAGCAGCTCGACGAAGACAAGCTCGTTGCAGGACGGATCGCCGCGCAGCACCGCGGCGAGTACGTGCTGTGGACCGCGACCGGCGAGCTCCGGGCCGAGCTGCCGGGGCGCATCCGCTACGACGCCGCCGTCACCGGCGTGCTGCCGGCCGTCGGCGATTGGGTCGCGGCGCGGGCGCGCGCGCTCGAAGGGCGGGCGACCATCTGCAACGTCCTGCCTCGCCGCACGTCGATCGTGCGGAAGGAGGCGCTCGGCGGATCCCACGCCCAGGTCCTCGCCGCGAACGTCGACACGGCGTTCCTGCTCAACGGCCTCGACTCCGACTTCAGCGTGCGACGCCTCGAGCGGTACCTCGTGCTCGCGTGGGAGAGCGGCGCGGAACCGGTGATCGTGCTGACGAAGACCGATCTCTGTCCGGACCTCGCCGACAAGGTGCTCGAGGTCGAGGCGGTCGCGATCGGGGTTCCGGTCTACCCGGTCTCGAACGTCACGGGCCAAGGGGTCGACGCCGTGCAGGGCCGCCTGCGGCCGGCGACGTCGTCCGTCGTGCTCGGTTCATCCGGTGTCGGCAAGTCGACGCTGATCAACCGAATCGCCGGCGAAGAGGTGATGCGGACGTCGGCGCTCGCAGCCGATGGAACGGGCCGGCACACGACGACGCACCGGGAGCTGATTCGCCTGCCGGGCGGCGCGCTCGTGATTGACACGCCGGGCCTGCGGGAGCTTCAGCTCTGGGAGGGAGACAGCGCCGCAGCGTTCTCCGACATCGAGGCGCTAGCCGCGGACTGCCGCTTCGCCGACTGCGCGCACGTCCACGAGCCGGATTGCGCCGTTCTCGGGGCGGTCGACGACGGGACGCTCGAGCTCGACCGCCTCCGCGCCTGGCGCAAGCTCGAGCGCGAGCTCGCGGCAGTCGCGGCGCGAACGGACCGGCGTCTGAACGCGGAACGGAAACGGCGCTGGAAGCAGCACGCGCGCTCGATTCGGAGGGCGAAGTGGTAGTCGAAGAAGGATCAGACGACGCCGATCGCCGTCAAGCCGTCCTCGTCCTAAGCCCCTGGAATGAGTAGCCGGAGAAGCCGTCGATGGCTTCGTCGGCGAACGCGAAGCTGCCTGGAGCGACGTCGTCCTTTGGTCCACGTTGGACGAGCCCGACGACCTCACGATGTCCGTCGTCACTCTCCACGAGCGCCCACGCGGCCAGCGTGAAAAACTGTTCCTCGCCGAACGCCTCGGGATCAGGCGCTTTTGCGCTCCAACCGGGAGCCGCGGTGATGGACACGATTTGGCGAGCCATTCCCTCGATCGAGCGTACACCGGCGCTCGACGGCGCGGCTGACGGACTAGGCGACTTCGCAGCCGAAGATCTGCAGCGCGAGGAGCGACTCGTCGATGAAACGTCGTGCCTCGGCGCCGTTTTCGAAGACGTACGGTCCGGCCTTCTTCGGCTCGACCGTGAGCTCGTCAACCGGATAGACCTCGCACTCGACGATCCATTGCGAGCCGTAGTCCGAGCACTGCATGCGCACGACGGGCCGGCCGTCCTTCCGCACCTGCGACACGAGGCCGCTGATCACTCCTCCAGCCAGCCCGGGGTGGTCCGCGGCGACATTCACGACGCGTGCTCGCCGCGGAAGACCTCGACGGAGACGACGTCCGAGCCGTCGATCGTGCCCTCGCGCATCTTGATCATCGCGCCGACCTGGGCCTCGCTTGCCACACGCTCGGCCAGTGCCTGCGCGGCCTCGAGTGAGGGCATCGAGTCGACCGGAACGACCGCGCCGTTCACGAGCCGCACTAAGACCTCGTGGGTCTCCGGAGGCGGCGGCACCACCGGCGGCGCATTGGCCGGCGAGGCGAGCTCGATCGCATCCTTGATGTCGGTCCGCGATGCCGTGACGAGACGGACCGGAGACTTGAGCGCGTCGCGCAGCCGGTCACCTTGCCGCTCGTCGTCGGCATTGGGGACGGCGACGGTCACGCCCGTTTCGTCGCGCGCGATCGGAATGGCGCAGTACGTCCGCGCAACCGCCTGCGGGAGCAGACGCACGGCTTCGAAGTCGATCGGGAACGTCGTCAGGTCGACGAACGGCTGCGCGTTCTGCGCCGCGAGCAGTCGAACGAGGTCGCGCTCCTCCAGCCCCCGCTCCGCGAGCACCTGCCCCAGCCGCCGGCCGGTCTTGATCGCCTCTCGAAGGCTTTGTTCGATCGCCTCCAGCGGCAGCAGGCCCGCGCGCAAGACCAGCGTCCCGAGCGGGACGTTGTGCCGCGGACCGCCATGTGGGTTCTCCTCGATCGCGGCCGCCGCGACCGCACCGTGCTCCTGAACCATCATCACCGCAGATGAAACCTCCCTTGCGCTCAGCGTGACCCGTTCGGGGGACTTCGTCCATCACTCGAATTGGGGTTCGTGCGGCAGTTAGGCGACGGCGACTTCGGCCTCGCCGACCCGCTCTTCCTGCGCCCGCCGTTCGTCGACGTAGCGCTGGGCGTCACCGAGCGCCGTGAAGAACCGGAAGAACGCGGCGATGCAGATGTTCAGGATCCCGATCACGCCGTAGACGAGGGCGACGTTTCCGGTCGCCTTCACCACGAGACCGCCGATGAGCGCGCCGGCCGGGATCGCCGACCAGGCGAGAACAGCCGCGATCGAGAGGATCCGCGAGAGCATGTGATTCGGGACGATCGCCTGCCGCAGGCTGCCGGTGTTGATGTTGAACAGGATGCCGAGACCCGAAGCAGCCGCCCACAACGGAAGCGCCACCCAGAACCAGCGCATCCCTGCGAACACGACCTCCATCGCCCCCATCAGCATCAGCGACGTCATCGCGAGCGCCGTGAAGCTGAAGCGCTTTCTCAGGCGCCCGGCGAGCAGCCCCGTGACGACAACACCGCCGGCGCCCGCAGCGAAGAGCGCGCCGACTCCGCGCGGCCCGACGTTGAGCCGGTCGTGCGCGAACAGCACGAGCTGCGTGAAGGTCGTCGCGCCGACGAAGTTGATCAGCGCCATCATCAACGAGATGTTGCGAAGCACGGGATGGCCCAGGACGTAGCGAAGCCCTTCGCGCACGTCGTGCAGGATCGTGGTGGGCTCCTTGGGCTCGTCGCTGACGACGTTGAAGCTGCGGCCGATGAGCGACAGGGAGATCGCCGAGATCACGAACGACGCCGAGTCGAACGCCATCACCCACTGAATCGACAGGAACGCGACCATCAAGCCGGCGAGCAGCGGCCCGGCGACCTGCGCTGCGGAGTACGTCGCCTGGATCCGGCCGTTCGCAGTTACGAGGTCGTCCGTCGAGACCAGGCTCGGGATCGCGGCGAACTCCCCCGCTTGAAAAGCGATGCCAATCGTCGTCTGGACGAACGCAACTACATAGATCAGCCAGACGCTCAGGTGCCCAAACGTCGCGACGAGCGGGATCGAGAAGATCACGGCGGCGTTCAGGAGGTCGAGCGCGATCATCGCCCTTTTCCGGTCAACCCGGTCCATCCACGCGCCGATCAGGAGGCCGAAGAACAGGTACGGAAGAAACGTCGCGGCCGTCGCGACGCCGAGGCTCAAGGCGGAGTGCGTGAGCTTGTAGGCCAGGAGCGGGACAGCCCACTGCGTGAACGAGCTGCCGAGGTTCGAGATCGTCTGGCCTGCCCAGAACTTCCAGAAGTCGAGGCTGAGCTTGCCGGAGTCGGTCATGCGACCTCCCGCAGAATCTGGAGCAACTCGTCCTGCTGCTCCGGCGAGAGCGCCTCGATCGACGGATTCTGTGCCAGGCAGGCGACGAGGCGGCGCCGGAGACGCACACCGTCTGCCGTGAGCCGGACGATGCGCACTCGCTTGTCGTGGACAGCAGGCCGGCTTACAACGAGGCGCCGCTCGGTGAGCTGGTCGACGACTCCGGCGAGATTGGACGGATCGACGCCGCAACGCTTTGCGAGCTCCTTGAGGGATGGCGTATCCCCTGCCTCCAGCCGCCACATCAGCTTTGCCTGCGCGTAGGTCAGCTCGAGCGTCTCCAGGCAGGTTCCCTGGTGGTCGAGCGTGCGCGCGAACAGGTCCATGAGCCGCTGGACGATCTCCTCCTGGGCCCCTGTCCGAGTCGGCATTACCGGTACTGTACCGCTTTTCTTGACGGACAAAGGCGCAGCAGCAAAATACTCCTGACCATGGGGGTCAAGGCGATTGCGGCCTTGTTCACGTTGGCGGTGACCACGTCGGCTGCCGCTGCGCCACCCGGAAAGTCGCAGCACTTCAAGGGCTTCGTTCGAAGCAACTTGCAAGCGCCTCCTCCGATCCGGGCCACCGGCCCCTTGTCGGCGACTGTCTTCGTGGCCACGACCGCGAGCGAAGCCGACGTCTTCAAGATCGCCCTCGACCCCACGGCGAGTGCGAAACTCAACGCCGTTCACTTCGAGCACATCTTCCTGATCGGCGCGCTCCTGACGACCAAGACGAGCGGCTACTCGCTGTCGATCAAAGGAATCCGCCTCCAGCGCGTCTCGCGTTCCAAACGCCAGTTCTGCGTCACTGCGACGATCACGAAGCCTCGACCGGGTCAGGCGGTGATCCCTCACGCCTGGTTCGCGATGCATGTCGTGTCGCTCTCGGCCGATCCGTACCGGATCGACGAGTTCCACTGGGCGATCCCGAAGGACTGGGTCCTCCGTGATGCGCGCGGCAAGCTGCTCGCCGTCAGTCACAACGGGACGAACCAGCAGGGCAAGCTCATCGCGACCGGCAAGGCGACGGCGTGCACACGACGATGAGGCGACTCGCCGTCGGCGCTCTCGGCCTCGTTTTCGTCGGCACAACTGCCGCGGCGGTCTCGGTCACCGTTCTCAGGTTCTCGACAGTCGTCCGCGACTCGAAGCCCGTGGGCTCGGACGAGCCGTCGTGGGTGCCGGCGCAGAAGTTCGGCGAGGTCCACGCGGGAATCGTCCCGGACGCGAGCACGATGACGGACTGGTACTACGCGTTTCCGACAGCCGACCAGCGAAGGTTCGACGCGGTGAACTGGAACGCACACTTCGTCTTCGCGGCCGTGCTGAAGCAGCGGACGAGCGGCTACGGGATCACGATCAAGCGAGTCAGCCTCCAACGCGTCTCACGGACGATCCGACAGCTGTGCGTGCTCGCCTCGATCGAGAAACCGCGGCCCGGCGAGGCCGTGATCAGCCGGCCCTACTACTCCGATCACGCGGTCAGGATGTCGAACGCGCGCTTCCGGCTCGATCAGTTCCATTTCACGATCCCGACGCGGTTCGTGGTCCGCGCCACGTCGGGACAACTGCTCGCCGTCAGCCGCAACGGCGGCAGCCTCGGAAACTCGTTCGTGAGCAGCAAGCCAAAGCGCTGCACGGCCGACCTCCGCGCCTCCGTGGAGGGCTCGTCGAGGTAGCGTCGGAGCAAACCCGCGGCCGAGAATCGACCTAGCGGTTCGGCGGGGTCGGGCTAGCCCTGCGGCGAACGACAGCCGCAGGCGGCTGAGCTACATATCTCCGTATCGGCTTTTCATCGTCGAGAAAGGACTCAGCATGTTCTATGTCTGGCTCGTGATCATCGCCGCGCTGCTCCTTGGCGTGCTGTACTTCGTTCGCGGCCGCGGCCGCAGCCGCGCCTAACACGTCAGGACGGCTGGGCTGATGCGCCCGGCCATGATTCGAGAACTCCAGGTGCACTCCTTGGTGCGGAGAGGGGTCTCCATCGTCGGAATCGCGACGGCGCTCGTCGTCGTCGCCGCACCGACGCCCGCAGCAGTCCCGCCGTTGCCGCCGTCGTACCCGGCGGCGGGCCAGCTCGTGTGGAGCTTTGCCACCGCGCGGACGCAACCGGATCCGCATGGCGCGGCCGTGAAGGTCCTACGCCAGTTCCGGCCCGACTTTCGCCGCCAGATCGTGTTCGCCCTGGGCGAGGAAACCGGCGCCGACGGACGCCCTTGGTTCCACGTGAGTCTCGCGATGCGGCCGAACGGCACGACCGGGTGGATTCCTGCGGCCTCCGGTGCGCTGTCCCCCGTGTTGAACCGGGTCGTCGTGCACCGGGCCGCGCGCCGAATCGAGGTCTGGCGTGGCAATCGGCTCCTTCTGCGGGCGCTCGCCGCCGTCGGCCGACCGGGGATGGAAACGCCGCTCGGCAACTTCTACGTCACCGCGCGGTTCGTTCCAGACGATCCCTTCCTCGGTGTTTTCGCGGTCGAGACGAGCGCGTACTCGCGCCTGACCGAGTGGCCGGGCGGCGGGAAGGTGGGGATTCACGGCACGAGCGAGCCGCAGCTGCTCGGGCAGGCGGTGTCCCACGGGTGTGTCCGCGTCTCCAATGCGACGGCACGTGCGCTGAAAAGGCTCGCCCCGTTGGGGACGCCGATCGAGGTCGCCGACGATTAGCTAGAGGCCTGATGTGAAATTCCGCCGGACCGGATGACGCCCCAGACACGGCGCCGGATCAGCACGTTCGCCCGCGACACGTAGCGCTGCTACGCGCCGCGACCGACCGCACTGCCCGGCTTGGTCTGGAGCGCCCCCGACGGCGGCCGAATTTCACATCAACCCTCTACTAGAACGCGCCGGCAACGAAACTCGTTCGCGACTGGCGCACGATCCGATAGCCGTGGTCGTGAAAGGCGGAGGCTGAGCCGAATCCACGCCAGGAGCCTGCCGCTGAGGTGGCGACGGCCAAGCCCGTGAACCGGAAACGGAAGCGGTTGCAGACGAAGGATCCGCCGCCCCAGCTCTCGGTCGTTGCCATCGGCGACCACGCACTGTGGCTGCCCGCGAGCCGGACCGGAGCGCCCACCATCCTTCCACCGACGAGGACGCGCCACCAGTTCGGCCGGCCGCGAATCTCGGTCACCGCCACCTTTCGCGGCGTCCCGGGAGCGAGATGCGACTCGATCTCGACGTAGTGAGGCGCCTGGTTCGGCTGAGCCACCTCGTAGTACAGGTTCAGTGACGAGCTCCCGGGAAAACCGCTGAAGCCCACCTGAAGCCACTCGTTCGTCCCGCCGGGGCCTGCCCCCACGCCCCCGACTCCGACCCAGGCGCCGACGTGCCCGCTCAGGACTTGCGGCGCCGACAACGGGACGATCGTCGCGCTGATGCCCAGCGATCGATCGTTCGCCGCCACACCGGCGTACGCGTAGCCGCTCGATCCGCAGCCAACGGCGCGCTTCGCAGCGGCCGTTCCAGCCGCCGTCGCCAAACACGCTCCGGCGAGCGCCGCGACGAGCATCGGGCGGGCGAGCGACATTCGGTCCGGATCGGGCTTCGCTCGCGGGCCGCCGATCCCTCGTTCGAGGGAGGGCCGCACTCAAACGGATGGGGAGAACTAGCCGTTCGCGAGGTGTTGTCCGCAGCCGCAGGCGCTACACCCAGTAAGCAACCAAGCGAGGGAAAGGGCACATGAGGGGACAGCGGAAGCTCAGCGTCTTGTTGACGCTGGTCGTTTTCGGGTGCAGTGTCGCTGCGCTCGCGGCAGGGGGGACATCGGCTCGAGTCTGGACGGCTGCGACCGGGCCGACGATCACGGCCTCCAACCACGAGGGCCAGCGCAAGATCAACGGCGCCCTCGACGGCTACACGAACGGAGACGTGTTCACCTACGCGGAAGGCGACACGATCGCGTTCCGCTTTGCGTTGGCCGCCGACGGAGCAGCGAGCGGGAACTTCCAGGTCCGCTTCACGACGAACGACCCGTCCGGCTGCCTCTTTTTCCTCGGTGACTCCTTCAGCCTCGGCTCGATCGACAACAACTCCGGCGTCAGCCCGACAGTCACGCTCGTCTCGACAGCGACAGACGCAGACGAGACGGTCGTGACGCTTCACGCCGACTTTTCAGACGCGGGCTCCGCCACCATCAACTACACGTTGACCCTGTCGCTGAACGCCGGCGACTGCTCCGGCTCCTCACAGCACTCCCGCCTCGCGAACGCACCGTCGGACGGCGGCGACTTCGGCAACATCGGGGCGCAGAACGTCCCCGTGCCGGCGAACAAGGTGCTCGTGCTGCCGAACATCACGGTCAACAAGCTCGTCGACCGCGGCAACGGCTCATTCGTCCCGGCGTTCGCAGGTGAGTACTGCTTCACGCTCGACAGCGCCACCACGCAGTGCACCGACGTCAACGGCAGCACTGTGTTCCAGAACGTCAGCCCCGACGGGAACCACACGATCACGGAGAGCCAGAACGCCGGCTTCACGTTTGACCACGGGACTACAACCGCCTCCTGGCCGTTCCATCGGTGACCGTCAACAAGGTCTGCTCGGCGAAAGCCGCGACGACCGATCGTTTCGCCGTCGTGCTCAACGCATCGCCGACCGGCGACGTCCTCGACTGCGGCGGCAACGCGCAGGTCGACCCCACGCCGGGACAGGCGTACACGATCACCGAGGCCGGGGCAGGCACACCGGCTGCCGATCTCGCGAACTACTCGATCGACTACAGCCCGGGGTGCAGCGGGACCCTGATCAACGGACAGACCGCGATCTGCACGATCACCAACACGCTCCGGGGTGCTCCTGTCGTTCATGTCACCAAGGTCTGCGCGACGGACAAGGCTGCGCCGGGCGACCTGTTCCAGGTCAAGCTCGACAACAACAACGTCGGCACGGCACTCGACTGCAACGGAACGCTCGACGTCCACCCAACCGCCGGCGCCGACTACTCGATCACCGAGGGCGCCGCCGGAACGACCGACCTCAACAACTACGAGGCACCCGACTACAGCACCGACTGCACCGGCAGCCTCGCCCACTTCGGCGACAGCGCCAGCTGCACGATCACCAACACGCGCAAGGCCGATCCCGTTCTCACGATCCGGAAGCTGTGCCCGGGCGGGAAGGCCGCGACCGGTGACCGCTTCCAGGCCAAGCTGAACGGCCAGAACGCCGGCGACCCACTCGACTGCGGCGGTTCGCTCGCGGCCCACCCAGGGGTCGGCACGGCCTACTCGGTCACGGAGGGTGCAGCCGGGACGACGGACCTCGCCAACTACGAGACTCCGACCTTCGACCAAGGCTGCTCCGGGACGTTCACGCACTTTGGTGACACAGCGACGTGCACGGTCACAAACACGCTCAAGGCCAGGCCGAAGCTGACGGTGATCAAGCACGTCATCAACGACAACGGGGGCACGGCCCAGGCGGCGAGCTTCATCATCACGGTCACCGGCTCCAGCCCCGATCCGAAGTCCTTCCCGGGCAGCGAGACCGGGACTGCGGTGACGATGCTGCCCGGCGCGTACAGCGTCGCCGAACAGAGCCCGAGCGGCTACACGTCGTCACTGTCCGCCGGGTGTAGCGGGACGCTCGCGCGCTTCGGCGACACAGCGACGTGCACGGTCACAAACAACGACGTCCCGCCGCCTCCGCCGCCGCCTCCGCCTCCCCCACCGCCGCCCGCGCCGAAGATCGACCTCGCGATCACGAAGGTCGCCGCGCCGGAGCCGGTCACGCTCGGGGACAACTTGACCTACACGGAGATCGTCAGGAACAACGGCCCGGATACCGCGACGAACGTCGTCGTGACGGACTCCCTCCCGTCGGAGGTGACGTTCGTCTCGGTGTCCGCCACGAAGGGCTCGTGCACGGGAACGAACGCGATCATCTGCATGCTCGGGACGATGCTGAAGGGCGAGTCGATCAGCATCTCGATCGTCGTCAAACCGACGAGGATCGGATCGATCACGAATACCGCCGTTGTCGCGGGCAGCCAAGCGGAGACGAACACGGCAAACAACCGAGCGTCCGTCACGTCGACCGTCGTCGGCCCGTTCACGCCGCCGAGCGTCTGCTACGTGCTGACCGTGCGGCCCCAGTCGCTGACGGTCGGGAAGCGGACGATCGTCAAGGTGACGATCCGGGAGCGCGGCAAGCCCATCTCGAGGGTCGTCGTCGTCCTGCGCGGCAAAGGCATCGATGTTCGCGGGCGGACGAACGCCGCCGGCCTTGTCCGCTTCACGGTCAAGCCGGGGCGCCCGGGGATCCTGCAGGTGCTCGTGCCGACGCACAAGACCTGCAGGCGACAGGCGATCGGCGTCCTCGGCGCATTCACACCGCCCGTGACGGGTTAGGCAGCGCCCAGAACTGCGGCACCTCTTCCGCGCCCCGTGCTTAGCTCGGGGCGCGGAGGGGGCAACACGTTTCCAGCCAGATGCCTAGCCGCTCCTAATCCTTTGGCGGTGCTCTAGCGCGCCGTGGCGGCCTAGCCTCGAGGGATGGGCAACGATGCCGGCGCGGGGCAGCCCGCGACGAACCCGCTCGGCTATCGGCCTGCGCTCGACGGCGTTCGCGGCATCGCAATTCTCGCCGTCGTCAGCCTCCACGCCTTCGGTCAGCCGGCCGAGGGCGCGCTCGGCGTGGATCTCTTTTTCGTCCTCTCTGGCTTTCTGATCACCAGCCTCCTGCTCGAGCGCCGTCAACGCGGCGACACATCGCTTCGGCGCTTCTATGCCCGTCGCGCGCTCCGCCTCCTCCCTGCACTCTTCGCAATGCTCACCGCGTACGTCGCGTGGACGGCAGTGACGGACCCCCGGAAACTCGGCCACGCGATCACGGGAGCTGCGCTCGCCATCGGCTACGTCGCGAACATCGCGGCCGCGTGGCATCCCGAGACGATCCCGCACGAGCTCAGTCAGATCTGGTCGCTCTCGCAGGAAGAGCAGTTCTACCTTGTCTGGCCGCCCGTGCTCCTGCTCCTGATGCGGGTGAGACCGTCCATGGTTCCCCGCGCGCTCGCACTCTTGATCGGAGCCGTCGCGCTCGAGCGCTTCCTCATCGTCATTCTCACGGTCGGCGGAGGCGGCGAGTTCCCGCTCTCCCGCCTGTATCTCGGACCTGACACGCATGCTGAGCCAATCCTCATCGGCTGCCTGTTCGGCTTCTGCTTCGTCACCGGACAGCTCCCCGCCTGGCTCGCGGCTCCTGGGCCCCGCCGACGCGCCGCCGGTGTCAGCGCCGCGTTCGTCCTTTGCGGGATCCTCCTCTTCGACCGCATCTGGCCGTTTCTGTTTGCGACGCCGTTGCTCACCGTCTACGCCGCGGCGGCCGGGATCGTCATCCTCTCGGCGGCAACGGACACTGACGGCATCGCCCGATTGCTCGCATTCCGACCGCTCGTTTTCGTCGGCCGAATCTCGTACTCGCTCTACCTCTGGCATCTGTTCGTCTTGACCGCGATCGGCGTTTCGGTACCGGAGATCGGCGTCCGCTCGATCGTCGGAGTCGCCGCCTCAGTCGCGATCGCGGCCGCCTCGTTCTTCCTGGTCGAGCAACGCTTCCTACGACTCAAGCCTCGCGCCGCATCCACGAGCAGCGCCGCGACCCGCGCCTACGTCCCGCTGACGCCATGAGCAACGATCGAGGCACAAACCGACCGCAGTTCTTCCGCCACGGGCGGTGGATGCTCTCTTGCTCGGTGCTGCTGCTCGCGTTCGCGATCGTCCTCGCGCTGGTGTCCAGGGGTCGCGGGGAGGCCTCGCCGTTGCGGGTCGCCGCCGGCGCAAGCGGCGGCGCGTTCCATCCCGTCGCAGGAAACTTCGTGCCCGACGGAACCAAGCTCGCTGACTGCCGCGGCGACCCGCGGTGCCTCCAACAGGCTTTCGGGAACATCTCCTACGCCAACGGGCCCCGGTTCGCGCTCACGCTTTTCGACCAGCGCATGCGGGTCGACAAGACGGTGTTGGTGGACTGCCACAGGATCGCGCACATGATCGGCTCCGCCGCACTGGCGCATTTCCGGGGAAATGTCGCGGAGGCGTACTCGCATGGTTCTGCGACCTGCGCCTCCGGCTACTTCCACGGAATCCTGGAGCGGGCCTTCGTCCACGTCTTCACGGACCGCGGCCTCGCTCGCGTCGCGCGCTCGTTGTGCCGCGGGAGCGGCGTCCGCAGGTGGGGATTCCTCGACTATCAGTGCGTGCACGGACTGGGGCACGGACTGATGATCCAGACCGGCTACGACCTGCCTCTAGCTCTATCGATTTGCGCGCGACTCCAGACGCGGTGGGACGAGGTCTCTTGCACCGGCGGCGCCTTCATGGAAAACGGCAGCACCGTGTACGGCTTGCGCTCGCAGTGGCTCAGGACGAGCGATCCGCTCTATCCGTGTAACTGGGTGAAGCTCCGCGACAGGGCGTCGTGCTACTTGCGTGTGACGACGCAGGTCTACCGGACGAACGGCGCAGACTGGCGGAAGACCGCACGGACGTGCGAGACCCTCGAACGTCGATGGGCGCGCTTCTGCTTTCGCTCCTACGGCCGCGATGCCGTCGGCTCCTCGAGAGGCGAGGGCGCGGATGTGATTCTGGATCGCTGCCGGACTGCAGGCGATGGAGAAGGCGACTGCCTGTACGGCGCGGCGCGAACGTTGGCGGACGCCAACGCCGATCCCGGACCCGCCGCATCGTTCTGCAAGCGTGCTCCTCGAGCCGAGCAAGGCTCCTGCTTTTCAGGGGTCGGAGTGGTGGTCGGCCTGCTCAATGCGACGAACGTC
>VAXU01000033.1 GCA_005885125.1 Actinomycetota bacterium
GTCAGCCTCGGGCAGGTCGAACGGCGCGCGGGCCGTCTCCGCGGTCGCAGCAAACAGGAAGACGAGCAGGCCGACGAACTGCGGAATGAAGAACCAGATCGTCGCGCCCTGTTTGTTGACGATGTCGACGAGGTTGAGCGATTGACCCATCAGCACGACGCCGAGCACCGAGAGCGCGAGGGAGACCTCGTAGGAAACCAGCTGCGCGCACGTCCGCATCGCGCCGAGGAGCGAGAACTTCGACTCGGACGCCCAGCCTCCGACGATCCCGCCGTAGACGCCGATCGACCCGAGCGCGAAGACCAGGATCAACGCGATTGACACGTTCGCCATCTCGCCGTTGATGTGGTAGCTCGAGATCGTCCAGCCCGCGCCGAACGGGATGACGGCGAAGGCGGCGAGCGCGGTCGACGTCGAGACGATCGGCGCGAGGATGTACGGGATGTCGTAGGCAGCCTGAGGGAAGAAGCTCTCCTTCCGAATCAGCTTGACCAGGTCGGCGATCGGCTGGAGCAAGCCGTACGGGCCGGCGCGGTTCGGGCCGTAGCGGTTCTGGAACCGTCCGAGCAGCTTGCGCTCGAGCCACGTCGTGTACGCGAACGCCGCCATCACGAGGCTGGCGAGGAGCGCCGCCTTGATCAGCGAGATCCACCAAGCCTCCTTCACGTCGTGATCTCCACCGACGGTTGCAGCTCGGCCGCGTGCTCGTCCGCGATGCGCACAACGCCCGTGCGGAGCTCACGAGTGAGCCGGGCGCGCAGGGTCACGGAGGTCCCGTTTGAGCGCACGGTGACGTCGTCGCCGTTCCGGATCCCACGCGCGTGCGCATCGTCTTCGGCCAGCTCGACCTCGGCTGCCGGACGCTGGAACTGGAGCTCGGGGACGCGCTCGACGGCCGGGCCCGAGAACAACGGGCGGTAGCGAACGAGCCGAAGACCAGTTTTCGTAGCGGCCCGAGGCAGAGGTTCGATTTCCGGCGTCGTCGGTTCCCCCGTCGCAGATGGGAGCGAGGCGAACTCGCCGACCTCGCCGAACGGCATCCCGCCGAAGGCGATCTCGGACACCTCCGCGAAGACTGCGGACGGGTACGGCGAGATCTCGACGCCGAAGCGTTCGGCGAGCTTCGCGATCCATGCGAGCTCGTCGGGCACCGGCGGGATGACCGTGCGGCGCAGACGCTGGATCCGGCCCTCGAGGTTCACGAACGTCCCGTCGCGCTCGAGGTAGCTCGTTCCCGGCAGGACGAGGTCGGCCCAGCCGCCGGCGAGCTCCTGGAACATCGCGATCACGATCACGCGCTCTGCCTGCTCGGCGAACGCGCGCACCGCGGGGTTCTTCGCGGCCTCGTCGCCGGAGACGAGCAGGAGGCCGATTGGATCCGGCCTCGCGGCCTCGTCGTCGGCGGCCACAGCCCACGCGTCGCAGACACCGCGACCGTTGGCCGTCTCGGGGAGGTAGAACGCGCCGCTCGCGCCGAGCCGCTGGGCGAGCTCGCCGACTCGTGCGCCGCCCTGCCCATCGGGGCCGCACCAGATCAGGGTCGCGCGCTCCGCGTTCCGGACTTCGTCCTCGTCGAGCTCGTAGAGCACGCGCGCACCCCTGCGGCGCGCCTCCTTGATCCAGAGCTCGACGATCGGTGCACGCTCGACGACGGGAGCGTCGCCGAGGACCGCGACCACGTCCGCGTCCGCGATTGCCGACAGCGGCAGACGGAACGCGTCGAGCGCGTCGCTGACCTCCTCGGGCAGAACCGCATTGTGCGAGCCGAGGCCGCGGCGCAGTAGCCTCGCGAGCGCGTACGCCTCCTCCACCGTCTCGGAGCCGGACAGCGCAGTGACGATTCGCCCCTCGGCCTCGCGGAGCAGGCGTTCGGCCTCGTCGATCGCGCGCTCCCACGACACCTCCTCCAACCCCCGCCGGCGCACGCGCAGCAGTGGATCCGTGAGGCGGTCATCGGCGCGCAGGTGGGTGAACGCGAAGCGTCCTTTGTCGCAGAGCCAGCCCTGGTCGACCTCGTGGTGGTTGCGCGAGAGGATCCGTTTCACCTTTCCCTCGCGCGTCGTCGCGTCGATGTTGCAGCCGACGGGGCACATCCCGCACACGGTCGGGACGTTCTGGATCTCCCACGGGCGACCCTCGAAGCGGTACTGCGTCGACGTCAGCGCGCCGACTGGACAGAGCTCGATCACGTTCCCCGTGAAGTGGGCGCGGTACGGCTCGTCCTCGAACGTGGCGATCTGAGACTGAGAGCCGCGATTGCGCGCGATCAGTTGATTGTCCTCCGCGACGATCTCGCTGAAGCGCGTGCAGCGATAGCAGAGGATGCAGCGCTCTCGGTCGAGCGCGATCAGCGGCGAGATCGGGATCGGCTTGTCGAACGTCCGCTTCGGAAACGTCATCCGCGTGTTTCCGGGCCCGTAGCGGAAGGTCAGGTCCTGTAGCGGGCACTCGCCGCCCTTGTCGCAGACGGGACAGTCGAGCGGGTGGTTGACGAGGATGAACTCGAGCGTCGCGTTCTGGGCGACGCGTGCCACCTCGGACGTGAGGGCGGTCTTCACGATCATTCCGTCCTGCGCGGTCAGGGTGCACGCCGCCTGCGGCTTCGGCGGGCCCGGCTGCACCTCGCAGAGGCACATGCGGCAGGCGCCGACCGGCGGCCCGAGGCGCGGCTCGTAACAGAAGACGGGGATCTCGATGCCCGCGGCGAGGGCCGCCTCCACGAGGCCGGTCCCCTTGGGCACCTGGACGGCCTCGCCGTCGAGCGTGAGGCTGACGAGCTCCGCCGTGTTCATCGAGCCGTGCCCCTGAGGGACGGGGTCTGACACCAGCCCTGGTGCGTGTGCTGCGCGACGGGCGCGAGGACGTCGTGCAGCGGCGACGAGTCGCCGAACGGGCACCCACCCTCGTCGATGTGCGTCTGGAACTCCTCGCGGAACTTCTCGACGTAGCTCGCTACGGTGATCGCGGCGGTCTCCCCGAGCGGGCAGAGGCACTTCTCGTTGATCCGGTCGCAGACGTCCAGCAGGAGATCGAGCTCGTGCTGTTCCGCGTCCCCGGCTTCGAGCCGGCGCAGGATCTGCGTCATCCAGCGGGTTCCCTCGCGGCACGGCGTGCATTTCCCGCACGACTCGTGCTCGTAGAACTCGTTGACGCGAATGCCGAGCTGCACCATGCAGCAGCGATCGTCCAGCACGATCACACCGGCCGAGCCCATCGCCGTGTCGAGCTTCAGCAGCGAATTGAAGTCGTAGCCGACGTCGATCTCGTCGTAGCGCAGGATCGAGGTCGACGAGCCGCCCGGGATCACCGCCTTCAGCTGCCGGCCACCCGGTACGCCGCCGCCGAGGTCGTAGATCAGGTCGCGCAAGCTGACGCCGTTCTCGATCTCGTAGTTGCCGCCGTTCGCAACGTGACCCGACAGCGAGACGAGCCGCGTCCCCCGCGAGTACGGGACGCCGAGCTGCGCATACTCCGCGCCGCCCATCGTGATGATCGGCGGCACCGTCGCCATCGTCTCGACGTTGTTCACGACCGTCGGCGACGCGTAGAGGCCTTGCACGGCAGGGAACGGCGGTTTCGTGCGCGGCTGTCCCCGCTTGCCCTCGAGCGACTCGAGCAGCGCCGTCTCCTCGCCGCAGATGTACGCGCCTGCGCCGCGATGCAGGACGATCGTGACGTCGCCCCGGAGATCCGCCCGCGCGTGCAACTCCTCGAGCGCTCCGACCAGAACCTCGTACGGGCCCGTGTATTCCCCGCGGATGTAGATGAAGACGTTCTGCGAGTCGACGGCATGCGCCGTGATCAGGCAGCCCTCCAGGAAGCGGTGCGGGACGCGCGCCATGATCTCGTTGTCCTTGAAGCTGCCGGGCTCCGATTCGTCGGCGTTGACGACGAGGTAGTGCGGATTCGGGTTCTGGTCGGGCTTCGGGACGAAGCTCCACTTGCGCCAAGTCGGGAAGAACGCACCCCCGCGCCCTCGGAGCTCCGACGCATTCAGCTCGTCGATGATCGCCGCCGGCGTCATTCCCCGCGCCTTCTGCAGCGCCTGGTAGCCGCCGATCGCCTCGTACTCCGCCAGCTTCGTCAGGTCGCGCTCGCCGGCGTCGGCCATGACGATCTCGCGGACTTCAGTCGCCATTGCGGAGCCCCTCGACGATCGCCTGCACGCCGTCGGGCATCACGTGCGTGCGGTACTTGTTGTCGATCGCGACGATCGTCGCCCATCCGCAGCCGCCGAGGCACTCGATCGTCCGCAGCGTCACCTCGCCGTCGCCCGTCGTCTCGCCCGCGCGGATGCCGAGCTCGCGCTCGAATCCCTCTAGCACCTGTTGCGCGCCGACGAGCGCGCAGGAGACGTTCGTACAGACCTCGACGAGGTGACGACCGACGGGCCGGAGGTGGTACATGTCGTAAAAGGAGGCAACGGATTCGCAGAACGCCGGCGTGGTGCCGAGCGCTTCCGCGCACTCGCGCAGCGCGTCCGGGGACAGGTAGCCGTGCTTCTCCTGCGCGAGTCGGAGCGCGGGCAGCGTCGCCGAGCGCCAGTCCGGGTACTGCGCCTTGATCTCCTGGACCTCGTCGTAGAACGCGCTCACCGGTCGCACTCGCCCATGACCGTGTCGAGAGAGCCGAGGACCGCGATCATGTCCGCGACGAGCGCGTCCGTCACGGCCGTTGCGGTGGCTTCGAGCGCGACGAACGACGGGGCGCGGAACTTCACGCGCCACGGGCGGGGCCCGCCGTCGGAGACGGCATAGCAGCCGAGCTCACCGCGTGCGGACTCGACGGCGACGTACACCTCGCCCTCCGGCACGCGATAGCCCTCCGTGACGATCTTGAAGTGGTGGATCAAGGACTCCATCGACGTGTGGAGCTCCTCGCGCGGCGGCAGCACGACTTTCCGGTCGTCCGCGATCCAGGGACCGTCCGGCATCCGCCGGAGCGCCTGGTCGATGATCCGAACGGACTCGCGCATTTCTTCCATCCGGACGCGGTAACGGTCGTAGACGTCGCCGCCGTGGTAGACAGGGACGCGGAAGTCGACCTGGTCGTAGGCGAGGTACGGCTCGGCGCGCCGGAGGTCCCACTGCACGCCCGAGGCGCGCAGCACCGGCCCGGACTGGCCGAGCGCGATCGCGTCCTCGCGCGACAGCAGCCCCAGGCCCTTCGTCCGCTCGAGCCAGATCTCGCTGCGGTCGACGAGCGCCTCGTAGTCGTCGATCGCCTTCGGCATGATCTCGACGAACTTCGCGCACTCGTCCCAGAAGCCGGGCGGGACGTCCTCCGCCAGCCCGCCCGCCTGGAAGTACCGCGTGTGCATCCGAGTCCCGCCGACCATTTCGAAGAGGTCGAGGATCCGGTCCCGCTCGCGGAAGCAGTACCAGAACATCGAGATCGCTCCCAGCTCGAGCCCCGCAGTGCCGAGCCAGACGAGGTGCGAGTGAATCCGGTTCAGCTCGCAGAGCAGCATCCGCATCCACGTGGCGCGCGGCGGCACCTCGATCTCGAGCAGCTTCTCGATTGCGAGGACGAAGACGAGCTCGTTGTACTGGAAGGAGACGTAGTCGACTCGCGCCGGATACGTGATCGCCTTCCACCACGACTTCTGCTCCATCGACTTCTCGAAGCCGGTGTGGAGGTAGCCGATCACGGCTCTGACGGCACCGTCGGGATCGGCGATGGGATGCGCGAGCCCTCGTAGATCCGCGGGCGTTCGGGCGCGAGAGCCACTTATTCGTCTCCGGAGAAGCGGACCGGCTCGCCGCCGATCGGATAGTCCTTGCGGAGCGGGTGCCCTTCCCAGTCGTCGTCCATCAGGATCCGCGTCAGGTTCGGGTGGCCGTCGACGGCGATCCCCATCAGGTCGTACGCCTCGCGCTCGTGCCAGTCGGCCGTCGGCCAGACCGAGACGACGCTCGGCACGGGCTCGCCGTCGTCGACCCACACCTGCAGCCGCACGCGCGCCGGATCGCTGCGGATCGCGAGCAGGTGATAGCTGACGCTGAAGCGCTTCGGCTTCGGGTCGGGGAGCTTCTGGAGCCCGCTAGTGGACGGACGGTTGAGATCGCGTCCGCCCGGCGTGCCGATGTAGCCCGAGACGCCCTTGCCGCCCCAGCCGAGGTAATCGGTCGCAGAGATGTCCGAGAGAAAGTCGAAGCCGACCTCGTCCCGGAGGTGGAGCGCCGCTTCGACGAGCCGCGCAGGGTCGACCACGAGCGTCGTCTCGCCGTGCGCCTCCTTCACCTCGACGAGCCCCGGGACGCGGTTGTAGCTCAGCTCGCCACCCCGCGGATCTCGTACGCGGGCGGAACGCCTGCCAGCACCTTCTCGTGCAGGCGGACGATTCCCTCCATCAGCGCCTCGGGCCGCGGCGGGCAACCCGGCACGTGGATGTCGACCGCGACGATCTTGTCCACGCCCTGCAGCGTCGTGTAGTTGTTGAACATCCCGCCCGAGCTCGCACGCGCCCATCGCGATCACCCACTTCGGCTCGAGCATCTGGTCGTAGATCTGCCGGAGAGGCGCGGCCATCTTGTGGACGACCCGCCCGGAGACGATCAGCAGGTCGGCCTGGCGGGGCGACGCGCGGAACGCCTCCATCCCGAATCGCGCGAGGTCGTAGCGGGCGGAGACGATCGACATCATCTCGATCGCGCAGCACGCGAGCCCGAACGTGTCGGGCCACATCGACTTCGTCTGCGACCACGCGACGGCCTTCTCGAGCGTCGTCAGTCCGACCGCGTCCTCCAGCGCGGCGACCTCCTGCTCGAACACGCCGGGGCCCTTCGTCGGCCAGAGCAGCCGCTCGGACTGCAGCCCGTGGTCGCGAAGCCGGCGCTCTACTGCCACTCGAGCGCGCCCTTCCGCCAGACGTAGACGTAGGCGATCAAGAGGATGACGATGAAGAGCATCGCCGTCAGGTAGAAGCTGATCGTGAAGCGCTGCTGGGGCGGAGGGCCGGTGGACACGCCCGATTCGAACGGGATCTCGCGGGCGCGCGTTCGCCGGTGCGGCCGGGTGGCAAACGCGAACGAGGCGTAGATCATCGACGCGGGGATGATCAGGGCGAACGCCCCGTAGATCAGAAACGGCAACCAGTTGTCGAGCAACCCGTGCCTCCCCTCGAGCGCCGGGAACCTAACAGGTCCAGGGTAAGCCACGAAGGGCGTCCGAAACGGCTCAACCGTGCCTGAGCCGAGTGTCACAAAGTCGGGGGATTTCAGAGTCCGGACCGTGGGGTACGATGGGAGTGCGATGGAACTCCAAGAGCGCATCGAGACCACCCCACTCCTGTCCGTGACCCCGGCTGCGGCGTCGAAGATCAAGCAGCTGATGGCCGAGGAGACGGACGTCAACGTGCTGCGCGTCGCGATTCAGGGCGGCGGGTGTTCCGGTTTCCAGTACGGGCTCGGTTTCGACCGCGGCGCGGTCGAGGGCGACCACGAGTTCGAGGCGCACGGCGTGCAGGTCGTCGTCGATCCGTTCAGCGCCCCGTATCTGATGGGTGCGGAGATCGACTTCGTCGACTCGATCGAGCAGGCCGGCTTCGCGATCAACAACCCGAACGCGGTCTCCTCATGCGGCTGCGGGCACTCTTTCCAGGTGGAAGAGGGCGAAGCCGACGCGAACGTCGGCGGCTGCGGCTCCGGCTGCAGCGCCTAGCTCCGCTCTAGTCTCTTCCGGATGAGCGACCGGCTGCGTGTCGCGATCGTCGGCTCCGGCCCGGCCGGGTTCTACGCCGCCGCCGCAATGCTGGACGCCGACGTCCCGATCGAGGTCGACATGATCGAGCGGCTGCCGACGCCATGGGGTCTCGTCCGCCTCGGCGTCGCGCCCGACCATCCGAAGCTCAAGACGGTCTCGCGCGCGTTCGAGCGCATCGCGGCCAAGCCCGGATTCAGGTTCCTCGGCAACGTGGAAGTCGGCCGCGACCTCGTGCACACGGATCTCGTGCGCCTCTACGACGCCGTCGTCTACGCCGTCGGCTCCCAGACCGATCGCCGTCTGGGCATTCCCGGCGAGGATCTCCGCGGATCGTGGTCCGCGACCGAGTTCGTCGCCTGGTACAACGGCCACCCCGACTTCCAGGATATCGCGTTCGATTTGAACGCCGAGCGCGCGGTCGTGATCGGGAACGGGAACGTCGCCCTCGATGTCGCGCGCATGCTCGCGCTGACACCGGAGGAGCTCGCGCCGACGGATACGACCGATCCAGCGATCGAAGCGATCGGTGCCTCGACGGTGCGTGAGATCCTTGTCGTCGGCCGTCGAGGGCCGGCGCAGGCGTCGTGGACGACGCAGGAGCTGAAGGAGATGGGCGAGCTCGCGGGGGCGGATGTCAGCGTCGATTCCGCCGACCTCGAGCTCGACGCTGCCGGCGAGGCCGCGCTCGAGCACGACACGAACACGCGCCGCAACATCGATGTGCTGCGCGAATTCGCAGAGCGCGAGGCCACCGGCAAGCCGGTCACGCTTCGATTCCTGTTCTTTCGTTCGCCGGTCGCCATTCACGGCGACGGGAAGGTGGAGGCGATCGAGCTCGTGCGCAACCGGCTCGAGGAGCAGGACGGCCGTCTCGTCGCAGTGCCGACCGACGAGCGGGAGACTGTCGAGTGCGGTCTCGTCTTCCGCAGCGTCGGGTATCGCGCCGTGGCACTCCCGGATCTCCCGTTCGACGAGCGACGCGGCACGATCCGCAACGAGGGCGGCCGTGTCGTCCACGATGACGACAAGCCGGCCGCCGGGGTCTACTGCGCCGGCTGGATCAAACGGGGGCCGACGGGAATCATCGGCACGAACAAGAAGGACGCGACGGAGACCGTTGCCCTGCTGCTCGAGGACGTCCGCGCGGGGCGTGTCCGGCACAGGGAGGACGTCACGGCCGACGCGGTCGAGGCCACGCTGGCCGACCGCGGCGTTCGAGCCGTCCTCTACGAGGGGTGGACGGGAATCGACGAGCTCGAGCGGGCCGCAGGCGAGAAGCTCGGCCGCCCTCGCGTCAAGCTTCGCACGTGGGACGAGCTGCTCGACGCCGCCGAACGGGTAGCCCAGACGCCGGCCGAGGCGCTGAGCGAACCCGGCCGTTAAGCTCGTCGACGGGAGGGAGCAACAGAGGAGGGGGAGTTGAAACCGAGGATCCTTGGCGCGCTGTTCGTGGCACTCGCATTCGCGGTCGGTGCAACGGCCGCCCAGGGCGGTTCGCGCGTCCTGACCACGACGAACATTTCGAATGACGGCCCCGCCGACAACGGCGACAACGAGGTCGACATCGCGATCAACTCGACGAATCCGCAGAACATGATCGCCGGCTGGAACGACTACGGGGTCGGGAACTCGTGCGGCGTCGGCTGGACGAACGACGGCGGGAAGACGTGGCACACCGACTGGCTGCGCGGGATGACCCCGGCCGGCGGCAACCCCACGTACGACTTCGGCGCCGGCGATCCGTCCGTTGGCTTCCTCAACGACGGCAAGGCGGTCTTCACCTGCAACGCGTGGTCGAACAAGAAGCCGACGGCGATCTTCGTGACGACGTCGACGAACGGTGGCCAGACCTGGGCTCCGGCCCAGATCGTCACGTCGGCCGAGACAAAGGCCGGCAATCTCGACCACCCGATGATGACGATCGACCACTACAACAATCGCGCGCTGATCGCCTACACGGCGTGGAGCGGCCTCCAGGCGAACTCATTCGCACTGGTCTCCGATTCGACGGGCACGAGTTGGTCGGGCCCGTATCGGATCGCGGCGGACTACAAGTCGAACGCGCCGGACGTCTTCGACGAGTCTCTTGCGGGCGCGCCCGACGGAACCATCTATTCGACGTCAGGCATCTGGCAACACGTCAATGAGTGGAGTGAGCAGGCTGTTGTCGTCAGCCAGCTCCGTCCAGGGGAGACCGCGTTCACGCACAGCGTCAAGGTCCGGGACCTCGTGCCGGCGCCGATCACGCTTCCGGGCGAGACCTGGCGGACGTCCATGCAGGGCTCGATCCGCGTCGACGCCGCGGGCACGGTGTACGAGCTGACCGGCGACTACGTCAGCGGGTACCTCCACCTGTACCTGGCGAAGTCGACCGACCACGGCGCGTCGTTCCCGACGCAGCTGCAGCTGACGAGCGGCTCGCGGGACCAGGTGATGCCGTGGATGTCGGTGACACCCGCAGGTCGTATCGACACGGTGTACTACGACTACGACGAGTCCACCGGGCTGATGAACGCCGACTACGGCCAGATCGCGCCCGGCGGGACGGCGATGTCCCAGACCGTCCTCCAGGGTGGGATCAACGGGGACTCCCAGTCCCCTCGCGGGCCTGGGCACTCGGCGTTCATGGGCGACTACATCGGGGGTCGACTCCCTGGCGAACCTCGTGGCGACTGCCTGGACGGGCAACGGTCCGCTCTCGCAGGACGTCTGGTCGGCCACCCTCAAGCCCTAGGACCCGGAGCGGCCGTGCCTCCCCATTTCGGGGGAGGCGCCGCCGCACGGGCTCGACCACGCTGGGCTGCATGGGGTTGGTCCTAGTGGAGTGCCTTCGCTGCGGCACGACGAGGCACGCTTCGGATTCCGCCATGCGGCATGCACACCCGGAGTGCCCTCGCTGCGGCTACCTGGGCTGGGCGCCCGCGGAGTCGCTGAGCGAGAGCGAGCGCCAAGCACTGCTCCTGCGCCCGCCCGAGCGGCGCCGGCTCAGGCTCGCGTAGCAAGCGTCTCGAGCAACGCGTCCGGGTCGAGTGCAAAGGCCGTGTGGCCCGCGCGCCCGGTCATCGTCTCGGCCGCGAGCAGCGCGTTCAGGATCGCCTCCTCGGTCGCGTCGACGACCGCTTCGAACAACGGGTCGATCCGCTCGTTGGGAAGCATCGACACGTCCAGCTTCGCATCCGGGCTCCCGAGCGCCCGGTTGCCGGATGAGAACGCGAAGAAGAGGTCGCCGCTCGAGTTCTCACCCATGCCGCCCATGCGCGCGACACCGAGACCGGCGCGCTGGGCGAGTCGGTCGCATTGATGGGGCAGGAGCGGAGCGTCGGCGGCCACGATGCCGATGATCGAGCCCGCGTCGTCGTAGTTCGGTGTCCTGATTCGATCGCCGATCCGCTCGCCGACCGGAATGCCGTTGACGCGAAAGCGCGATCGGCGCCCGTGATTCGCCTGCACGAGGACTCCGACGACGTGGTCGCCCGCCTTCCGCGATGCCGTTCCGATGCCTCCCTTGAAGCCGTGGCAGATCATTCCCGTTCCCCCGCCGACGTTTCCTTCGGCAACCGGGCCTGCGGACGCCTCGGCGAGCGCACGGCGTGTGTGCCCGGCCGTGACGTGCTGGCCCTTCGCGTCGTTCAGGAATCCGTCGTACGTCTCTCCGACAACCGGTAGCGCCCACGCGTCGTCGTCTGCACTCTCGGCCGCGATGGCGTCGCGCGCGACGCCGACGCTGAACGTGTTCGTGATCCCGATCGGCGTCGTCAGGAATCCCGACTCGCGCACCCACTCGAGGCCGGTCAGCTCGCCGTTGCCGTTCAGGCGGTGGCAGCCGGCGAACAACGGCAGCTCAGGCGGTACGACGACCGTCACGCCGGTGCGCACGTCGGTTCCCTCGATCAGCGTCACGTGACCGACACGGATGCCCGCCACGTCGGTAATCGCGTCCAGCGGGCCCGGCTCGAGCGCGCCGATGCGAATCCCGAGATCTCTGGCGCGCACACCCGGCAGTAAACTCGATTGCATGGCTCAGACGGAGTCGCGGCAGCAACTCTGGGGCGGAGAGACGGCCAAGGCGATCGCCAACTTCCAGGTTTCCGGGGAACCGATCCCGCCGCCGGTGGCGCACTGGCTCGGGCGGATCAAGGCCGCCGCGGCGCGCGTCAATGCCGAGCTCGGTCTGCTCGACGAGGAGAAGGCCCAGCGGATCGCGCAGGCGGCTGACCGCGTCGCCGTCGGCGAGCTCGACGACCAGTTTCCGATCGACGTGTTCCAGACCGGCTCGGGGACCTCCTCGAACATGAACGCCAACGAGGTGGTCGCATCGCTTGCCGGCGAGGGCGTGCACGCGAACGACGACGTGAACATGGGCCAGTCCTCGAACGACGTGTTTCCTTCTGCCGTCCATCTCGCCGCGCTGGACGAGATCACGAACGACTTGCTTCCGGCCCTCCAGCGGCTGGCAGACGCGTTGCAGGGCAAAGCGGCGGAGTTCGACGACGTCGTCAAGTCGGGGCGCACGCACCTGATGGACGCGGTACCGGTCACCCTGGGGCAGGAGTTCGGCGGCTATGCGGCGCAGGTGCGCCAAGGCTATGACCGCGTCGGCTCGACCCTCGAGCGTCTCGGCCAGATTCCACTCGGCGGCACGGCAACCGGTACCGGCCTCAACACGCATCCCGAGTTCGCAGCGCGTGTGCGCAGACGTCTGGCGGAGGAGACCGGCCTCACGATCTCGGCCCCGGCAGATCCGTTCGAGGCGCAGGCCGCGAGGGACAGCCTCGTCGAGACGTCGGGCGCGCTGAAGACGGTCGCCGTTTCTCTGACGAAGATCGCGAACGACCTGCGCCTGATGGGCTCGGGGCCGCGAGCCGGGCTGGCGGAGATCTTCCTGCCGGAGCTCCAGAAGGGGAGCTCGATCATGCCGGGGAAGGTCAACCCGGTCATCCCCGAGGTCGTGACGCAGGTGTCCGCGCAGGTGATCGGCAACGACGCGGCGATCGCGATCGGCGGGATGCAGGGACACTTCGAGTTGAACGTCTTCGTGCCGCTGCTCGCGCGCAACCTGCTCCAGTCTGTGAAGTTGCTCGCGTCGGCGTCGCGGTTGCTCGCGGAGAAGTGCGTCGACGGCATCGAGGCGAACCGCGAATTGTGCGAGCGCTACGCGGAGCTGACGCTGTCCGCCGCGACGGCGCTGAATCCGTATATCGGCTACGACGCTGCGAGTGAGATCGTCAAGGAAGCAGCGGCGTCCGGCCGATCGCTGCGCGAGGTCGCACGTGAACGGGGCGTCGCCGAAGACGTGCTCGACAAGGCGCTCGACTACCGCGCGATGGCCAAGCCGAACGGCTGAGCCGTTTCTCTCGACACTCTCCGCGCGGGGGCTCTACACTCCCTGCGCCTCAAAAGGGCATCTAAACGGGGAGAGGAGACACATGCTTCGGAGCATCCGGCTCGGGCTCGCGCTTGCCGTTGTGGGCCTGGTCATCTTCGCGCCACAGGCGACCGCTTCGTCGGGAGGGTGGAAGTTCCAGCCGACGATCAACGCGCCGTGGGTGCAGGGCGACGACGGGCAACCGCTCGACTCGCCGATCCTGGCGGCGGGACTGTGCCGGTCGTCGCAGTTCAACACGGTGAATCCCTACGCAGCGACGTCGAACGTCGACGTGATCGTCGGTGACCCCGTGAACAACAGCGGTTTCTCGAACTTCGGCTGCCGCACGCCGCAGAACGAGACGACCGTCGCGGTCAACCCCACGAATTTCGACAACATCATTGCCGGTGCGAACGACTACCGCGTCTGCTGCGACTTCCAGGGCCTCAACGACGCGATGGGCGGTGCGTACGCGAGCTTCGACGGCGGCGCGCACTGGACGAACGCGATCGTGCCGGGGCTGACCGCGGCGACAGGCGGTCAGGGCAACTTCAAGCGCGTCGACGCCGCGGGTGACCCGGCGATGGCCTTCGGGCCCGACGGCACGGCCTACTACGCGAACCTCGTCTTCAGCCGTGTCAGCGCCGCGAGTGGGATCGCCGTCAGCGTCTCACACGACGGCGGCGTGACCTGGGGTCAGCCGAACATGGTCGCCTACACCGAGGGCGTCTTCCTGAACGACAAGGAGTTCATCACCGCGGGTCCCGACGGCAGGGTCGTGGTCACGTGGACCCGCTTCAACCTCGGTCCGCAGCAGGCCGGATACCGCGAGTCGCCGATCGTGATGGCGTTCTCCAGGGACGGCGGCAAGACCTGGAACCGCCAGGGGACGCCGGTTTCGGACCGGGCGCATCCCTTCGACCAGGGCTCGATGCCGCAGTACGCCCCAGACGGGACGCTCTACGTTGCGTACGAGGGCGCATCCCCTGCGAGCGGCTTCACGCAGGACGCGACCGTGATCGCGCGCTCCACCGACGACGGCCAGACCTTCACGAACACGGAAGTCGGACGCGTCTACGACGACGTGGACTGCTACCCGACGTTCGGCTCGCAGACGCTGACCGGGGAGCACTTCCGCCTGAACAGCTACCCGTCGTTCTCGATCGATCCGACCAACGGGAAGCTCGCGATCGCCTGGGCGGACGATCGGGGCGCAGGCAACTGCGGCTCGGGCTCGTCCTCGTTCGTCGGCACGACGAACGCCAAGCTCGTGCTCGTCACGTCCTCGAACGGGACGTCCTTCTCGGCGCCACAGGTGATCAGCGACGGCGACGTGGTCTTCCCGGGCGTGGCCGCCAACATGGGAAAGATCGCAGTCTCGTACTACACGCGGGCCTACGGGGCAGCCCACAACCCGTCGCTTTGCAACCTGGTGACGGGTAGCGGCAGCGCCACCGAGGGCGTGCCGTCGACGATCGACGTCTGCCTCGATTATGCGGCGCGGACCTCGTCGAACAACTACGGCACGGAGACGCGGCTGACGACCGAAGGCTCGAACCCGTACGTCGAGTTCGCCAACGGCTCGTTCATCGGCGACTACTCGCAGATCGCGTTCGGCTCGAACGGAAAAGCCCACCCCGTGTGGACGGACTTCCGCGGCAACCCGAACTCGGGCGGCACGCGGGCGAATCAGGACGTCTACACGACGATCTACACGCCGTAGCTCGAGCAGTCCGGATCACCCAGGAGAAGGGCCGCCTCCGGGCGGCCCGTCTCTTTAGTACGCGAGCGCGCCGCGCCCGGTCGCCGCGGCATGGCGCTGCTCGTCGGCGCGGTACGACGAACGAACGAGCGGGCCGGCGAACACCGAGCCGAAGCCGAGCGCCTCGCCTTGCTCGCGGAACCAGCGGAACTCGTCGGGATGGACCCAGCGGTCGATCTTCGCGTGCTTCGTTGAGGGCTGCAGGTACTGGCCGATCGTGATGACGTCGACGCCGTGCGCGCGCAGGTCGCGCATCGTCTCGACGACCTCGTCGTTCGTCTCGCCGAGGCCGACGATGATGCCGGACTTCGTCATGACGGCATAGTCCGCGAGCTCCTTCGCGCGGGCAAGCAGCCACAACGCCTTGTCGTAGCTCGCTTTAGCGCCGCGCATGTTCGGATGGAGGCGGCGGACGGTCTCGATGTTGTGATTGAAGACATCCGGGCGTTCGGCGAGCACGACGCGGAGAGCGTCCTCTTCCACGTCGAGGAAGTCTGGCGTCAGGACCTCGACCGACGCGCCTGGAACCTTGCGCTTCAGCGCGCGGATCGTCGCGGCGTAGTGCGCCGCGCCGCGGTCGGCTAGATCGTCACGGTCGACCGAGGTGACGACCACGTGCGTCAGCCCCATCTGGGCTGCGGTGTTCGCGAGGCGGAGCGGCTCGAGCGGATCGGGCGGGCCGTCGGGCTTGCCCGAGTGGACGTAGCAGTACCGGCACGCCCGCGTGCAGGTGTCTCCGAGGATCTGGAAGGTCGCCGTCCCGCGTCCCCAGCACTCGGCGATGTTCGGGCAGCGCGCCTCCTCGCAGATCGTGTGCAGGCTCGCTCCGTGGATCAGCTTCTTGACGTCGAAGTACTTGGAGCTCGCGCTCGGCGCGCGCACCTTCATCCACTCGGGCCGGCGCGGGCGCTCTGCGACAGGCAGCGACGTCTGCATCGCCTTCAGTCTACGGTCGAGCGTCCGGCGTGCGTCCGCGCCTGCGAATCGAGTCGTTCCTCGGCCTCGCGAATGTGGCCGAGCGCAGCCCACGCGTGCGCTGCGCCGCGTGGCACCTCGCCGTTTCGGAAGTGCTTCGCGGAAACCTCGCAGTGGCGTGTAGCCAGATCGAGTTCCGCCGCCGCCGCGTCGTACAGCCTGGCCGCCTCCTCGAGCGCGGGATTCATCGGGCGGCCAGCTGCCGGTGGATCGGCTGCACCCAAAGCCCGGGCCCATCCTCGGCGGGAAGCGGCTCGAGCTCCAGTTCGAAGACTTCTCCGATCGCGTCGCGGGCGAGCGGTCGCACGTCGTCGACGGTCACAGGACGGCCGAGTTCGCGGGCGATCGTGGTGAACGCAGCATCCTCGAGACCGCAGGCCGTGATCCAGTCCGTGAACGGCGCGGGGTCGAGGTCGACGTTCAGCGCATACCCGTGGGTCGTGACCCAGCGTGAGATGTGGACGCCGATCGAGGCGATCTTCCGCGGCGGCGGGTGCAGCCACACGCCGGTCAGCCCGTCGAAGCGGACGCCCTCGAGCCCGAGCGACGCGAGCGTGCGAATCAGCGCCTCCTCGAGGTCGCGCACGTACTTCTTCACGTCCTTCCCGTGCCGGCGGAGGTCGAGGATCGGGTAGCAAACGAGCTGTCCGGGCCCGTGGAAGGTGGACTTGCCGCCGCGGTCGGTCTCGACGACGTCGACTTCGGCCCCCTCGGGCACGTGCAGCTCGCCTTCGTCCGTCCGCCGGCCGAGCGTCACGACCGGCGGGTGCTCGAGGAAGATCACCGTGTCCGGAATCGCCCCCTGCGAGACCGCGCCGGCGAGCGACCGCTGCAAGTCCCACGCTTCGTGGTAAGGCACGAGGCCGAGCTCGAGCAGATATGCGCCGGCGCTCACGCGATCAGCCTAGCCGTCCCCAACCGCATTTCGGCCAACGCTGAAAACACCACGGTCTGACCCCGAATGGAAAAAGAGTGTGACGTTTGTTCCACAGCCGTCTGTTTCAGCCACGGCAGGGGACAGTCCCCAGACATGTCCGCGCCGGCCGGGTCGCTAGTAGGCGGACTCGTCCCAGCTCTCGAGGTTCTCGCGTAACTCCTTCATGAACTGCGCGGCGTACGCGCCGTCGACGAGGCGATGGTCGTACGAGAGGCAGAGATTCATCATCGGCCGGATCGCGATCGAGTCGTTGCCGCGGTCGTCCGGGACGACCACTGCGCGCTTCACCAGCGCTTCCACGTCCAGGATCGCCACCTGCGGCTGGCTGATGATCGGCGTGCCCATGATCGCGCCCCAGCCGCCGGGGTTCGTGATCGTGAACGAGCCGCCCTGCACGTCGTCGGGCGTCAGCTTCTTCGTCCGCGCGCGCTCGGCGATGTCGGCGATCGCGCGCGACATCCCGAGGAGGTTCAGCCCTTCAGCGTTCTTGATCACGGGGACGATCAGTCCCTTGCCACCCTCGAGCGCAACGGCGATCCCGAGGTTGACGTAGCTCTTCGTCACGATCTTGTCCCCGCGGATCTCGCCGTTGACCCACGGCCAGTTCTTGATCGTCTCGACCGTCGCGCGCGCGATGAACGCAAGGTACGTCGGGTTGACCCCGTAGCTCTTCTCGTACTCCGGCTTCAACTTCCTGCGGACTGCGACGACCTTCGACATGTCGACCTCGAAGACGGTGGTCACGTGCGCGGACGTGTCGAGGGAGCGGCGCATGTGCTCGGCGATCCCGCGCCGCATCGCGGTCATCGGCTCCAAGCCCTCGCCCGCGCCGGCCGGCGCAGGTGCCGCCGCTGCCGGCTGCGGCGCGGGGGGAGCTGCCGGAGCTGCCGGCGCAACAGCGGGTTGCGGCGCCGCTGCGGGCTCGGCCGCAGGAGCGGGCGGCTGCGCGGGCGCGCCCGACTCGATGAAGTTCAGGATGTCCTTCTTCGTCACGCGGCCGCCGCGGCCCGTTCCCCGTACCTGGCTCGGGTCGACGCCGTGCTCGGACGCGATCCGGGCGACGACCGGAGACACGAACGTCTTGCCGTTCGTCGTCGCGGCCTCGGCGGCGCGTGCGGCTTCGGCCGGCTCGGGCGCGGCCTCCACGCTCGGCGCGACCTCGCCGACACCTTCGCGGGCCGCCGCCATCGACGCGTCGGCGGCCTGTTGGGTTGCAGGCTCGGACGGCGACTCCTGCGGCGGGGGAGCGCTTGGCGCCGCACCGTCACCCGCCGCCGATCCGCCGATCTGACCGACCTTCGTGCCGACCGGGACCGTCTCGCCTTCCTGCACGAGGATCTGCGTCAGCGTCCCGCTCGCCGGCGACGGAACCTCGGTGTCGACCTTGTCCGTCGAGATCTCGAGCAGCGGCTCGTCGGCCTCGATCTGCTCGCCTTGCTGCCTCAGCCACTTGGTGATCGTCCCCTCCGACACGGAGACGCCCATCTGCGGCATCACGACGTCGACTGCGGTTTCGGTAGCCATCCTCTCTCCTAGTACTCGGCCAGCTCACGCAGGCCTGCGGCGACGTCCTCGACCTGTGGGATGAACGCCTTCTCGAGCGGCGGCGAGAACGGGACGGGCGTGTCGGGCGCTGCGATCCGCTTCACGGGCGCATCGAGATCCTCGAACGCGTCCTCTGCGATCGTGGCTGCGATCTCCGCGCCGAAGCCGCCCGTGCGAGTGTCCTCGTGCAGGACGAGTACCTTGGACGTCTTCCGCACCGACTCGAGCACCGCCGCCTTGTCCCACGGCATGACAGTGCGCAGGTCGACGATCTCCACCGACACGTCGTCCAGCTGCTTCGCGGCCTCCTCGGCCGTATAGACCATCGCGCCCCACGTCACGACCGTGACGTCGTCGCCCTCCTGGTGCGTGCGCGCCTTCCCGATCGGAACGGTGTAACGCTCCTCGGGCACCTCGGCCTTGATCCGCCGGTAGAGGTGCTTGTGCTCGAAGTAGAGGACGGGGTTCGGATCCTCGATCGCGCTGATCAGGAGGCCCTTGGCGTCCTCGGGCGTCGCCGGGCAGACGCACTTCAGGCCGGGGACGTGCGCGAAGGACGACTCGGGATTCTGCGAGTGAAACGGTCCGCCCGAGAAGCCGCCGCCCGACGGCAGCCGCACGACGATCGGGACCGCCGTGCCCGCGCGCCAGCGCTGCTTCGCGGCGACGGTCACGAGCTGGTCCCAGGCGCAGGAGATGAAGTCCGCGAACTGCATCTCCGCAACGGGGCGCATGCCCATGATCGCCGCGCCGGTGCAGGCTCCGACGATCGCAGTCTCGGCGAGGGGCGCGTCGATCACGCGCCAGTGGCCGAATTCCTCCTGGAAGCCGAGCGTCACCTTGAACGCGCCGCCGTAGACGCCGACGTCCTCGCCGATCACGAACACGCGCTTGTCGCGCCGCATCTCGGTACGCAACCCGTCGGAGATCGCCTGCAGGTACGTCAGCTCCGCCACTAGTGGTTCCCCAGATCGCGGGCGAGGGACGCACTAAATGTGGTCGGGGGAGCCACTGTCACTTGTGGTGCGGCGTGTCGAGGTCCTCGGGCGAGGCGTACACGCCCTCCGTCAGTTGCGACGGCTCCGGCAGCGGTGACTCATCTGCGCGCTTGAGCGCGTCGGTCAGCGTCCTCTTCACCTCGGACGCGATCTCGTCTTCCTCCTCGTCCGTCATGTTCGCGTTCTCGCGCAGCCACGAGCGGAACCGCTCGATCGGATCGGCCTTCGCCCACTCCTCGAACATCTGCTTGGGGACGTAGAACGCGTCGTCGTGCACCGCGTGGCCTTCCATGCGGAGAGTCACGGACTCGATCAGCGTCGGACCGCCGCCCGAGCGCGCCTTTTCGATCGCGCGCTTCGCCTCGCGATATACCGCGAGCACGTCGGTGCCGTCGACGACGATGCCCTCGAAGCCGTAGGCCTCGGCGCGGTCGGCGACGTGCTCGGTCGCGAACTCGAGATGTGTCGGCGTGGAGTACGCCCACTGGTTGTTGTCACAGACGAACACGACCGGCAGCTTGCGGACGCCTGCGAGCGTCATGCCCTCGTGGCAGTCGCCGCGCGCCGAGGCGCCTTCGCCGAACCATGCGACCGCGGCGCGCTTCTCCTCGCGAATCCGGAACGCGAGCGCCGCGCCGACCGCGACGGGAAGCATCGCGGGCAGGTGGCTGACCATCGCGATCAGCCCGAGGTTCGAGTCCGCCATGTGGACGTTGCCGTCCCTCCCGCGCGTCGGTCCGTCGACGCGGCCCATGTACTGGGCGAAGATCCGCCACGGCTCGATGCCACGGGTCACGTGGACGCCCATGTCGCGGTGGAGGGGCGTGCCGACGTCGTCCGGGCCCATTGCCGTCGCGACGCCGACTGCGGCCGCCTCGTTGCCGCGACCCGTGTAGAACGAGCCGGGGATCTTTCCCTGGCGGTAGAGGATGTGCCCGCGCTCCTCGATCCCCCGCGTCAGGATCATGTTGCGGTAGACCTGGAGCAGGTCGTCTCGGTCGAGACCCGCCTCCCGGACCTCCCTCAGAGAGCCGACGGGCTCGGCTTCACGGGCGATGGCCATGCGGTCGAACTCTAACGGTCGCGGTTACGATCCCGGCGTGAGCAGCCAGGACGGGTTTCATCACGATCGCTTCCTCGTCGATCAGCTGATTCGGCCGATCGCGAACCTCTACCGCATCACACCTCTTGCCGCGGGAGAGACACCGGCCGGCGGGCCGATCGCGTTCGTCCGCCAGAAGAAGCTGGCGATCAAGGAGGACATCCGGTTCTACGCCGACGAGTCGGAGTCGCGGGAGCTCTTCCGCATCAAGGCTCGCACGTGGCTCGATACGGGCGGCTCGCGCTACGACGTCCTCGCCGACGCGGAGCAGCGCATCGGCACACTCGAGCACGTGTTCGGCAAGTCGCTCCTCCGCTCCACGTGGCGCGTTCGCGACGCGCAGGAGCAGGAGGTCGCCATCGCACGCGAGCGCTCTCAGGTCGCGGCGATCGCACGTCGCGTGATCGATTTCGTCCCGGACTTCGGCGGGCTGATCCCGATCCCCTACAACTTCGACATCCTCGTCGACGACCGCGTCGTGGGTGCCATGAACAGGAAGTTCCAGCTGCGCGATCGCTACGTTCTCGACCTGTCCGGCGATCACGAGCGCAAGCTCGACCGGCGCGTCGCCGTCGCGCTCGCGGTCGGGCTCGACACGCTGCAGAACCGGTAGTGAGCAAGGCGGCGGACTGGCTCCGGCAGGAGCGCCGCAAGGTGCTCGGCGACTGGGCCGCGTTCTGCCTTTCGTGCGGTGCGGCGTGGCGGTGGTTCGAGGAGTTCGAGGCGGAAGTGCCGGACGAATGCGCCCAGTGCGGCGGACGCGTCTTGCGTCGCTGTGCCTCCTGTAACGCGCCCTTCAGCTCCGCATTTGCGGTGGAGTGCGAGGAATGCGGGAAACCGCTTCGTCCTGCTGAGCTCTTCGGGACGCGGATCCGAAAGCGGGTCTGACCCGGAGGATCAGACCCTTGGATCAGACGCCGTGCGGGTTGACGATCTGCGAGAACCGGATCACCGTCACGGTGTCGTCCGGCGTTACCTCGCGGTTGTAGAGCTGCGACAGGAACGTCGCCATGTCCTCGGTGCGGCGGATCTCCGGGTTGTCGTGCTCGATCTCCCGCGGTGAGAGTTCCCCGAGGGTCTTCACCTCGACCTTGTCGATCACGGCGTCGAAGACCTTCTCCCGCGCACCGAAGCGCGCTCCGACGAGTACCTGCACGACCATCCCCTTCCGGTACTTCCCGGCCTTGTCGCCGAGACGGATCGTCGCCGTCTTGCGCTGCGTCCGCAGCTGCTCGGCCACCACCTTGGAGTAGAAGTTCAGCGCGTACATGGGCTCGCTCAACGGGGCCGGCGGGTGCGGCGGCGGACGAGGTACGAGGTCGCCAGTCCGAGCACCCAGCCAAGGAAGCCGGTGACGACGATCAGCCAGATCAACCGCGTGTGGGAGGTCCCGAAGACGTAGTCGACCTTTACGTGCCGTGAATTCTGGACGACCAGGAGGATCAGGAAGACGACGGTCGCAATTGCGACGGCCACAGCGACGTAGAGCCCCGTCCGGTGCGTGTACCGGACGCCGCGCCGGAAACGGGTCTCCTCTGGTGGAGTGGGACGCTCCGCCTCCGTCATCCGGCGGAGCCTAAACGGTCGAGTGCCTTGGCCGCCATCTCGCGCTCCCCCTTGTAGGCGAGGAGCTTCGGCGCCTCGTCCAGCGGCAGCCACCTGACCTCGGCGACCTCGTGCGCGTGCTCCGGGGGAATGTCCCCGAGCCGCCCCCGCACGTAGCGGAAGAGGAAGAAGCTCACGATCTTGAAGACCCGCTCCCCGGCCCAGGTGTAGACGTACCGGACGTCGCCGAGCTTCTCGACGGGGATCGCCTCGATGCCGGTCTCCTCGGCCACCTCCCGGAGCGCCGTAGCCTCCGCGCCCTCGCCGGGGCCGATCAAGCCCTTCGGCAGCGCCCAGGTGCCGTCCGGCTTGCCTCCGGGACGAATCGCCGCAAGGACCCATCGGCCTCGCAGCCTCCGAACGACCACCCCGCCAGCCGAAAACTCACGGCGCACCACCACTTTGTAACAGACTGTTGCTTGGCCGCTTGCACGGCGAGTCGAATCGTCGGTACAATGCCCTGGCACTCCCACCCAGAGAGTGCCAGTAACTGTCACAAAGTCGTCTGAACAGGAGGAGATGGATGAACCTGCAGCCGCTTGGTGACCGCCTGATCGTCGAGGTCCTCGATGAGGAAGAGACGACCATCAGCGGCATCGTGCTGCCCGACACGGCGAAGGAGAAGCCGCAGCGCGGGCGCGTCCTGGCCGTTGGTCCCGGTTCGAGGGACGAAGACGGGAAGTACATCAAGATGGACGTCGCCGAAGGCGACGAGGTCATCTTCAGCAAGTACGGCGGGACCGAGATCAAGCTCGGGACCGACGAGGTTTTGATCCTGCGTGAGTCGGATGTCCTTGCCAAGGTCATCAGCACGGGGTCGAAGTCTTCGAAGAAGAAAGAGATGGCGGGCGCTACCGCCTAACCAGAGGAGGAACGCAGTTCGATGGCTCACAAGGAGCTGAAGTTCAACGAGGATGCGCGGCGCGCGCTCGAGCGCGGCGTGAACATCCTGGCCGACGCGGTCAAGGTCACCCTTGGCCCGAAGGGTCGGTACGTCGTGCTGGACAAGAAGTTCGGCGCGCCGACGATCACCAACGACGGCGTCACGATCGCACGCGAGATCGAGGTCGAGGACGTCTTCGAGAACCAGGGCGCCCAGCTCGTGCGTGAGGTCGCCACCTCGACGAACGACGTCGCCGGCGACGGCACGACGACCGCGACCGTCCTGGCCCAGGCAATCGTCAAGGACGGTCTCCGCAACGTCGCCGCGGGTGCGAACCCGATGGCGATCAAGCGTGGGATCGAGCGCGCCGTCGAGCAGGTCGTCGAGTCGCTCAAGTCGCAGTCCAAGGAGATCTCCGGCAAGGAGGACATCGCGCGTGTCGCGACCGTCTCTTCGCGTGACCGCGAGATCGGCGACGTCCTCTCCGACGCGAT